>CAMGEM010000089.1 GCA_946055095.1 uncultured Parabacteroides sp. | reverse complement strand
CTGCTGTTTTCTCCATGATATCAGTAATAACTGGGGCAAATATAGTGATTTTCTCCTACACTTATTGTATTCTACACAATTTCTATTCCTGAAGCATGACCCGTGAGCGCAAATGACCAACTATACCCCATAACCATCACGATCGTATAGACGAAGAACGCATTCACACCCATGGATGGGGCCAGAGCGAACGGCAACTTGGCATACAACGCCATCAACAACGTGGCAATGGCAGCAGAGAGGATGGTGGTGGTGAACAAGGCATTGGCATCCATGCCCGTCTGACTGAGCAGCGAGGGATGGACTGCCAATATATAAGCCATCTATTTCGTAACGCTACGCAAAGGTAAAAAAATTCTCATTCCATGATCTATAAAGAGAGATATACACTCACTTTGCGCAGCGTCAGAACTCCACCTTGCAGCCTAATTCCACGGTGAAAGGACGGATAAAGGTGCCCGCCATCACATAGTTCTCGTAGCCGGAGGCATCCTCCACCAAATCCGCGGAGTCGATCAAGCCGCTCACTCCCTTTTGATTCAAGAGGTTGATCACGTTGAGCGAGAGCTTCACCTTGGCACTGAGGTTATAATCCACACCCGCGAAGGTCTCCCAACGTCCCTTGAAGAAGAGGGAGTTGGTCTTGTTGATGTAGCGCTTCGAGATGTAGCGCACCTGTGCCCAGACACGCCAATCGCCGAAGGTATAGCTGGGATCGATGCTGAGCTCCAGCTTGTGGAGGTTCGTGATGTTGTTTCCGGAGAAATCATACTGCTCGGTCACGCCATCGCTGAAGGTGGGGGCAAAACTGAAGTTGCGGTATTGCGGGTTGCGCAAGGTGAAAAGCAGATGCACGTCAAAGCCGGAGAAGGGGCTGACGATGGCATCGGTGGTCCAACCCAAAGAGGCCACGCCATAGACTGCCGTACGTTGCACCGTCTCCGTATAACCTGCGGGCATGCCATGGGCAGGAGCGGTGAGCACATGGTTGAAGTTGCCACGCATATTCTTGTTGTTCTGCTGGATATAGACCATTTGCGACACAAGGTTCAACCAACTGTTTTGCAAGGATAAGCCGGCTCTCACAAGGTGCGTGTCACTGGGCTTGGTGCTGGGCATAACAGATGAGCCATAGTTGAAAAGCGTGGTGTGTTGGCGGGTCATCACATATTCCCCTATGGCGCTCAATCCGCTCAGCAGCTTGTAATTGAGGCTCAAGCCTAACGATCCATTCAGGAAATCCGCTTCAAAAGGGGTGAGCTTGCCCTCTTTCAGGGAGAAGCCGCTGTGCCGTTTGTTCGTCTCCTCGCCTGGCAACACAGCCGCATTGTGACCATTGAGATGCAGATATTCCAACCGGATGAATCCCTCCAGCGCCAATCGATCATGCGCATGCCAGTCACCATGCGCATAGACAGCGGCCTTGTTCTCGTAGCCGGTGTAGAACTCACCGCTGGTGTTGAAGTTGTAGTAGGGATCTCCCTTGTAATAGAGCAACTTCGGGTCAGCCTTTGCTTCATGCGCCAGTGCGGCTGACGAAGTAGTCGTTCCTCCATGATTGTGATGGAAGTCCAACCCGAAGCTCCAGTCGTGCACACCCGTCTGCTTGGAAAGCTCGGCATGATTCATCCATGAGGTCTCGAAGGCATCGAAGTGCATCAAATGGCGTCGTTGCAGATAGCCACTGAAAGGGGTACCATCCGCATAGGTATAACCCCGCGATGCATCGACAAGATCTGTGCTCGACAGGTTGCGGTTGCTGCGATAGCTGTGACCCACCTTCAGTCGGCTGCGCACGGTCAGCTGCATACCATTGTCAAAGGTGTAGTCCAGTCGATAGGTGGCATGGTGCGTCTTGTCCCGGTTGCCGTCGGTGAAGCTTTGCTGCTTGATCTCTCCCGTCTCCAGATCCATGTAGGTCATCTCCTTGTCGGCAGGCAAGTAGCTGTCATGCCCCAGGTTGAAACCCTCGAATGGATCGACACTGCCATCGGTGTGATAGACGAAAGGACCGAAATTCTCCAGGATCATCAGGTAGTTCACATATTGATAGACGAGGCTCATGTTTCCCTTTCCGTTGGCGAAGAGCTTGGAGAGCGCACCCTTATAGAACTGATGGCGGTCGTGATAGCGATACAAGGCAATGTGGTTGGAGGCCCGATCGAAGTTCTGATAGGTGGAGAGGCTGTATTGCCAGCCTCGTGCGAGCGGCCCCGTGAGGTTGAGATCCACCTTGTGCTGGCCATATTGATTGAGGCTGTAGCTGGCCCTTCCCTCGAATCGCTCACTGCCCGTTCGGTTCTGTCCATCCACATAGTAGCCGATCTCGCCATAGCGCATGGCGGTTTGCATAGGAGCCATACTGCCACTGCTGATCGCGCTCACACCTCCGTGCCAACTCTTGTAGGGATAAAGCTGGAAGTTGTAGTAGGAGACGGGAAGGCCATCCTCAAAGATCGGCACAGAGCCGACAGTGTTAGTGGGGAGTCCGAGAGAGATCTCACGAGGGCGGCTGTCACTGGCGGCATCCACAAAGGCCGAACTGCTTGCTTCAGCTTTCTGTGTCTTGAGGGTATCAGAGGCAGCGGTTTGTGCCACAAGAGGAATGCTTCCGCACAACAATGCGGGCACGATTAGGTGTCTGATTTGCATAGTCTAAATTTTATCAGAAAATAAAATGCTTAATATCCCAACCTGTCAAGCCATGCACGCATACTTTTCTCATCCGCACGATTCAGCAGACGTCCCTCTTTCCAATTCAATGCGGGATAGGATTTCTTCAATGCCGCTGCACTGCCTGTGATCGCACTACTTCCAGATGTGGCGAATGGAATGATGGTTTTGCCTTTCAGGTCATGGCTTTCAATGAACGTGTTGATGATCCGAGGCGCAAGATTCCACCAGATAGGATAACCGATGAAAATGACATCGTAGTCAGCGATGTTTTCCTTTTTGCCTTTGAGGGCAGGACGCGACTTTGGGTCGTTCATCTCTACCGAGCTACGCGACTGGCTATTGTTCCAGTCAAGATCCGCAGGCGTATAGGCTTGGGCAGGTGTGATCGCATAAAGCTCCCCGCCTGTTATTTTCGCCACCTTTTCAGCCGCACGGGCTGTCGTACCAGTAGCCGAGAAATAGGCCACCAGCGTTTTCGAATTCTGTACTTTATTCATACCTTGCTTGTTTTGTGCGCCAGTGGTGGCCACCAAGCCGACCACCGACAAGACGATTAATAAGAATCTATTCATGGGATTATTCAATATAGTTATCAATCTTATTGGCGGGATTCAACGGCGTCTGGTCGCAGAGCTGGAGCGACTTGACCATGTGCAGCGTCCCTTGCTTATATTTCTGGAAATGCGCCGAAGCGACATGTGATTGGTAAGCGGCTTGGCTGACGTAAGTCTCCAAAATGGTTACAAGAGTTGGATTCTCCTTGTCCTGCACGGCATACATGGTCAGCACACCGGGTTCCGTGCGCAAAGAGATTTCTCCCACCTCTACGGCATACTGCATATATTCATCGAGATATTGCGGATAGACCTCAATCTTCGACAAACGGACAATGCCGTCGGCTGTCATTGGCTGCTTAGCACACATACTCGAATTATTCTTCTTCTCCATTTTCGTATAGTTTTGTTTGTCCATCCCCCCTTTCTGCGGATTGTTGCACAGCAGAAAGAGGAAAAGTGACAGGATTGCTGCAATTAAAATTCTCATTTCATTATCTTTATATTTGTTTGATACATCTGAATCAAGTCACGAATGATATTCATCTCATTGACTTCCAGAAGACCTACACAAGAGATCTCTTGAGTGGTATAATCATCGAGAAGATCCTTCACCGAAATATGATGCCGATTAGCGATATATTGCACAACCTCATCAACGATTAACCCTTCCGGTATAGTTATTCCATCATCCATTGCTCTTTTATTCTTTTGACGATGCAAAATTGCAACAATAACGTCGCTTCCTTCCTACCCATATTATGGAGATAAGTACCATTTTTGTGGATGAGCGGCTTTACCTGCAAGAAAATGATTAGTTTTGTAGCGACAACGGATAAAAGCGGCATAGGTTGAATGAGCAAGATTCTCAAGGTTAGCAACGTGGGTGATTACATCCGGTACGTCGGCGAGCAGGAGCAGCATCCGCTCGTGGGCATCATCGACTATGCGGCTCTTTCACCCGTGCGCCATAGCCTGAACAACTATGGGGTCTATGGTGTGTTCATGCACGAGCATCTGTCGGTGGACCTGACGTATGGATGTGGCAAATATGACTATCGGAATGGGGGAACGGTCATTTGCGTGGCCCCCGGCCAGATTGGAGGCAAGGAGGATAATGGAGAACGCATAGACCTCGATGGTTGGGCATTGCTGTTCCACCCCGACTTTTTGCATGGCACATCCTTAGAAAAGGAGATACGCAGTTTTTCCTTCTTCGACTACAACGTGAACGAAGCCTTGCACACCTCCTCCGAGGAATTTGAAATTCTTGCCTCCTTCATGCGACGGATCAAGCAGGAGCTGGAAGGCAACCGTGACGGAATGCAAGATGCGATCATCGTGGACTATATCAGCCTGCTGTTGAACTATTGCAAACGATTCTATGAGCGGCAATTCTTGACGAGAAAGATAGCAAACGCAGACACCCTGCAACGATTCCATGCGGTTCTTGAAGCCTATTATACGCAAGAGAATCCGTTCCAGTCGGGTCTGCCCACCGTTGCCTATTGCGCAGACCAGCTCTGCATGTCGGCAGGCTATTTGGGTGATCTGGTGAGAAGACACACAGGCGATACCGCCATCAACTACATCCATCGGTTTATCCTGCAGAAAGCGAAAAGCCTCCTCTCCGCTGGCAAAACCATCACCGAAGTTGCCTACGACCTTGGCTTTGCCTACCCGCAACACCTCAGCCGCCTGTTCAAGAAAAAGGAGGGTCTTTCACCCTCCGAGTATGTGAACCGCATTCAATGACATTCACCTGCTGTTCGCCTCTTATCATGTAGAAACACACAAATCACTACAAATGGGGATTGTCGCATTAAGAGGATCATTGTTACTTTGCGCCCAAAATTAACGCACACATAACAATGAGAAGAAGCTATTTCATACTTTCCATGGCATTATCGCTTAGCTTGGAGGTTTTTGCCCAGCGACAAGAGCCTATGAAACAGGTGGTCGAGTACCTTGCTTCGGAGAAACTTTCAGGACGTTTTCCGGCAACTGCAGGCGACACATTGGCCTCGGAATACCTGGTCAGCAAACTTCGCGACCTCGGGATGAAGCCCATCCGTAAGGAGAAACAGAGTCGCTACTATCAGGATTTCACATTCAGTAAAACAGAGAAACGCACCTCGCACAATATCGTGGCCGTATTGCCGGGGCACGATGCCAAACTAAAACACGAGTATATAGTGGTGGGAGCCCATTACGATCATTTGGGCATGGGTGGCCAAGCCTCCGGCTCGCGTCGTCCGGACACGGTAGCTGTCCATCCAGGTGCTGACGACAATGCCAGCAGCAATGCCGTATTGCTCGAACTGGCTCGCCATTTCAAGAAAAAGGGTTCGCCACGAAGTCTCATCTTTGTCTTTTTTGGTGCAGAAGAACAGGGCATCGTGGGCTCGAAGAGTTTTGTGGAGTGGATGAAGCAGAGTGATGACAAGCGCATCAACCTGCCTGCCGATATCAAGCAAATTGTGGCGATGCTTAACCTCGACATGGTGGGACGTATGCGCGACAATTCCCTCAGTGTCTCAGGCACGGGTACCAGTTCGAGTTTTAAGGCCATGGCGGAACGTGTAGCCGAAGAGACTCAACTACATGTGACCTGTACAGCCGATGGTTATGGTCCAAGCGATCAGGCTGCCTTTGTAGCCGCCAACATCCCAGTGCTTTACTTGACGACTGGCGGTCACATGGAATATCACACCCCTGATGACAAACCGGCCACGCTCAATTATGACGGTATGCAGCAGACGCTGGATTATGCCAAAGGGTTACTCACGGAGATTTCCAACCTTCCTGTAGCCCCCGACTTCATTCATGTACCTGGCAGTGACAAGATGAGCCATGCCAAATTGAAAGTGACATTGGGGCTGATGCCAGATGTGACAGGTTCGAGCAACACACCCGGTTTGCGTGCTGACATTGTGATGCCCGGCAAGCCTGCCCATGCGGCCGGAATCCGTAGTGGCGATGTTATCCAGGAGATTGATGGCAAGTCGATCAAGGATATTGAGGAATACATGGAACGTCTTTCGGAACTGGAACCGGAGACTACGGTCAAGGTGAAGGTGCTCCGGGAGGGCGAAATCAAGGAATTTGATGTTTACTTAAAAGCCACGAAGAAATGAAGAAAAGACTCTATTGGCTCGTCGCCATACTCATGACAGTGGTGATCAGCGTCTATCAGCGAATGACTGGACCAACACACCCGAAGAGGGTGAAGATCGAAATGAATGGTGAGTTCTATCAGACCAAACTGCCACGAAGTGGCGTGCAAGAGGATGAACTTGTCCGACTCAAAGGCCTCCCAGCCGAAGCGAAGGCCGAGATTCACTACCGTCGTTATCCAACCGACGATCCTTATACAACCGCTGATTTCAGCTGGATCGAGGGCGAATGGCAGGCAGTTCTGCCGGTTCAACCCGTAGCGGGCAAACTGCAATATTACATTACGGTCAATGGCCAGGACTATCCTGCCAGCGAACCGCTTGTGATTCGTTTCCGCAACGATGTGCCGGTCGGGATCCTGTTACCGCACGTGTTGTTCATGTTTGCGGCTATGCTCTTTGCCATTTATACCTTCCTGCTTGTCGTGACAGGTCAAGCCTACCAGAAATGGCTGAAGATTACGGTGGTGACCCTCTTCATCGGAGGCTTCATGCTGGGTCCGCTCATGCAGCACGTGGCATTTGGTCCATGGTGGACAGGCTTCCCGTTTGGTACTGATCTGACCGACAATAAGACGCTTATCTCGTTCCTCTTTTTCCTGGGTGCGCTGGCCTCTATGCGTTGGAAGCACAACCGATGGGCAGTGGCCTTGGCTGTCCTGATCATGGTGGTTATCTTTAGTATTCCACACAGTACCAACGGTTCGGAGTACGACTACAAGACACAAACGATAGGCACAGAGAAATAGAAATTATTCATTGTATATTATTTAATCACTTTATGAGAATACAAAAATTTTTGATGAGCATGGTGGTTGCAGCAACCATCGTATGCGGTATTTGTTCGTGCAATGACGATGACGTCGTTGAGTTGGCTACCTCAGGACAGGTCGTAGGTTCGTATGCCGGCGAGGAGATTAGTACCGTCATGAACGAAGATTTTACTTCGACAACGACTTACATCTTTACGAAAGCCTCTGAATCGGCTATCGAGATGACCATACCCGAGGTTACGGGTGGAGCTATGACCTATCCTGCACTGGCCGTGAAGAACATCACGCTCACACAAAATGGGGACATCATTACGGGTAAACTCGATGCCTATACGGGCACTGTCGTCAATGCGCAAGGGGCAGAAAAAGCCTATACGGTGAGTAATCTGACAGCCGTGTTCAGCAAGAATGCCGTGGCTGTGACCTACACCATGAAGTATGGCAACATGCCTTTTGACTTCTCGAACAAGTTTACGGGTACCAAGAAGTAAGTTATGACCATGCTCTTTTCACATCGATTCTCCTATCCGTCCCTGGTCAGTGTAGTGCTCTCTACGCTGACCAGTGGTCTTTGGGCACAATCCCGTGCTGACCTCGACACGATCCATCATACATTCGAACTGGATCAGGTGGTCGTGACCGCCTCTCATACGCCTAAGGCGCTCAAGGATGTACCGGTGGTGACACGTCTCATTACGCATCGAGAGATCAAGATGACGGATGCCACCAACATCCAGGAGATGCTGACGCAGGAGATTCCAGGCCTGGAATTCGGTTTAGCCATGAGCCAGGAGACATCGCTCAACATGAGTGGTTTCGGTGGCAATGCCGTGCTTTTTCTGGTAGATGGCGAACGGATGGCGGGCGAGACGTTAGACAATGTGGACTACACCCGCATGAACTTAGACAACGTAGGCCGCATCGAAATTGTGAAGGGAGCCTCGTCGGCACTCTATGGTTCGAATGCCGTGGGCGGTGTGATCAATATCATCAGTCGCGAGAGTTTGGAACCGTGGAGCGTAAATATCAATTCGCGCTACAATACCTTCGGCAACGAATGGAGAAATGGGGCCAGCTTTTCGGTCAATAGCGGAAAATGGAATACACAAACCCATTTCCAATATACGCAAATAGACCCTATTGACTTGCCAAAAGCC
The DNA here is from genome assembly GCA_946055095.1 of uncultured Parabacteroides sp. Lineage (GTDB taxonomy): Bacteria > Bacteroidota > Bacteroidia > Bacteroidales > Tannerellaceae > Parabacteroides. The sequence goes on along the minus strand of CAMGEM010000089.1, from coordinate 1,489 downwards.
TATACACCTGAAGAGATTGCCCTCGAGTTATTGAAGAAAGAGCAGGGTCTTCCCTACGATGAGTCGGTGCTCAATGACGACTCAAACTTGAGTCGCCTCTATGGTCAGAAGAGTTATCATGTCAAAGAGCGACTGACATGGCATCCGTCAGATCGGCTCACACTGGTGGGCCGTGGCAGCTATTTCCATCGCACCAGCGAACGCGACACCTATGCCTATCGCTTCAATGGCTACAGCGGTGGACTGAAAGGTACCTATACATGGAACTACGGACGCAAACTGGAGTTATCGTATGCGTACGACCAATATGATAAGGCAAACTATCTGCCCGACGGTACCCGTACGCACGACCACGACTACAGTAACAGGCAGCATGTGGCGCATGCCCTCTACAGTCACTCGTTGGGCAGAAACAACCTCTTGATGGGAGCTGATATCCTGCATGACTATCTCACCACCTATCAGTTTCGTGACAATGCAGCCCATGCGCAAAACAACATCGACGGCTATGTTCAATTCGACTGGAACATCAACGACCGTCTCAATGTGGTGGCGAGTATGCGCTATGACTATTTTTCGGCTTCCGCCCAGCAAGCTTTCACGGAACGTTTGGCCGGGGTCTATAAATTCCCTTGGCTCACACTCCGAGCCAATTATGCCAGTGGGTTTCGTGCACCTTCGCTCAAAGAGATGTATATGCATTACGACATGGGCAACATGGGCGTTATGCTGATTGGCAATCCGGAGTTGAAACCCGAAAAGAGCCATAATTTCAATGTGGCCTTCGAACGGGAGCAGCGCATCCAGACAGGCCGTTTCTTCGATGGTCGATACAGCTTCACACTCATGGGCTACTGCAATCTTTTCGACAAGCGTATCACTACGGTCGGCCGTTACTGGGTGGTCGATGCAGCACACACCGATGGTGGGTATCTGGTCATGGAAGAGGATCCTCGCATCGAAAAATACAGTGTGGGCGACGAGACCAAATACAGCTTTCATGCCGATAATGGCACTACCTACCAGGCATTGAGCAGTTCGCTCTATTTCAACGAGGAGGGCATCACGGTATGGGGTACGGATGTAAGTCTGGGTTATGTGATGGACATGGGTCTCCTGATGAAGTTTAACTACTCGTGGATGCACGAGTCGGGCCAGGTGATCCAATCGCAGTTCAACCAGCCTCGCTCCCACTCGATGACCTGGAAAGTGGGATATGACCATCATTTTAGAAGACGCTATTCGCTCAATACGATCCTTTCAGGCCGCTACCAAGGTAAACCACAGTCGGGCCGCAAGGATGTCGATCAGGGCTATACGATCTGGAAACTCATGCTACAGCACAAAATAGGTCGTCGCATAAACATCAATACCGCCATCGACAACCTTTTTAACTACAAGCCGAAGCGCTACTACTACAGTTCACCGCTTACGACTGGCATCGCTTTCAGCGTGGGGCTGTCAGTCGATCTAAACTAAGTGAGAAATC
>CAMGEM010000088.1 GCA_946055095.1 uncultured Parabacteroides sp. | reverse complement strand
CCCGCTACGCTAATCGCATCCAAGACGCTCAATTCATCCCGATCAATCGCATATCTACCAGGACGGGTCACTTCTCCTAAAACAGATATACATAGATTCATATACTCTACAGTCACAATCGGATCCTTCACCAAATTTCTATGTATCAACTCTGATTTGATGAAAGATGCTATCTCTTCGCGACTCTTACCAGCTACTGCCAACTTACCCAAGACAGGAAAATCAATTTCTCCAATCTTATCTACCGTATAACCTGAAACTCCACGTGACGAACCGGATGAACTCGTTACGCCATTGCTATAACGAGAACTCTGACCAATCTGTGACGACATAATAGGCAAATTAAACAGATCTGTCAATTGTGGATCACGACTTTTCACCAATATGCTCAACTGATCACCCGATTGAATGCGAATCTCTGCAGGGTAAGCCACTTCCATGATACTCTCAGCAGGTTTTAAATCCTGGAAATAGGCAATTCGCTTAGAAGCCGAACATGCCGCACAAAGCAAACCTAACAAAAATACACTGAGCAAAAAAACACCATTCTTCATATTCGTATACTTTTGAATTTATCAAATCAGTATTATCTCTTTTACAACTTGCGAGAATCCCCCCGCATGGTTATTCCCTGCAATCGAGATATTGATATATAACACCTCAACTGGATTTAGATTGCAAAGTTACATAGTTTTCTGTAAACAACCGCAAATTATTTGAATAAATGCCTCCTAAATAGGAATAAATACCAATGGCATCGCTTTTTCAGAGCAGATATGCTTACTTTCCCGAAGAAGTAGTACTTACTTTGCCCTCGAAGTATATCTTCTCTGGCAAATCAATAGTACTTCATTTTTTACTACCTTTGCGAAAAACTCAGCGACAAGTTGTATAAGTGTAGAATTTATGGCAGAAGAATTAACAATAGCAACAGGCAACAAGGCGGAACGGTATGCGACGTTGCTGCCCCAAATGACCGCTCTTTTGGAGGGAGAGACCGACCTGATCGCAGGGATGGCAAACCTGTCAGCAGCTTTGACACAGACATTTGGCTTCTTTTGGACAGGGTTTTATCGGGTTCTGGGAGATAAATTGGTATTGGGTCCTTTCCAAGGGCCGATTGCCTGTACCCGTATCGCCTTCGGAAAAGGGGTATGTGGAACGGCTTGGGAACGAGCAGAGACGGTGATCGTGCCGGATGTAGATGCCTTTCCCGGACATATCGCCTGCAACTCCGCCTCTCGCTCGGAGATCGTGGTGCCGGTGAAAGCGGATGGGAAGGTCATTGCCGTGTTGGATATCGACAGCGATCAACTCAACATGTTCGATGAGGTGGATCAGTACTTCTTGGAGCAAATGGTTGCCCTTCTTACCGCCCACAGAGCGCTTTGAACAGGCAATAGGCACAGCCATCGGTATGGGTGGCCTGCGTGAAAGGGATAGCTGGATCGAAAAGGCGATCGAGACAATGACGTAAAGCCTCCTCAAACGGCACGGAAAAACGACGGAAATCCGCTACTCGCACTGGCTTCCCTTTGTCTGGCTTATAGCCAATCGCCGCATCAAACGTCTCTTTGAAAAGATTGCGCACGGCATAGATACCCGGTTGCAAGGGGGTGGTTTCTGGTTGCTCGGCCAAACGCGCATACATCCAGCTATAAAAAAACACCTGCATCACCTCTTTCGGGCGAGATTTAGCCTCCGGATCGAATAGATGCTCAACTTGGGTGAACTGCTGCTTGGGATTACCTGTCTTATAGTCGATAATGCGCACGGCTCCCTCAACTTGATCCAATCGGTCTATAAACCCCTTGAGGCTCACCTGCGAGCCATCGGTCAAAGAGATCCATCCCTCTATTCGCTTTTCCGACTCCACATAGGTGAAAGGGGTGAGTCGTCTGTCTTGCTCCAAGATTTTCTCCACATACTTACGGATAATCTCCCCATTCAAATAGTTTTGTCCCCGTAGTTCCTTGATGGTATCAGTCTTGAAGAACTCCGAGGCAAACGCCCGGGTCACCGTACCACGCAATAAGGCCTCATCTTTCTGCAGCGCTTTCAACAGATCGGCCGTCACTATTTTCCCCTCAAAGGGTTGGTAAAGCGACTCCATCACCTTATGCAAGATACTACCGAAGGTATCGCTCTCTACCGTTTCTGTAACAGCATCCTCCTCTCGGATTCCCTCTAAATCAGTCCAATAAAAACGAAGGGGACAATGCAAGAAACGATTGATCGCACTGGCAGACAGTGCTCGCCCACCTCCCCTACGATAGGCTGCTAATTGACGCATCACCACCTCATCTTTGGGAATGACCAACGGCGTGCGAGATTGAGAAGCCACCTTATACACCACCAGTTTGTCTCGCAGAGGGACCTGATAATGGTAACGCAACTGATGCACGAAACGGCTCACCTCACCACTGCGCAGACCGGTCGCTCGGGTGTCATAGACCAAGCTGACCTGTTTGGCCCGTTCGATCAACCGATAGAAATGGTAGGCCCATACACTGTCTTGATGCTCATAAGTAGGCAGCCCAAAACCACGGCGCAGGTGATAGGGGATGAAGGTATTCGCCGGTTTATGTTGCGGAAACACACCCTCATTCATAGAGAGAATGATCAAACGATCAAAATCCAGCGCACGGGTCTCCAAGACACCCATAACCTGCAGGCCGGAGAGCGGCTCTCCCTGAAAAGGGATCGTGACCCGATCGGCCATACGTTTTAAGAGGCGGAAAAAGGTATCTAACCGCATCTCTACCGCATGGTCGCGCATCACCTCACGCATCCGATTGACCGTGGCAAAATAATGGAAGATGAACTCCTGCTCGATCTCCTTCGCTAATTGGCCTCGCTCAGACAAAGATTCATCGGGATCCTCCGAACGCTCGGTCAACCGCTCATTCAGGGACTCCAAGAAACGGATGAGGTAATCGGTAAAATCGGTCACTCGCTCCACGGGTTGAAAAAGCTGCTGCAAGAAAGGCGTTCTCGCTAAGAACTCCGGCTCTACATAGATGCGGTTTGTCTCCGTGATCTCTTTTACCAAGGCGGAGATACCCTCCGGATCCGTAGCGAACAGATAACGGTGATTCAACAAAGGTAAAACCTGCGCATAATAAAACCTCGGTTGCCGATCGATCCATCGCACCTGCTGCTGCAAGGCCATGACCGCCTCGACTAACGAGGCGATTGGAGTACCCGCCAACGGATAGCCCATGGTCACATTGATGTGGGTAATCGCAGAAGGAATCGCATGTAACACAGGAATTAACAGTGATTCATCCGGCAAAACGACCGCCGTACGCAACGCCTCATCGGCAGAAGCCGTTTCAGGCGGGAACCAGGCTTGCAGCAGGCTATACAGCTGCTTTGCCTGTCCGATACCCGAAGGCACACCGATCACCTCCACCTCCGCTTCCTGATGGGGCTCCTCGGGCAGGGAGAAACGAGAAGGATAACGTTCTTGATTCCGCATCACGAAATAGGAGGCCCGGTTGTTCGGATCGCTCACCTTCGCTGAGCAGGTATCCCAATAGAAATCGGCCATCCCCTGTTTCCGCAAACGATCGAGGAAACGTTCCTCCGCCACGGAAAGCGCATTCAATCCCACGAACACGATCTGCTCATAGGGCAATTGATAGGCCTCCTCTTGCTCGGCCACCTCACGAAACAGCTGTCCTTCATAGGCCTTGCCCTCCATGGTCAACGCCTCACGGAATTGGGTATATAAATCAAACAGGATCTGCCAAACCGCTATGAAATGCTGACGATGAGGAGCCTCGCTCCGTCGGTTGAAACTACTCCAAAAGGTTCGGATAGCGGCTATCTGCTCCTCGGAAAGGTAATCAAATTCCTGTTCGATCTCCTTCCAATCAGACAAGTTACGAAACAGTTGACGGGCATCAACCATGTACTTATCGATGTCGTCAAAATCATTTAACAAGAGCTCACCCCAATAGAGAAAATCGTCAAACGACTCATCCGTCCCGCTTAACCGGATGTAATGGTTATACAATAAAAAAAGAAGGCTGATTCGATCGGCCGTCTGGCGCTTCGCCAAACGCACGAAGAGATCATTGATCGTTAAGATAGCGGGAGAAAAAAGTGGCCGCTTCGCCACCTCCGAAAGGTATTTCTGAAAAAAAAGACCCGTTCGGCGATTGGGAAATACAAACGCCAAACGGTTCACCTCTGCCCCATAATGGGCATAGAACAAAGCGGCTACTTGATAAAGAAAGGGTTTCACGGCCAGGCCAACAGCACATTAACGCAGCCGATCCAACGAACGCACCAAAGCCTCATCCGCCCCTATGTTGCGGATGGCCAAGTAGTCGAGGATCAGATTGATCAACGGAAATGCCAAACCAAATTTCACGCTCAAGCTCATTGTCTCGAAGGAGCTCATGAAATGATAGGCTAAATAGGCAAAGAAACCATAGAAACCCAACATCAACAACGCATTAAACACGCACAAGCGAATCTGCAAGATACGACGCTTGAACAAGAAGATCGTCACCAACGCCACGATCGCGATGCTCGCTGCCAAGGCAAAGAGCCCCCACGTTGGGTAAATCAGTTCCGGTTCTCCCATCAAGGTGCTGATACCTGAGGCATCGAAAGCGAATAGATCGTTCCCTGCCTGCAAAACCGCCAATGGGAAGAACAGGGTTGCGATCGTGAGCGCCACGATCAGCAACAGATAGACAGTCTGTATTCGTTGTAACATGACTATAAGTTATTCTTCTCTTTGGCCGGGTTGCGAAAATAGACCTTGCCATCCTCAAACTCTTTCGCAGCGATCAACGTGGGCTTCGGCAGCTTCTCATAGTAACGAGAAATCTCAATCTGCTCACGATTCTCAAAAACCTCCTCCAAATTGTCGTTGACCGAAGCGAACTCCTGCAATTTCTTCTCCAGATCCTGCTTCATCTCTACGGAAATCTGATTGGCACGTTTTGCGATAATCGCAACTGTCTCATACACATTACCCGTCTGGTCACACAACTTGATCATATCTCGTGTGATCGTGTTGGTAGGCGCATTTGTTTTTCTGTAATCCATTTTTCTTACTATCTGATTAATTTCGCTTAATATACATCTGTAATTCGCTTGTTGGCATATTCAAAGTACTTCGTCACCTGCTTCAGGAACTGTCCTTCCGGATACTCATTCACATAGGTATAGTACTCATCCACCACATCTCGATAACGACCTTGCAGCTTCTCCTCCACACTGACCAACGCCAGCTCATACTTCGCACGGATGATCAAGAACATGAACTCCTCCCGATACTTGGAATAGGGATAGTCTTTCAAGGCATTCTGCGCCGTTATCACGCTGGATTGGTAGTTGTTGCCCATGTAGGTTCCCAAATTGAAATACAGGCGAGTGGCCATCAACTCCTTATAGGCCAACTTCTCTTGCAGCTGAAACAGGATCTCCTGTGCCTCGGCCGCCCGCTCGCTTTGCGGATAGAACTCCAAATAGAGCTGCATCTGCTCAATCGCCTTGTAGGTCTGCGACTGATCCAAACGAGGATCGGGCGAATCGAGATAGAGGCCGTAACCGGAATAGTAACGGGCCAGCTCCGTGAACTCACCTTTGGGATAGGTCGTGTAATAGGTCTCGAAATATTGCGAGGCGGTCTGATAGTCTTTCTGTCCGTAATAGCTCTGCGCCAACAGATAAAGCGACTCCTCCGCATACGCAGTTCCCTTGAATATCGTCACCAGCTCATCCAGCAAGGTAGCGGATTTAGCGTATTGCTTCTCATTGAAATACTTCTTCGCATAGGAATATTTCAACTCATAATCCGTACTCTTTAATATCTTGTTATACTCCCCGCAAGAAGCCAAGACAACCGCCATCAGTATGCCTACGAATACAATCTTCTTCATTCATGTACGTTTAGTGCGCAAAAGTAGTGCTTTTCAGCCTACCTAAGAAACAGCAAATGTTAATATTTACAACTTCCCGGGTTTGCCCCACCGCCTCAGGCGAGTCGTTTAATCTTGATATTGCGGAAAGCCACCTCGTTGCCATGATCCTGCAACAGCAAATGACCCTTCGGTGCCTCACCAAACGCACCGCCTACCTGATAAGCCGGATCTGCATACTTACTGCCCTTCACCAACTCACGGAACTCCGGGCTACAACGCTCGTACTCCAACACCTTCACGCCATTCAGCCAATGCTCCACATGATTATTCGGGAAGACTTTCACGACAGCCGTATTCCACTCGCCTACGCCATTGAAACGAACCTGCTCGCTCTTCTTCAAGTCATAGAGACTGGCCAACGTACGGCTACCTGGATAGGTGGTATAGAGTTTCGCGTCCGGATGCTTCTCGTCATCCAAAATCTGGAACTCCAAACCGTAGGCAGAACCCTTCTGCTGCTCCTTCTCCGTCACAAAATATTTGATGCCGCTATTCGCACCCTCGGTTATCTTGAAATCAACACTGAACTCAAAAGCGGAATACTCCTCCTCCGTCACGATATCACCACCGTTGGTCGATTCACCCCCATCTGCAGCCAGCACGACCAGCTCGCCATCTCTCACGACCCAACCGTGATCGGGGAAATGATCCAAATGCGCACCTCGCCAACCTTGGGTGGTCTGCCCATCAAATAGCAGCACCCAGCCCTCCGCCTGCTCTTGCTCCGTCAATTGATTGATTGGAGACTGCTCGATCACTACCGATGCTACCTCCGCCGAATCCGTCGCCTTCTGTGACTGATTTCCAGCACATCCACATAGAATAACCGCACTCAGAGCGGTACAAACAAAACCTGCTTTCATCCCTTATTTAACCTTTATATGGATTATAAACCCTGTTAGCCGCACAAAGGTAAACTTTTTATTGGTATCTTTGTCCACACTTGAAAAAGAAAAGAGATATGACAAGCACAAACACAACGGGCAAAACCGCCTTGTTTGATTTCGACGGAGTCATTGCCGACACCGAGCCCATCTACGATCGCTACTGGCAAGAGGCTGCCCAACGCTACGGATTAGGGATAGAAAACTTCAACCAACTGATCAAGGGGACGACACTCCCCAATATCATCGAGAACTATTTCTCTACCTATTCCAAGGAGTTCCAGGAGATGGTCATCCAAGAGTCGAACCACTTCGATCATACACTGCCTATGCCACCGGTAAAGGGAGCCTTGGCGTTTCTGCACCTCCTAAAGGCTAAAGGGATCCGAACAGGTTTGGTCACCAGCTCCGACGACTTGAAAATCAAACGAGCCTTTGAATTGCTCCAGTTGGATGGCCTTTTTGACACGGTAGTCACCGCTGATCGGATCACCCAAGGCAAGCCCGATCCCATGTGTTACCTATTGGCAGCCGAGGATCTGCACGAAGACCCGGCTCATTGCTTGGTCTTTGAAGATTCCTTCAATGGCATCAAAGCGGGCAGGGCAGCCGGTATGCGTGTGATTGGACTCAGCACCACCAATCCCGCCGAGCAACTGCGTCCGTTGGTTCACGAGGTCATTCCCCATTTTGAGTCGCTCACCTTCGAGCATTACCTGACCTGGTAAAAAAAGAGGCATGTCCTGTGGCGCTATCTTGAACCGTAAATTAAAAGAAACAGATGAGATTTGATGAATTAGACTTGGAAGATGCCGTCTTAGACGGACTTTACGACATGAACTTCGAGGAGACAACGCCTGTGCAGGCATTGACCATCCCCATTATTTTGGAGGGCAAAGACATCATCGCCTGCGCACAAACCGGCACGGGTAAGACAGCGGCGTACGTCTTGCCAATCATCAGTGAGCTGAGCCGCTACAGCTTCCCCAAAGACGCGGTCAATGCGGTGATCATGGCTCCTACCCGAGAATTAGCTCAACAGATTGATCAACAGATACAAGGATTTACCTATTTTATACCCGGCATTTCCGCCGTGGCTGTTTACGGTGGCACGGATGGCATCACTTGGGAACAGCAAAAACGAGGCATGGAGTTGGGTGCCGACATCGTAATCGCCACGCCGGGGCGTTTGCTCTCACATATTAAATTAGGTACGGTCGATCTCTCGAAAGTCTCCTTCTTCGTCTTAGACGAGGCAGACCGTATGCTCGACATGGGGTTCTACGATGACATCATGCAGGTGTATAAGCAGCTGCCCGCCAACTGCCAAACCATCATGTTCTCGGCCACTATGCCTCCGAAAATACGGACATTGGCACAGTCTATCCTGAAAGACCCCGAAGAGGTGCAAATCGCCATCTCCCGCCCGCCAGAGTCGATCATGCAAACCGCCTATATTTGCTATGATATGCAGAAGCTCAAGATCTTGGAGAGGCTTTTCGTGGAGAGTCATCCCCAACGAGTCATCATTTTCTCCTCCTCAAAGATGAAGGTCAAGGAGTTGACCACTACCCTCCGGCGTATGAAGTTCAACGTAGCGGCCATGCACTCCGATCTGGAGCAGAGCCAACGGGAAGAGGTCATGAAGGAGTTCAAGAGCGGACATGTAGATATATTGGTGGCTACGGATGTCGTCTCTCGTGGTATCGACATCAACGACATCAAGTTGGTGATCAATTTTGACATTCCCCATGACCCAGAGGATTACGTGCACCGCATTGGTCGTACCGCCAGAGGCACCAACGGGGAGGGATTGGCGATCACTTTCGTGGGTGTAAACGAACAGGCCGCTTTCCACCACATCGAGAAATTCTTGGACAAGGATATTTACAAGATTCCTGTTGACCCCCAAATCGGTGAGGTTCCGCTTTACGAGCCTGAGAAGAATACCCCAAGACGAGGCGGTGGCAGTAGCCGAGGGAAAGGAAAAGGATCCACTGGATCATCCTCAAAAGGGAAATCAAGCGGTCGCACGCCACGCCGTGCGAAGAAAACAGAGTAAGTTTTCCCCTCAACAAACGCAGAAAACCTCCACCATCGATTGGGATCAGATAGTGGAGGTTTTCTGGTTTATGGGGGACAGGAAACGGATGTTACCCCTTATCCATTCATGGAGGCCAAGAACTCCATGTTGTCTTGGGTCTGCTCCATCTGCTTCTTCACGAACTCCATAGCCTCTAAAGAGTTCATATCCGACAAATACTTACGCAAGATCCACATACGGTTGCGTGTGACCTCGTCCTGTAACAGATCGTCTCTACGGGTGCTGGAAGCTGTGATATCGACAGCCGGATAAACGCGCTTATTCGCCAGCTTACGATCCAGCTGCAGCTCCATGTTACCCGTACCCTTGAACTCCTCGAAGATCACATCATCCATCTTCGAGCCGGTCTCCGTCAAAGCTGTTGCCAAGATCGTCAAGCTACCTCCATTCTCGATGTTACGAGCCGCACCAAAGAAGCGCTTCGGCTTTTGCAACGCATTGGCATCCACACCTCCAGACAACACCTTACCCGAAGCCGGCTGCACCGTATTATAAGCACGAGCCAAACGGGTGATCGAATCCAGCAGGATCACCACATCGTGCCCACACTCCACCATACGCTTCGCCTTGTTCAACACGATCTCCGCAATCTTCACGTGGCGCTCCGCTGGCTCATCGAACGTAGAGGCAATCACCTCCGCATCCACGCTACGAGCCATATCAGTCACCTCCTCCGGACGCTCATCGATCAACAAGACAATCATATAAACCTCCGGATGATTATAAGCGATCGCATTGGCAATATCCTTCAGCAACATCGTCTTACCCGTCTTGGGCTGCGCCACGATCAAACCACGTTGCCCCTTACCAATCGGCGAGAACAGATCCACTACCCGCACCGCAATCTGATCATATACTTTCGGTGCCTTGCGTTCGGTCAGCATAAACTTCTCATCCGGGAAGAGCGGAGTCAAGTGATCGAAGGGCACACGATCGCGCACCTCCTCCGGCAAACGACCATTGATTGTATTCACCTTCACCAAGGGGAAGTATTTCTCACCCTCTTTCGGCGGACGAATCGTACCCTCCACCACATCACCTGTCTTCAAGCCAAACAGACGCACTTG
>CAMGEM010000087.1 GCA_946055095.1 uncultured Parabacteroides sp. | reverse complement strand
ACATACGATGATTGTGGGGTCTCTTTGACATATCTGCTAATCCTCCTTTTCTATCAGCTCCTTCAACTGTTTTAAGGCCTCCTTCGAGGCGGTTTCTGAATAATCAAATCGCTCTACGTCAGAAAGTGTCAGCTTCTGCTTCTCGATCATGGTATAATAGATGAAGGAACTGTTTATGATGAGACTATTGCCGATCCGAACGAAGAGACTACTCTCTTTTCCCAATTGGGTGGATCTCATTTTCTCCAATTGTCCCAGTTGGTGTGTCAAGATACTTAATAGGTTTTTGGAATTGTATTCCCAAACTATGAAATCCGACAAGAAATCATACACGTGCAAGAAAATCTCCTTCCTGGATACTCGCTATAAAATAACAGCATTTTTGAATGGCCAAGCCTATTGTAAATGAAAGAGCCGTGTGCTCAATAACATATTTTCCCGAAATATCGCTATGGATTGGGAAATAAATACTACTTTTGTGCTCTATAACATAAACGTAAACAGAAAAAGATGGTTGCAACGAAACGTATTAAGCGTGCCCTGGTCTCTGTTTTTCACAAAGACGGGCTGGATGAGATCTTAAAAAAACTACATAACGAGGGAGTTAGCTTCGTATCAACAGGTGGTACACAATCATTTATTGAGTCGTTGGGCTTGCCGTGCGATGCGGTAGAGGATTTGACAACCTATCCCTCGATCTTGGGTGGACGTGTGAAGACGCTGCATCCGAAAGTCTTTGGAGGTATTTTAGCGCGTCGTGATAACGAGACAGACCAACAGCAATTGGCGGAATATGAGATTCCCGAGATTGACCTGGTCATCGTTGATTTGTATCCTTTTGAGGAGACCGTCGCATCTGGTGCAGACGAGCAGGCTATTATTGAGAAAATAGATATAGGCGGCATCTCCTTAATCCGTGCGGCTGCCAAGAATTTCAAGGATGTGGTGATCGTGGCTTCTAAGGCACAGTATCAGCCACTGTTGCAGCTGTTGAACGAGAAGGGTGCAGAGACCACTTTAGAGGATCGTAAGTGGTTCGCAAAGGAGGCGTTCGCTGTTTCTTCCGGTTATGACAGCGCAATCTTCAATTATTTCGATGATCGTCAAGGTTCACACTTCCGTGCGGCGGTAGATAGCCCCATGCACTTGCGCTATGGCGAGAATCCTCACCAAGCAGGTAAGTTCTATGGTAAGTTCAACGAGATGTTCGAGCAAATCCACGGAAAGGAGATCTCTTACAACAACCTGCTGGACATTGATGCCGCAGTAAGTTTGATTGATGAGTTTGATGAATTGACATTCGCGATCTTGAAGCATAACAACGCTTGCGGTATCGCTTCTCGCAGCACGGTGTTAGCGGCTTGGAAGGATGCGTTGGCTGGTGATCCTGTATCCGCATTCGGTGGTATTTTGGTAACGAACACGACGATCACGAAGGAGGTAGCCGAGGAGATTCATAAGATCTTCTTCGAGGTGATCATCGCTCCGGCCTACGAGCCTGAGGCATTAGAGGTGTTGCAACAGAAGAAGAACCGCATCATCTTGGTTCGTAAGGAGTGCAAGACCTGCCCGATACAGTTCCGCTCATTGCTGAACGGTGTGCTGATGCAACAAAAAGACTTGAGCATTCAAGTGGAGGCTGATCTGGAGCCTATGTCAGACAAACGTCCGACCGCCGCTGAGATCGAGGATCTGCTTTTCGCTAACAAGATCGTTAAGCACAGCAAGAGCAATGCCATCACATTGGCTAAGAACAAGCAGCTGTGTGCCAGTGGCGTAGGACAGACATCACGTGTTGATTCCTTAAAACAGGCTATCGAGAAGGCGAAATCATTTGGCTTTGATTTGAAGGGTGCGGTGATGGCATCAGATGCCTTCTTCCCCTTCCCTGATTGTGTGGAGATCGCCGACCAAGCTGGCATCACGGCAGTCATTCAGCCGGCGGGTTCTATCAACGACAAGTTGTCTGTTGAGTATTGCAACCAGCATGACATTGCCATGGTGAAGACAGGTGTACGTCATTTCAAACACTAAACATATATATTTAAGGAAAGAAGAATGGGATTGTTTTCTTTTACACAAGAGATCGCAATGGATTTGGGCACAGCCAACACGATCATTACCTGCAATGATAAGATCGTGGTGGACGAGCCCTCGGTAGTCGCCTTGGATGCACGCACAGACAAGGTATTGGCTGTCGGTAGTATTGCCCGAGAAATGTATGAGAAGACGCATAAGAATATTCGGACGGTCAGACCCTTGCGTGAGGGTGTGATCGCCGACTTCTATGCGGCTGAGCAGATGATGCGTGGCTTGATCAAGATGGCAAGCAGCAAGCGTAGATGGTTTGCTCCCTCTTTACGCATGGTCATTGGTATTCCTTCAGGTAGTACGGAGGTGGAGATCCGTGCCGTACGTGACTCCGCGGAACATGCTGGAGGCCGAGATGTTTATATGGTATTCGAGCCGATGGCTGCGGCAATTGGTGTGGGTATTGACGTTTTAGCCCCGGAAGGCAACATGATCGTAGATATAGGTGGTGGAACGACGGAGATTGCCGTGATCTCCTTAGGCGGTATTGTCTCCAACAAGTCTATCCGTATGGCAGGTGATGACCTGACAGCTGATATCGTGGAGTACATGCGTCGCCAACACAACGTGAAGGTGAGTGAGCGCATGGCAGAGCGTATCAAGATCAACGTGGGTTCAGCCTTGACGGTCTTGGACGAGGCACCGGAGGATTACGTCGTGCATGGTCCGAACCAGATGACAGCGCTTCCCATGGAGGTAGCGGTTTCTTACCAGGAGATCGCACACTGTTTAGATAAGTCGATTTCGAAGATCGAGGCAGCCATCTTGAGCGCATTGGAGCAAACTCCTCCTGAGTTGTATGCCGACATCGTGAAGAACGGCATCTATTTAGCGGGTGGTGGAGCTATGCTGCGTGGCTTGGATAAGCGTTTACGTGACAAGATGAACATCCAATTCCACATCGCCGAGGATCCGCTCCATGCGGTAGCGAAGGGTACGGGTGTCGCCTTGAAGAATATCGAGAAATTCAATTTCTTAATCCGATGAATGTATTTCTGGTTTATGATTTCTGATTATAGTTGGCGTGGTACTCACACGACTATACATTAGAAATTATAAATCATAAATGAGGAGGGGGAGTGTGCGCAAGCTACTGGAGTTTCTGGTTGGGAAAAGGCATTGGTTCCTGTTTATGGTGCTGTTAGCTTTCTCGTTGACGTTGATCTATCGCAACAACGCTTATCAACGTAACGTGCTGTTTAGCTCAGCGAATGTGGTAGCCGGACGTCTTTCAGCCGTCTCAGGGGAGGTGATCTCTTACATGCACCTTCGGGAGATCAACAAGGAATTGCTGGAGCGCAACGGGCAATTAGAGTCTCAAGTGCTTGACTTGCAAGATCAGCTGGACGCTTTCATGGCCGACACAGTGCTATTTAAGGGGTTCGCAGCAGATTCCACAGAACGTTTCCCCTATTCTTTTGTAGTGGCACAAGTGGTGAACAACAGTGTAGTCCACTTGTCCAATTATATCACGGTCAATAAAGGTCGAAAAGATGGGATTACCCCAGATATGGGAGTAGTCTCCGAGCGAGGTGTAGTAGGCATTGTCTCTACCGTGTCAGACCATTTCTCCGTGATTATTCCTTTGCTTAACCCCAAGTTGCGGCTGAGTTGCAAGGTATTGGGGAGCAGTTACTTTGGCTCATTGAGTTGGAATGGGCACAATACACGTTATGCCACACTGGAGGAGCTTCCACGTCATGTGGAGTTCCAACGAGGCGATACGATCGTGACCAGTGGCTATTCAGCCGTTTTCCCAGCGGGCTTGATTGTGGGCATCGTGGAGGATTATGAGAAGCAACACGACGATAACTTCTATGCGTTGCAGGTACGCTTGGCAACGGACTTCCAAGCGTTGAATCATGTTCGGATTATCAAAAATTTCCTTCAACAAGAGCAGTTGGAGGTAGAGAAAGAGGCGAAGAAAAATGATTAACCATATATTACGCAGTGCGATCTATTTTGTGGTGTTTGTGTTGATTCAGGTACTCATCCTGAACAACATCCACTTCATGCGCATTGCTACGCCTTTCTTATATCTGTATATCATTCTGAAATTACCCGTTGGCGAGTCTCGTTCGGAACAATTGTTCCTGGCCTTCTTAGCGGGTTTGCTGGTCGATGTATTCAGCAATACACCCGGAATGCATGCTTTCGCCTGCACGTTGGCGGGTTTCTGGCGAGAGGGATTGATTCAGATGTATATGGGAAAGGATCTTCCAGAAGGGATCTATCCCTCCTATCGGACGTTCGGCTACGGCGGTTTCTTCCGTTTTGTGCTGACGTTTGTGGTATTGCATCACACGGCTTTGTTCTTGATCGAGTCGTTAACCCTGTTTGACCCGCTTTTCTTAGCCGTGCGTATCTTTTCGAGTGTGCTTCTGACCACACTTTTGATCTGTACAGTGGAGGCGTTGAATCTGATAGACGTGCAGAAAATTGGAGAATAAGACAAAGTTTGAGCTGGAATCGCGACGCTTTGTGTTAGGCGGCGCAGTGGTCGCATTGGTATTGATCTTCATCTTGCGCCTGTTCTTCTTGCAGGTTGTGGAGAACGATTACAAAGCATGGGCAGATAGCAACGCTTTCTTGAAGAAGACGCTCTACCCCTCTCGCGGCATGATGTATGACCGCACAGGGCGTTTATTGGTGTATAATCAACCGGCATACGATGTCATGCTGGTAATGCGAGAGATACAGCCTTTTGACACACTGGACTTCTGCCAGATACTGGGCATCACGAAAGAGCAATTCGTGAAGCGCATTGCCGACATCAAGAACCGGCGATTAAACCCCGGCTATTCCTCGTATGTGCCCCAACTCTTCATGAACCAGCTGTCCGCACAAGAATATGGCGTGCTCCAAGAGAAGCTCTATAAATTCCCTGGTTTTTACATCCAAAATCGCACGATCCGACAATACGAATATCCGAATGCGGCCTTGGTATTAGGAAACATTGGCGAGGTCAATCGCAAAGACATCGAGAACGATCCCTATTACACACAAGGCGACTACTCCGGAAGAACAGGCATTGAGC
This sequence comes from uncultured Parabacteroides sp., assembly GCA_946055095.1. Lineage (GTDB taxonomy): Bacteria > Bacteroidota > Bacteroidia > Bacteroidales > Tannerellaceae > Parabacteroides. The sequence goes on along the minus strand of CAMGEM010000087.1, from coordinate 4,873 downwards.
AATCCTATGAGACCTACCTCCGTGGCGTAAAAGGCGTGGAGATCTTGCTGCGTGACGCGCACGGACGTATCAAAGGGCGTTATGAGGAGGGCAAACATGATGTACCCCCCGAATCGGGCAAGAACTTAAAGCTGTCCATCGACATGGAGCTGCAAGCATACGGTGAAAAGCTGATGAAAAACAAGTTAGGCGGTATCGTAATGATTGAGCCGGAGACAGGCGAGATTCTTTGCATGGTCTCCTCACCCACCTACGACCCCAGTATCTTGATCGGTCGTCAGCGTGGCAAAAACTATGCTGTCTTGCAAAAAGATCCTCTGAAGCCGCTCTTCAACCGTCCGTTGATGGCACAATATCCGCCAGGTTCTACCTTTAAGCCCACACAAGGGTTGATTTTCTTGCAAGAGGGCGTGATTACCCCAGAAACCACCTACACCTGCGCACATGGTTATACGTACCGTGGAGGAAAGCCGGCTTGTCACGGCCACCCTTCGCCATTGCCATTAGTGGGAGCCTTGGCCACCTCCTGCAACTCCTTCTTCCCTTGGGGATTACACGATATGATTGACAGCCGAAAACGCTACCCCACCGTACAGGAGGCCTTCGATGTCTGGAAAGACCACCTGGTTTCGATGGGTTATGGCTATAAATTGGGTGTCGATCTACCGGGCGAGAAACGCGGTTTCGTGCCCAATAGCAAGTTTTACGATAAATACTATCGAGGCCGTTGGAACTCCAGCACCGTCATCTCCATCGCTATTGGACAGGGCGAGATCTTGGCAACTCCCTTGCAGATATGCAACTTAGCTGCCACGATTGCCAATCGGGGCTATTTCATCACCCCGCATGTCGTGAAGGAGATTCAAGATACCCCATTAGATACGCTCTACACCCAACGACGTTACCCCACCATCCAGTCGCAATACTACAACTATGTAGCGGAAGGTATGCGAGGAGCGGTAGAGGGAACCGCTTGGGGAGCTACCTGTCGAGGAGCCGCCTTGCCCGACATCGAGGTATGTGGCAAGACCGGTACAGCGGAGAACCCTCACGGTAAGGATCACTCCATCTTCATGGGTTTCGCCCCTTACCACAATGCAAAGGTAGCGATCTCCGTCTTTGTGGAGAATGCCGGATTTGGTGCCACCTATGCGGTGCCTATCGGCAAATTGATGTTGGAGAAATACCTGAAAGGGGAAATTAGCGAGGCTGACCAAGCCTTGGAGGAGGCTATCGCAAACACTGTAATTTTGCCAAACAATGCGTTATAGGAAAACAGAGATATGGAAATCGGTCGATTGGTTCACCATCTTGCTCTACACGCTGATGGTCATAGCCGGTTGGTTCAGCATCTGCGGAGCCAGCTACGCCTTTGACGACGTGAGTTTTTTCGATCCTTCTGGACGACCGGGTATGCAGTTGATCTGGATAGCCACCTCCGTGGCGATCATTTTCGTGATCTTGATGTTAGAGAGTGACTTCTTCGAGATCTTCGCCTACCTGATCTATGCGGCTGTATTGGCGCTGCTGATCGTGACGATTTTTGTCGCCCCCAACATCAAAGGGTCCCATTCCTGGTTGGTCATTGGCTCTCTCCGCTTTCAGCCGGCAGAGTTAGCCAAGTTCGCCACGGCCTTGGCTGTGGCCAAGTTTATGGGAGGCTATGGCTTCCAGCTGACCACCTTAAAAAACTTCTCATGGGTCTTGTTGCTGATTTTCTTGCCTATGATCTGCATCCTGTTGCAGCGCGAGACCGGTTCGGCATTGGTCTATTTCGCATTCTTCTTGATGCTCTATCGAGAAGGCATGAGCGGTTACATCTTGCTGATCGGTGTCTGTGCGGTGCTCTTTTTTGTGACCGGCATGAAGTATGCGGATGTCTTCGTGGGTGAGACAGCTTTGGGGCAATTCATCGTAGCCTGCCTCATCGGACTGATCACCATGGCATTGGTCTGGATCGAACGAAAAGATCGTTTCGCCTTGAAGCTCATGGCTGGGGCAACCGTTACGGTCTTTGGCATCGGCTATGTAGTCTCCCTCTTTCAACCGGTCAATTTCGCATGGCTCTCAATTGGCTTAGTGCTTCTCTTCGTGGGTTATTTGCTTTACCTCTCGTTCCATCATTGGGTGTGGCACTACGTATTGATCGCCCTCTTCGCCATTGGTTCGCTCGGCTTCCTCTTCTCCGTGGATTATGTGTTCAACGACATCTTGGAGCCTCATCAGCAGGTGCGTATCAAGGTCTCGTTAGGTTTGGAGGACGACCCCAGTGGTGCCGGTTATAATGTGAATCAATCGAAGATCGCCATTGGCTCAGGCGGGCTGACTGGCAAAGGCTTCTTGAATGGTACCCAAACGAAGCTGAAATACGTGCCCGAACAAGATACCGACTTTATCTTCTGCACCGTCGGGGAGGAACAGGGTTTTGTCGGAGCAGCGGGTGTGCTGCTCCTGTTTGGCCTATTTATTCTCCGTCTGATTACCTTGGCGGAGCGACAAGACAACGTGTTCGGACGAGTCTATGGTTACAGTGTCGCCTCCATCTTCTTTTTCCATCTGGCCATCAACGTGGGCATGGTTACGGGACTAACCCCCGTGATCGGTATTCCCCTACCCTTTTTCAGCTACGGTGGCTCCTCGCTCTGGGGATTCACCACCCTGCTATTTATCTTTTTGCGCTTGGACGCTTCTCGGAAGGAGCGCTAACCTTCGAGGGGGCAACATGCAAACCTATCTCTTGGATACCCCCTAAATGGTCGTTACGCATCCCCTGCCGAAAGCTAAAGGTATATTGCCCCGCATAGGGGAAATAGTAGTTCGTTCGGATCGGGAAGGTAGAGAGGAAAAGCGAGATGCCATGTCCATACCATTTCCCGAAGTCATCCGCCAACATATACTCCACCGTGTCTCGTTTGAGGTCGCCAATCGGTGGCTCCTCGTCGCAAAACAACCATAGATTCTGGTAGGGATACATGTTGTTATTACGTACGGCCAACGTCAAGTCGTAAGGAATATGATTATCTTCGATCATGAAGGTAAAATAATACACCTTATCCTTGTCCCATACCTTCCCCTCGATGGACTGAAACTGGTCATAAATAGCCGGCTGTGTGCACGCTGTCAGACAGCCCAACCCACCGATTGCCAACCCATACACCCAATTAGGCTTCTGATGCCTTCTCCGTCGATGGAGCCGATTGCTCAGGCTTTGCAGGACGGGGTTCCTCAGCGGTTTGAGTACGCTTCTGATCCTGTCGAGCCGGTTTGGGCTGCTTAGGTTTGTTGCCATTATTGTTCGCTGCAAGCTTTTCATTACGATTGTTTGCTGACTGTTTCTCCTTATTCGATGGCTGTTGTTGCTTCTCCTTGTTAGCCTCCGGCTGCGGTTTGGGACGGTTATTGGCATTGCCTTTGCCCTCCCGTTTCCTGGCGGTATTCTCCCGATTCCCCTCTCGGTTCTCTCGATTGCCATTCTTGTTCCGTCGGCTGTTGTTGGCATTGCCATTCTCCTTATTGGGAGCAGGCATGTTGTCGGCGGCCCCATTTTTCACCTCATTGGAATCCTCAGAAACGTTGTTAGCGCCCCCCTTGCTACTCTCCTTCGGGGCGTTAGCCTGTCCGTTAGCCCCGTTGTTATTCTTCTTTTTCTTCTTTTTCTTCTTGCCCGATGAATCAGAATCAAAACGAGTGACACTCTCCTGCCCTAAGATATCTTGCGCATCCCGCTTATTGGATTGTTGCTTCTCGTCGCTTTCCAAGGAGAGCGGTTTGATGCCTTTCTTATTCAGATTAATCACCTCAAACACCCGTGAGGCAGGGACCGTCACCAAGTTGGCCGCGATAGACTTATCCGTAGAGTAGGTGATCTCTCGCTTGAAGACATCGGTCTTAAAGTGATAGTAGGTCGCGTCTTTCGTCTCCAACGTCACCTCCTTAGAGGGCAGGTGCTTCAACGCTTCCACATACGAGTCCACCTCGAAGTTGATGCAACACTTCAGCTTGGCACATTGCCCCGCCAACTTCTGCGGATTCAAGGAGATATCTTGCAAGCGGGCGGCTACGGTAGAGACAGAGTTGAAATTACTCATCCAAGTGGAACAGCAAAGCTCCCTTCCGCAAGGGCCGATACCACCGATGCGCCCCGCCTCTTGGCGAGCACCGATCTGCTTCATCTCCACACGGATATGGAATGTCTCAGCCAAGACCTTAATTAATTGACGGAAATCCACACGCTCATCAGCGATGTAATAGAAGATCGCCTTGTTGCCATCCCCTTGATACTCCACGTCGCCAATCTTCATGTTCAAGCCTAAATCCGCCGCGATCTGGCGCGAGCGAATCATCGTGTCATGCTCTCTCGCCTTCGCCTCTTTGTACTTCTCGATGTCAGAGGGCTTCGCCTTGCGATAGATCTGCTTGGGAGGATTGTCAAGGCGGGCATTGTTCTTGCGAATCTGCAAAAGCACCAATTTACCCGTGAGCGACACAGTGCCAATGTCATGACCCGTGGATGACTCCACCGCCACCACATCACCTTTCTCCAAAGGTATCTTGTTGGAATTAACGAAATAACCCTTGCGTGTATTCTTGAATTGCACCTCCACATAGTCTGTGGCGTTTTCCGCTTCCGGCACGTCGCACAGCCAATCATAGACGTTCAATTTATGATCTTGCCGTTTGCTGCACCCCTTGCAGCCCATGTGGCTACTACTTTTATCTAAGACGAAATCCATTTCTTATATCTAATCCAGTTTACCTGAAAGGCGCAAATATACGGAAATTCTCCGGATTGACGAAGACTATGTTTTGGAAAAACATGGACAATAGATGCTTCTTGTCGTATTCATTTCTCGTATAGAGAAAACGTTTCAAT
>CAMGEM010000086.1 GCA_946055095.1 uncultured Parabacteroides sp. | reverse complement strand
TGTGTTTTGAATTTGCGGGGGAAATAAAAGTAACCAAAAAAGGCACCTCAAAGAGATGCCTTTTTCTTCTGTAATAGCAGCGATGCTTATTGCACGTTATAGCCTGAGACAACAATCTTCGGCTGCTCACCCCGAGTATCCACATCCTTCCAATGGATGTTCACCGTCTTCTTCTCGCCCGGAAGCAATGAGAAGTAGTTGTCGCTGTAGAACATCGGGAGAATCTGCTCGCCATCCTTCGCACCCAACACATTCACACGGATCATCAAAGCCGGTGTATTGCTGCTGTTCTCTAACGCAACAGTCGCACTCCATGTGCCATCCGTACCCTTCACTGTCTCGATAGCCGGTTGCATCTGCACCTTCGGCAACTCACGCAAAGCTTGGTAGTTGCCCTCCTCCGTACCTCTCAAATAGAAGTTGTCGGAAACAACCTTACCAGCCTCTGTCAAGGTCAGCTTCACATAGTGCGCACTGGTGAGGTTAGCCGGGAACTCCAACTTGATACACTTGTTGGTGGTATCCTCCTCGCTATCCACAGCCGTCTCTTTCTCCCAAGCCACAGAGCCATCCATGTTGAGCACCTGTGCTTTCGCTGTCAAGCCCTTACGCTGACCTGCGCTGTAGTTCACTACCTCTACCTCATCCGTCAGCGGATTCCACTGGATGTGCAACGGCTCGTTGGCCTTCTTACAGCCAAAGTAAGCAGCAGTAGGCTCGAAATAGTAGTCGTAGGTCTGCCATACCATTGAGGGCCAGCAAGCATGGGTCATCCAGAGCAACAAGCCCTTACGGTTCAAGCTGCGAGACTCGAACATACCCCGATAGCCATCGTAGTTCACCCACTGAGCCAGGTCTGCGAACTCTTTCGCATCTTTCGGCTCACCAAAGCCCTTGGCGATGATCTCGTTGAAAGAGGCACAAGATTGTGCACCCTCCATGGTATAGTCGTGCTGTCCCCACTGTGCGTTCTGCGGCCACATCGCCTCCGGAGAGAAGGTACGCTGCAAGCTCTCATAGTTCATCACATTAGGCATACCACGCTCGCTGTGGAACTTATCACTACCATTCTTCAAAGCGAAATACTCCTTCACTGGCAATGCCCGGTAAGGACCATGACCACTGACTACATCATCCGCAGAGCTGGAGATATAATGAATGCCCGGATGATCCTCCTTCACGATGCGACGCAATGCCTTGTCGATCTGCTCAGGCGGGAAGCCCTCGTTACGTCCGCAATAGATACCGATAGAGGCATGGTTGCGGAAACGCTTCACATAATCGGCCGCATTGGCGATAAACATCTCGGGATAGTAGGGATCTGGACCGTCAGCCGGGTTAGCCAACCAGAAGTCTTGCCAGATCATGATACCATGACGGTCGCACGCCTCATACAGCTCCTGATCACCAATCTGACCTACCCAGTTACGCATCATCGTGAAGTTCATATCCGCATGATAATCCACGGCAATGTCATACTCACGACCTCGGTAGTTCAGGTTAGACTCACCAAAGCCCCAGTTACCACCACGACCGATGAAACGACGGCCATTGACGAAGAGGCTCAGGATACTGTTATTCTCGTTGAAGGTCATCTGGCGGATACCCACCTTGAAGTCTTCCGCATCCGATACCTGATCAGCCACCTTGAAGGTGAAGTTCGCATCATACAAGTAAGGCTCACCATAACCCTTCGGCCACCAGAGATGCGGATTTTGCACCTTCAATTGGGCGAACTTCTCCGGATCAAACTTCACAGTCTTCTCCTCGTTTGCCTTCAACTCCACCGGTTGCTCAAACGTAATCTCACCGATCTTACCACTCAATACACCCGCTACTGGCGCTGACTCATGGTTCTTCACGATCACCTCAGGAGTCAATACCGCAGAGGTAGTGTCGGGCAACGGCAGAACAGCCTGCACAAACGGATCCTGAATCGTTACCTTACCTGAAGTCGTTAAGGTCACATCATTCCAGATACCAATGTTACGGCCACGGATCGTAGAGATCCAGTCCCAACCAATCGTCGCATGGAACGTAGGATTATCCGCACCCAAGATACCGCCATTGAAGTCGGTGTTCTTCTCATATTTCTCCTTGATCGCACCAATATGCTGGTTCTTCACGATCTCGACAGCTACGACATTCTCTCCCTCTTTCACCTTGTCGGTCACGTCAAAGATACCGCGGATGAAAGCACCCTCGATCTTGCCTAACTTCTCGCCATTCAGATAGACGTTGGCCTTCCAGTTGATACCATCGAAATTTAAGAAAACACGATCTTGCTTGAAACCTGCTGGCATCTCGAAGGCATCTCGATACCAGAAATTGGAATTGAAGAAAGACTCAGAGATCATGAAGAGGTTATCCGCATAGTTCGGATTAGGCACCGCCCCCGCATTCTTATAGCTGGTCAATACCGTTCCCGGAACCGTAGCCACTACCCAACCTTCCGGATTGAACGACGGCTTAGAAATCTCCTCGCCCGATGCGGTCACCTGAGAAGCTCGTTGCACCTTCCAGTTACCACCGGAGAGACGAATCTGCTTGTCCGTAGGTGCAGGTTGAGCCACGGGCTGAGCCATCAAGCCACCTTTACCCATCACAGCCAATTCACTCAAGATATAGCGATCTTTGTTGGCCGACTCACTCATGAGTACCCGTACATAACGGCCTTTGCCCTTCACGCTAATCTCATCCACCAAAGCGTCACCACCCGGCAATTCAGCCAAGTCATTCCATTGCTTAGCATCCACGGAAGACTGGATCTTACCCTTTACGGCTTTATTGATCCAGCTCAGCTTCACCTTATCAAAGTCGGATTGGCTACCCAAATCCACATAGACCCACTCCTCACCAGCGGTGGCACTCATCCAAGCACTGTTGAAGAATTTAGAGGGAAGCAAGTCGATTGGCTCTGCTTGACCCTGCTCGTAGAAGTCGATCTCATAGAACGACCAATAAACCGCACCTTCCATCTGGAAGCGCATCCGATAGTTGGCGTATGCCTCATTCGTCTTCAACGCAATGGTCTCGTTGAGCGAACGGGTAGGCAGCTCTCCCGGATCCCAGCTGTTCTTGTTTGGATCGGAATGGGCCTTGTAGCGAGATTCCTTACCCGGCATACCATTGCCCTTCAAACTGCCTAACTCAACCCAAGTCGAACCATCGTTCGAACCTTCGCAGATGATGGCATAGCCCCCTTTGGTCTTGTTCTGGTCGAAAGCGACACTACCCCGGAATTTCACCTCATCGGCCTTCTCTTTCCAGCCATTCTTCAAGGCGAACTGATAGTAGGCATCCGCACCTACCACCGCATTGCGTGAATAGGGACCTCGGTCAATCATCCACTCCCTTTCACGACGAGCCACCTCCCCATCTTGGGTGGTCAAGTCGAGGTATTGCGGTTGCTGCTCGCTCACCACACCATCGGTTATCAACTGAGCCGTCAAGTTATAGTCATAGCTTGACGAATGATAGGCACTCCGCAAAAGCGCTAAGTTGCGATAGGTCTGATCCGGCTTCAAGTCGGGAGAGAAATCCTCCTTCGGATCGCCCGGATAGGAACCAATACCACGGGTGTAATAATCCGACCGTTCAAACGACTCAGCCGGAGCACCCGATTGCCCGCAACCACTCAGGAAAGCGGTCGCTGCCACAGCCCCACAGAGAGCCATCAGCTTAGACAACTGTTTCTTGTTTCTTAATGTACTCATGATACTATATTATATGTATGACTTTTAATTCGTATGCAATTAATAGGAAACGGTCACGTCAAAACCAGCTTTTCGAGCTCGATCGGCAATCCCATCCAGCTCCTCATGGGTGGCTTTCAGTAAGCCTTGCGCAGGAGTCTCCCGGTCTATCGTGTAAATCATCACCTGCTTAGGTGCAATCTCCTGCAATGCCTGAAGCCAACCTGCGACCTCCTCCTCGCTCATGTTATTCACGGATTGCCCCTCAAACTCTCCTTTGAGGAACATGGTTTGAATAATGAGATTTCCATTGAACTGCTTCAACTGCTCCAATAGGCGAGCGAAGCAGAAACCCGATTGATTGGGACGATCCAGCTGCTGAATGCGGCTATCCAAGATCGAATCAAACTTCAAGATGTTATCCTCTACTCGACTCAACGCCCGAACCACTGATTCCTTGTGCAACTGCGTCGCATTCGACAGGACGGCGATCTTTGCCTTCGGGAAGAAAGCATCCCTTGTTGCTATCGTATCCGCAATGATGGACTCGAACTCTGGATGCAAAGTGGGCTCCCCATTCCCCGCGAAAGTGATTACGTCAGGAGCGATACCCTCTGCTTGCATCCGGGTTAGCCGTTCACGAAGTGCCTCTCGTACCTCTTCACGGGTTGGCATACGGTGATTCGTCTTTCTATCCTTGTTGAAACCGCACTCACAATAGAGGCAATCAAATGAACAAACCTTTCCATCTGTGGGCAGCAGATTCATACCCAAAGAGATGCCCAACCGGCGACTATGGATAGGTCCGAAAACGATCTGATCATAAAGTATGGTTGACATACGCTATTTGTTTCTATTAAATTTTACATCCGCAAAACTACTTTAAAATTTCCATCGAAGCAACGCATAGAGATCTGTTTTATCAGATCCATTGATTACTTCTGTGTCTGTCCCGATTTGATCCCGATCCAAATAGTGGGTATGTGCCAGTTTAGCGAACAAAGAAAGCCGTTTTCCAAGGTCTAAACCGAGGGTTAACGCTAAGCGAAACCCCTTCCCGTAAAACGTGGGCATCTGGAAAGCATACAAGATATTCTTCTCATAAGAGCTGACCCGACTGTCATAATCGTCCGTATGAAACCAAGCGAAATAGCTATCTACCCCGATGGGAAAATGGTTAGGTCGCCATGCCACACTTTGCGAGCACTGATAACCTTTACTATCCGCTTCGTTCAACTCTTGATAGAGTACGCCATCCACCGCTGTTTTCAACACCCAATCACCCGGTCGAAAAACCAGTTGATAACGCAAGCGATGCTGTCGATAAGGAACAATCGTGGTCAGGTTCTCCGCTTCTCTCGTTTGATTCTTCTCCTTCTCGCGGTACTTATAACGTAGGTAGGTGAAGAAAACCTCATTGGGTGTATAATCCACCTCCGCCATGTATTCCACACCGGACGAGGGCGCATCCACTCCATATTTCACCCAAGGAAAGCGAAACCAATCGCCATAGAGCGCAATTTTCCAATAGGGAAGAGGGGTAAACTGCAACCCCATGTAAAAACCCTGTTCATTTTGCACCGTGGAACCTTGCCGAAAGGCATTCCCAAAGAGGGCTTGATAGCGTTTGTCATAGTAGCGATGCGACAACAGCAGCGTGAAATAGGAGACAGGCGTCCACTGTACGTTGTTCAACGTAGCAACCGCTCTTTGTCGATCCATCGCTGTCTCCCCAAAACATTTCAATCCACCCGTTTTCCACAAATAATCCACACTCATGTTGAAATGATGCGAACCACTGAGGTAAAAAAGGCTGTAAGGCTTTTCCACCGGTTGGAGTTGATAACGGCCAAATGAGTAGCCCAAGGCAGTCAATCCTACACGCACATTCGGAGTCGCCCAACGTAAATGTCCTCCATAGCTTTGCAGAGGAACCGTGCGTCGTTTCTCCCAATCCCGAGGCAACCGATGCAAACCATCTGTTTTCAACGAGGGAAAGGTCACACTATCCACCGCAGCATCCATCTTACGGTAGGAATAGAAGCCACTCAGCTCCCAGTTGCCCAAAGCCAAGGTCAGGGCAGCTCCCCGAAAAAAGTCTTGCTCGTTGGTGGAATGATGGCGACGGAATCCTTGCGAACGACGTTCAATCTGGGTGACCGCAGCCGACCGACTCAAGGTAAATTCCTGACTAATCACCAAGCCTTGTCCAAAAGAGACTTTGTAATCCCCAATCGCCAAACTTTTCAACCGGTTCATATCTTTCAAGAAAAGATGAGCCGAATAATAATCATATCCTTTATGTATCATCTTGGCAAAAGGTTCCCCCGCATCTTTTTCCGCTACAAATCCCATTTGAAGCCGATCATCAAAATGATAAGCATAACGCAGGGAGTGGTAAAAGGATTCTCCTAAATAATGCCGATTGGGATAACGCTGCAATATGCTATCGGATAATTCACCATAACCGCTTTTTTGTTGAAAACATTGATCGTACCTGATTAATAATTCATTCTTTCCATATTTAAACAGGTTTTTAACCGTGAATGGCCGTTTTTCAACTTGATTTTCACCAATGGTCACGAAGGGAAGCAAAAGGGATAAGGTGGCCCAATCCAAGGCTTCTATCTGCTTCAACTCATAAATAGTGACCATTTTCCCATATCGCTTCGGATAAGCCAACAACTCCTCTATCTGTCGGTCAGAAAGGAAAGGTAGTCGCTTCAGCTGTTCTTGGGTCAGTTGATTCAGATCCAAAGGATGCTCAGAGAGGTAAGAAAGATCCGCATAAAGGGCTTCCACCTGTTCTTGTTGATCGGTTTCAGCCGCTAATTCCTCCACATATTCCTTCCAGTTATCAACTATTTTATAATGCTGACTACAAAGTATATGCACATTAAGTAAACAACTTATGCACATTATTATCAACTTGCTTCTCATAGCTTTAAGATGGACAGATTAAAAGAAATAAGAAAGGCCAATTCCTACACTCATGCCTAACGCTCGGTGATAAATAGCGGCAGTATCTATGGTGAACTGACGCAAGCGATACCCCACGCCTATAGCGGGAAGCAGAGGAGCCGATTGCACACCCGCCCGCAAGTAAAAGGTGGAATAAGGGGTGTACTCCATCCCCAAACTACCCATAGGCTTATGCTGCTCATCCACCGAAATACTGCCTGCTATGGACAAACTGTTTATAAACTGCCAGTGGAAACCGAATTGTACTAAATAAGATTCAAAATCAGCGGTTTCTAATTGCTTATCACCGATTATGACAGCCGGTAGGTTCGTTGTCAACAATCCAATCAACAGATTATTCATAGGTTTGAACAAGATTCCCACATCGGTAGATACCCTTCCTTGCGACTGTTCCAACAACACGGTTTGCAAGAAGCTATAGTGAAAAGCCACACCCAAACTCCAACGCTCCCCCAATGCCTTGGCCACCGAAAGCCTCACCATCAACTCCTTGTATTCCTCATACCCAAAAGCCGAAAGATCCAACCCAGTGGAGAGCCAATGAGTAGGCAAATAACAGCTACCCGAGAAAGTGCCCAACTCTTTCAACAGGTATCGGTTGATATAATTCAAATGAATGGATTTCTGCGGTTGAAAAGCAATCAAAGCAGGATTGAAAAGTGGAGCTTGTGTTACCTCATTACCACCCATACCCACACTGCGTATGTCCGGAGCACGCAAGTTATCCGCTCCGTATGCCGCCCAAAAAAGATTTCCCATCAGGAGGAAATAGCCAAATCGCTTCATAGTTAAGTCTGTTTTATTCGTTAATTGGTGCAAATATAGGATTTATATCCCATACTCTTTTTATTTTTGCGGTACATGATTTGGAAAAAACAGATATATGTATGGCTGTTACTCAGTGGATCCCTCTTCGCTGAAGCACAAACTGTAAAAACCAACATCGTTCCGGAAGGTTATCAACGGGCACAGGTGGTGAATGGAGACACTGTGCCAGTAGTCAACTTGCGTGAAATATATGTCTATCCACCTGTTAAATTCAAGAACAAAAGGCAACAATATCAATATAATAAGTTGGTGAGGGATGTGAAACGTACCCTTCCCTACGCTAAGCTGATCTATGATACCCTCATAGAGACCTATGAATATATTGAAACGTTACCCACCGAGAAGGAGCAACGAGCACACCTGAAACGGATGGAAAAGGAACTTTTTGAACAATATAAACCGGAGTTGAAAAAGATGACTCTCTCGCAGGGTAAGCTACTGATTAAATTGGTAGATAGGGAGTGTAACCAATCGGCTTACAACTTAGCGAAGGCCTTTTTAGGCCCTTTCCGTGCCGGTTTCTGGAACATCTTCGCCGGTATGTTTGGTGCCAGCCTCAAATCAGAGTATGACCCCAAAGGCAAAGATGCCCAGACCGAACGGGTTGTGGTGCTTGTAGAGAATGGGTTAATCTGACAACTGCTTAAAGAAATCCCAAATCACAATACCGGTCGTCACAGAGACATTGAGCGAATGTTTGGTGCCATATTGAGGGATTTCAACACATAAGTCACAAAGATCGACCACCTCTTGTTGCACACCTTTCACCTCGTTACCCATGATGATGGCATATTTCTTTTGCTTGTCTAACTGCAATTTATCTAACATCACACTCCCTTCTGCCTGCTCTACGGCACAGACGGTATAACCTGCCTCATGCAGCTTTTCAACAGCTTCCTGTGTATTGTTGAAATAAGACCAGCTCACGCTGTCTTCCGCTCCTAAAGCGGTCTTGTGAATCTCTGCGTTAGGAGGACAAGCGGTAATACCACACAGGTAAATCGCCTCTACTCGAAACGCATCGGCTGTACGAAAGACAGATCCGACGTTGTTTAAACTCCTCACATGATCAAGCACAACAATCAAAGGAATCTTCTCGCAGGCCTTGAATGCCTCCGTTGTCAAACGATTCAACTCCGTTACTTTTAATTTTCTCATTGCTCATTTCTTCTTTGTCCGCAAAAGTAATCAATATCCGTTGAAACATGGTTGAAAAGCGTTGGATAAGTCGTGAATAGAAAATGAAAAATAAAACTTGCAGAATCCAGAAAGTCGTCCATACATCTCCCCTTTCTTTTCCTCCAAATAAATAAGCGATTTCTTTAAGACCTCGTTTCAACATCGGTTTTACACCAATCAACACCCATTCGGCTATCTGAATTTTTCCACAAATCTACTTTTCAACAATGAACAGCAAAATGCGAATAACATAGTTAATCCATGGAAAACAAAACCTTTTCAGGGAGATATGTTTGTTCTTTTCCTATGGATAACTGTTACTCTTGTCTTAATAAGTTGATGCGCAAACTTTCGCTTCAAAAACTTTTAACGGTTTCAACACCCCATCATATACATACTATTTTCTATTAAAACAAAGAATAAATAAGACCTTATATATATGATGTGTGGAAAACGGGGGAAAAGAAGTGTTTTGTATCCCAAGGAAAGTTTATACCTTTGCGCAATGCGGAAAAGCCGCTAAAGAAACAATCAAATAGCGAAGGTTATGGAAAAAAACCAATCAATAGGGTATATGGATGTACCCGTTCCAAAAGAGATAAACTTGAAGGAGGCGATTGATCAGTTGCGCAAGGAGAAGAATGCGGTGATCCTGGCGCATTACTATCAGACAGGCGACATACAAGACATTGCCGATTATGTAGGCGATAGCTTGGCGTTGGCACAATGGGCAGCCAAGACAACAGCGGATATTATCGTGTTGTGTGGTGTGCATTTCATGGGTGAGACCGCCAAGATTCTTTGTCCGGACAAGAAGGTATTGGTGCCCGATTTGAATGCCGGTTGCTCTTTGGCAGATAGCTGTCCGGCGGAGGAGTTTGCGGCTTTCGTGAAAGCGCATCCTGGTCATACGGTCGTTTCCTACGTGAACACGACAGCGGCTGTGAAAGCGGTGACAGATGTGGTGGTGACCTCTACCAATGCCCGTCAGATCGTGGAGAGCTTCCCCGAAGGTACACCGATGATCTTTGGGCCGGATCGTAACTTGGGTAATTACATCAACAGCATCACAGGACGGAATATGTTGCTTTGGAATGGGGCTTGCCATGTGCATGAGCAATTCTCATTGGAGAAGATTCTCTCCCTGAAAAAGGAATATCCCGAGGCAGAGGTGATCACTCATCCGGAGTGTAAACGACCGATCATCGAGATTTCCGACTTCGTTGGTTCTACAGCGGCACTCTTGAAACACACGATCAAATCGGAGAAGAAGCAATTTATTGTGGCTACGGAGAGTGGTGTGATTCACGAGATGCGTAAACAGAGCCCGGAGAAGGAGTTTATTCCTGCTCCTCCCAACGACAGCACCTGTGCTTGCAACGAGTGCAACTTCATGCGCTTGAACACGATGGAGAAGCTCTA
>CAMGEM010000085.1 GCA_946055095.1 uncultured Parabacteroides sp. | reverse complement strand
ACCGGGGACACAAGGATTTTCAGTCCTTTGCTCTACCAACTGAGCTATGGCACCAGCAGTGCGCAATCGTTTTTTGATTACGGCTGCAAAGGTAGGCATTTATTTTAAACCTGCAACACTTTTATCAACTTTTTTCACGATAAAGAGTTCCAACCCTGCGCACGGAGCTCAACCTCACCGCCATCACGCCCCTGCAGGTAGCAACCTAACTCCGGTTTCGTGATGTGTCCGATGACATGCACTCCCTCCATCGCCTCCACCTTCTCATGATCGGTCAGTGGAACCGTGAAGAGCAACTCGTAATCCTCACCTCCATTGAGCGCAGCTGTCACCAAGTTCATGTTGAATTGCTCAGCCATCGCCGCTGTCTGATAATCAATCGGAATACGGTCTTCATACACCCGGCACCCTACATGGCTCTCCTGCGCGATATGCAACAGCTCCGAAGAGAGGCCATCCGACACATCCATCATGGAGGTTGGCAGCACATTCGCCTCCGCCAACAGACGGATGATGTCTTTACGCGCCTCCGGCTTTAGCTGACGCTCCAAGAGATACTCCTTACCCGAGAAATCAGGTGCGAAATCTTTCTCGCCTTTGAACACACTCTTCTCACGCTCCAACAGCTGCAAACCCATGTAAGCGGCACCCAAATCACCAGAGACACAGATCAAGTCGGTCTCTTTCGCCCCCGAGCGATAAACCACCTTACCCGGCTCTCCCTCACCGATACAGGTGATGCTGATGGTTAAACCTGTACGGGAAGCGGAGGTATCACCGCCTACCAAATCAACCCCATAAATGTCGCATGCTAAGCGCACTCCGGCATAAAACTCCTCTAAATCCTCGATGCAGAAGCGTTGAGAGATACCCAAGGAGAGGGTGATCTGTTTCGGTTGGCCATTCATCGCATAGATATCGGAAAAATTGACAACCGCCGATTTATACCCCAAATGCTTCAGGGGGACATACATCAAATCAAAATGGATCCCCTCCAACAAGAGGTCGGTCGTGACCAAGGTCAGCTTGTCGCCATAGGACATTACGGCGGCATCATCACCCACCCCCTTCAACGTGCTGGGGTTCTTCAGTTCGATATGCTCCGTCAAATGCTTGATCAAACCAAACTCACCTAACGTCGCTATTTCTGTTCTGTTACTCATCTTCTTATTCTGCTTTACGTTCGTTACTAAATGATTCAATATGACTTTCTATCAATCGGTTGAACAGCTGCTCATCCGCCGCTGAGAAACCAACCGTTATCGGCAAATAATAGAGGGAAGCCCTCCAAGTGGAGGGTATGAGCGAGCATGTGCGTAACCGAGCCGCATCTTTCTCCGTGACAACCATCAGCTTCGCGGAAGAAGGAAGTTGCTGATATACGGCATCTATCCGACGCACATCCACCTCCGTAAAGGCATGGTGATCCGGGAAAGCCATCGCCGTAAGCCGCTTCGCATGTTGCCGCAATAGTCGCTCCAAGGGTTCGGGATGGGCGATACCTGTCCACAACAAGACCTCCTCCGCTGTCAACGAGGCAAGCGTGCGAGGCAATGCCTCTTCCGGGAACAGGGGGCACAAATCGCCATAGCGTATCTCCGAGAAACAGAGGGCTTGCCCCTCCCGAAGCGCCAACTCTTCCCTTATCACCGCTCGATCCCTCTCCGTAGGCAATGGCTCACATTTGGTGACCACCACCACATCCGCTCGCTTTGCCCCAGCTGCCGACTCCCGCAAACGTCCCACGGGCAACAGCGCATCCCGTGTATAGAGGCGATGGCTATCCGTCAACAGGATGGCCAACGAAGGCGTTACATACCGATGTTGATACGCATCGTCTAACAACAACAGTTGCGGTCGTTGCTCCTCCGGCAACTCCCCTAACCGCCGAATGCCCATCCTCCGATCTTCCGACACCGCCACCAATAGCTGCGGGAACTTTGTTTTCAGCTGAAAAGGCTCATCGCCTATCGTCTCACTCGTGTCGTGGGCATCCGCCAACCGAAATCCCTTTGTACGCCGTTTATACCCCCTACTCAACACCGCCACTCGATACCGATCGCTCAACAAACGAATCAAGTATTCCACATGCGGTGTTTTGCCAGTGCCTCCCACCGCCAGATTACCGATGCAAATCACCGGCAACGGGAAACGCACTGACGGCAAAATGCCCCAATCGAAAAGGCGATTGCGCAGAGCGATGATCCCTCCATAGAGCCAGGCGAAGGGAGTTAGCCACCGATATAAAGGAACGTCAGTACGCATCGACATACCCCTTTATTGTACACTCCAATCAAACGGCAAACGTGCCCAGATACCCTGCGCATCACGCACCTGACGCAGGAGTTGGATTTGGGCGTAATCATCACCCAGCAACCATTGCATCAACGAGATACGCATACCGCTCAATGGCTCTTCCAAGAGTTTATCCCACCAATGCTTCGAGGAGGAGACCGATTGAATGCTATACTCCGAAAGATCAGCCAAGTCAGCCGCCACCTGAATGGCCGTATCCAAATCCCCTAAGCGATCGACCAACCCATTGGCCAATGCCTGCTCACCTGTCCAAACACGTCCTTGCCCGATCGCATCAATGGCCTCTACGCTCATGCCTCGCCCCTCCGCACAACGAGCCAAGAAGGTGCGGTAATTTCGTTCAATAGCTCCCTGCACCAACACTTTCTCGTCCGCCGTCATCGGTCGAGCGATATTGCCCAAATCGGTAAAGGCATGGGTTTTCACCACGTCGGAGGTGACATCCAACTTCTCGAACAATCCAGTCATGTTGGGGAACATACCAAAGACACCGATCGAGCCGGTCAAGGTGTTAGGCTCAGCCACGATCTGATTGGCTGCGCACGAGATGTAATAACCACCCGAAGCCGCCACGTTACCCATAGAAACCACCACCGGCTTCTCCTCCTTCAAAGCCTTCACCTGTTTCCAGATCTGATCGGAGACATAGGCACTACCACCCGGTGAATTGACACGGATCACGACGGCCTTCACCGCCTTATCCTCCTTCAGCTTGATCAACTCTCTCGCCATCTTCTCCGTAATGAGCGAAGCCATATTATATTGCTGATCCGCAGCTTCCGGCATGATTTCTCCCTCTGCGTACATCACCGCTATACGTTGCTTAGCATTGGATGGAGCCGGTTTTAAGGAGGCGATCTGTTGGCAAGTGGCCAAACGGAGCTTCTCATCAGACATGCCTACCTTTTCCTTTAAATAGGTTTCCACCTCAGGCGCATAGCGCAACTCATCCACAAATCCCATCTTCACGGCCTCCTCCGCATCCGCGAAACTCAATCCCTCGTTGGCGAAGCGGTCGATCACCGCTGGTTGCAGGTTGCGGGATTCCGCTATGCCCGCACGCAGCACATTCCAGGTCGAGGAGAGATAGGCGGTCATTTGCTCTCGGTTCGCATCGCTCAAATGATCCAACAGATAGGGCTCAACCGCCCCTTTATAGGTGCCTACCTTAAAGACCTGCATCTCCACACCGGCCTTTTTCAAAAGTCCTTTATAGAAGGTGGTTTCTAACGCCAACCCCTGTATGCCTAACGCACCTTGTGGATTCAAGAACACCTTATCGGCTGTCGCACAGACGAAATAGGTGCCTTGCGTATAATTATCCGCATAAGCCACGATAAACTTACCACTTTGCTTGAAATCAATCAATGCCCTGCGAATCTCCAAAAGGCTGGCACCTCCCGCCGAGAAGTAGCCGGCTTTCAGATAGATCCCCGCCACATGGGGATTCTCTTTGGCCACTTGAATCGCATCCAACACATCCGACAGCGACAAGACCTGGAGATCGTCTCCCATGAATGAAGCCAAGGGATTCTCCGTCGCATGATCTTTCAACGCACCGCTCAGCGACAATTTTAAGATTGTCTGCTTTTGAGGCACATAAGTAGAGGAGGAAGTGCTCATCGTCAACAATCCTACCCCCATCATCACACCCACTACCACCAACACGGTAACACCGACTATCACCCCCAACACAGAGGCAAACATCATTTTAAAAAACTGCTTCATTGGATTCTTATTTAATCATTGGACAAACGTAAAAATAGCTCCATCACCTCTTGGTCACTCCAACAGACCTGCTCATACACGTCTTGCAAGAGTGCCGGATTGATCTTCTCAAAATCCTCCGCTAAAGGCGTGATGAAAAGGCCACCAATATCGGCCGCACCAGGGCTGGAAAGCAAATGATCGGCTCCCTCCGCCTCATACTGCCAAGGCCGATGACGCTTGCGAGGGATCAACGCCAAGATCCATTCCTCCTCACGATACCAACCGAACAGGTTCATCATCGGCTCTGCCTCCCCCTCCGGCACGGGTAGCAGGGCATAGATACGCAGGAAGAGGCTCCGCATCGCCTCCTTGGTTTTCGCCTTCAAGATAAAACCGTTGCGCAGATAATGATGCAACAAGATCACCGTGCCCTCCGCAGAAACGTAGCGAAGGGCAGACAGCTCCTGCTCCTTGGCCATCACCTCCTCATCCAACGGCATCAAGCCCCAAGTGACCGCTTGGAAATGGGCATGATCCGGTGCGGAAGCCCCACAACGAGGCCCATTATAGAACAGCGTAAACCGATCCAAGCTACGCACCACCTCCAAGAAATCATCCAACTGAGGCACGATCAACTGAGGGGTATGCGCTAACGAGGGGATCGTGAAATGCTCCGGGAAAATCGGGAAGGGATTGCAGAGCACTTGATAACGCTCCCCGAAAGGCAGACGCAACTGTTCCTCCGGCAGGTGGTTCGGACAAAGGAAGCATTTGCGCGCCTTGATCGACTTCGCATCTACCTTCGCACCTGACGAGACGATGCGAGCGGGATTGAACTGCACCTTCACCGTCAACCCGTTCCACTCGAACTGCTTCAAATGCACCGCTTCCAATGCCTTGAAATTTTGCGCCACCAAAGGCCAAACACCTAACTGCTGACGCAACAACGCACTCGCCTCCGCAGAAGTGACTTTATGCTTCTCCTCCATGCTGCTTATTCCTATTTATGCGGGCTTCCAATTCCCACGTACGGATCTTGTCTTTATACAGATTGTGCTGATTCATCTTGACGACATCTAAGGAGGCATCCGAATTATCCTCCCAACGACGACAGAGATAAAGCACATCATAGATACGCCCAATCTGGTAGTGACGGCTCATGCGCAATCCCAAGGCATAATCCTCCCCATAGCTGGTGTTCGGTAGGTTCACTTGTCGCAACAACGGTGTATAGAAGGCTCTGGGAGCGCCCAAGCCATTGATGCGAAGCGCATTGTTCCGACCATTCTCGGGTGTCCATTCCTTATGATCAATGATGCCCGGCTGAATCATCTCCATCTGGAAATTGGTCATCATGTAGGTACCCACCACCATCGCGCATTGTTGCTCATAGAAGGCCTCCACCACCTTACGCAACGTATCGGCATCGCTATACACATCGTCGCTATCCAACTGCACCACGAAACGGCCACAAGCCGGATGATGCACACCCAAGTTCCAGCAGCCACCGATACCCAAATCATCCCGCTCAGGAATCAAATGGATGATCCGTTTATCCTCCTGTGCCAACGCAGCGACCCGCTCCGTCGTGCCGTCAGTGGAATGGTTGTCAATCACGATGACATTGAAGGGGAAGGCACATGCCTGTTTCAAGACAGAGCGAATAGCATCCTCAATGGTTCTTACCCGATTGCGCACCGGGATAATCACACTGGCCTCCACCTCGAAAGCCTCCTCCGAGAAGGCGATCGGCTCAAAAACCGGAGCCAAATAGGCACCGATACGCTTCAAATGAGCGGTGCAAGCGGCCTCCATCTCCACCTGTACCGCACGATTGCGGGGATCCACATAGTCAAACTGTTTCTCGCCCGATTTACGCAGGTCGTGCTCTACCTCCGTATAGAGGAACTCGCTCACATGCGTCAACGCACCTAAACAAGAGACACGCAGTCGCAGATCGTAAAGTGCCGCAAAGCGATACTCCTCCGTCATCTCCTCTACCGCCTTCCGCAAGAAATCCGAACGATAAAGCAGCAACGAGCCGAAATCGAAATCATCCCGCAAGCTACCCTTTTGGTAGTCAATGACCGGATGAGGCGTACGCTCTCCCGCCTTCAACGCATAATAATCGGCATACAACATACCGGATTGCGTATCGTCGGCCAACGTGATGAAACGTTCCAAAGCGAACAAGCCCAACGCTAACGCATCCGTTTTCGTATATAATAAGGTATAGTCGCTCTCCGCTCTTTGGGCAATCGCTTTCATCGCGGAGGTGCAATTCATACGTTCCGCCCAAATAATCTCCGCCCCAGGCAACTCCTCCACCTCCGGATCACGGGTAATCACATAAATCGCTCCCACAAGTGGAGAAGCGGAAAGCTGCTGCATGGTTTGGCGAACCGCATCCGCCGCTCCATAGGGAATAAAACAAGTAATTCTTTTCATTTATCGTCAATAATTTATGATTCATCTTTAGGGAAGGATCGCCTGCAAGATGGCTTGCATCAGTCGGTAACGCTCCTCTTCCGTTTGCAACGTCTCCAACGGGAAACCTAACGCACAGGTATGTGCCGATCGTACACCGGCCACGATGCGATTCTCCGTATAGCGCAAGAAGGGAACCGCCTCGTCTCGTGAAGGCGCTAACCCATCCACTGCCTCCACGGCATAGCAATCGGCATTGGGTTGCATCTGAAAGCTGAACGCACCTAACGAGGCCTGCCCTTTCAGCGGATAGGCACTGACACGCCCCGTGCGGGCAGCTTGTGCCGAAGCCAACTTCACCGGCAATAGATCCCGAACGATTGAGTGCAACGCCTCTGAACGCTCCACATCCGAAAGCCAACGGGATCCGGAAACCAACAAAGCCTTCTCACCTTGCGCGAAGGAGGCCACCGCCTTCCAAAGCGTTGTATCGGCATCCGCCAACCGCTGCTTACCCCATATCAGATCCAACATCGCATAGCCATCCGTTGGTACACGACCGCTCAACAGCGCCTTCGCCCCACAAGAGGTATATGAATAACCGGCTTGCGCCAACGCTTGTCCATGCACGTAGGGATAATCAAACCGATTGCCCGCAATCACCTTTCCCGCATAGTCGTTGAACGAATCGCCATGCCCATTGCGGTCGTTGGAGATCCATTCCGCCGAACGTCGAAACTCATTCTGTGCCCCGATAAAGGCAAAATCGGAGAGGTAGGGCACACCCACATCTTGCGTATAGAGGAATCCCGCTAAACTATCTGTTGCCTGTGTCATCACCATCGGGCCATCTACCCGATCGAAAGCGTTCACGATCAAGATCGGTTGCTTGGATCGCTCCCGCTCCGCACGGTAAGCACTCAGCACCTCCGAGGGGAAACTAATGCCACCCTCATTCCAGGCGGCCACCTTATACCGATAGATCACGCCACGTTCGATGGGCAACGTCAGCTGCTCCCCCTTCACCAAACGACCGTTATCAAAGTCGCCCGTCCCTTTCGCCGTATAGAGCACATAGGCTTTCGGCATAGCAGTAGGCTCTAACGGATCGGGCATCGGCTGCCAAGCCAAACGCACCTGGTTCTCCCCCTCGAAAGTGACAGAGAAGGCCTGCGGGGGCAACGGCTGCACCACCGCCTCTTGCCTGTTTTGCGCGGCGATATGTCGCAACATACCTTTATAAATAGCGCGACTCACCACAAAGCGGAATTTCGGATCCAACCCATAACACATATCCGCGAAGTTCTGATGGGAAAGCAACTCCAGCAGCATCGTAGGCACTTCCGCCACTCTCGCCTCTATATAAGACTGGTTCCACATCCCTCGGCGACTCCATTTCGGATGGAATGTCGCCTGTATATCCGACACGATCTGCGATTGGATGCGATCGGTCAAATCACGTGCCACCCAACGGCTCTGTCCATTGGCGTAACGACCGTCATTCGCTTGCGTATAATAAATACCCAATGTACCCACGATGGAATCATCCGGTGTGATGCCCGCATCCGTATGGAAAGCAAAGCTCAAATCAACCGGGATATGAGCCGCCTCTCGCAACCAGTTCACCCAGCGAGGGCGTGCGAAAATATCATCTCGATAGTCATCCGTAAACGCCGTGGAAGAATAAACCGAATCTGGCATACCCGCCCATTGCAACCAATAGCGAGCCGCCTCCGTGAAGCGAGGGAATCCACTGGCTTCCGCCTCTAAGGTCGAACCCTCCAAGGGGGCTCGTGCGACGGAGCCATAACCACCTCCAAAGCGAACGGCATCCGCCGTGATTAGCTTGCCCGCCTTCGCGGATCGGTTGGTCAGGCATACCCCCTCATCGGCATCACCCCGGAAATAATAATGACCCAAATAGATCCAAGTGCCCCCTCCCATCGTCTGATTGACCGCCACCGAAGTGGTTTCTCCAGCATGATAAATGGTATAATGGGCCTCTTCCGTACTGTTGGGTAAAGAACGATAAGCCACATAAACGGCATAACTACCCGGTTTCGTGATACGAGGCAACCAACGAGCCACACTCTCCTTTTCCCCCTTGATCGTCACGGTTTGCCGAAAACCGCCTTGCGTGAAAGGATTCTCTCCATTCCTCAACGCACGCTCAGGCAACGCATAACCAGCACTTCCCCCATCTCGCCAAGGCTTCTCCCCTTGCAGCTCCTCATAGTGCCCCTCACCAGAGGCTCCCTCTCGATCCACGATCACCTCCGCGGTTTGCGTGTCTCGCTCACGGGGGAGAAACACCTGCGCACCGGCATTCTCCAGCATCGGCATCAGGAAGGGAACGACGTAACTATGGGTATAAAGATCCTCCACGGTGCCAAACATACGCGCCCGCTGCCACTCCCAACGTTTTCCCTTTTGGGCATAATACAAGCCATGGCTCGACCACACCGTAATGTAGCGATCCTGCAAACCCTTTTCCACTGTATAAGGACGAGAAAGCGGGGTGATCAAACCGGGACGGACAACCTTCTGCGCGAAGCGTCGTTTTTTGTCTCCCTGTTTCACCTTGGCATATTCGGGAATCAACGCTTCAACAGGCGTTCCACGGGTCACTAACTCAAGACGACGGGCATCCGGAAATAGGGGGCGCAAGGTGTCATACAACGCCTCCACCGATTGAGGGCGGAACGGAATGTCTTCCAACGCCTCATTCACCTCGATGCGCACCGTTCGTTTTGCCTCGGTCAACGAGACAACCTGAATGGAGCGTATCTGCGCATACGGTTTCGCAAACTGTTGAATACGTGAAGCGATCTCTACCTTCAGATCCTCTTTCTCTACGCCGGAAGCTGCTCCGGCCACACAGAGAAACATACATCCCAGCAACCACTGTTTCCAAACTCTGATCGTACTACTTTTCATGCTATTCTACCCCTTGAATCGTTTTCATCGGTTTCCTTTCACCACCGACCCTGCAAAAGTAGCTATTATCTATTTCATTGCAAAGAGAAGGAGAAAGAGAGGCAGGTATTCCTTTAGTTCTGTCTGCAACAAAGCGATCGCCTTATCCCGGTAACGCTCCACCGTACGAGTAGAGACACCCATCCGTTGAGCCACCTCCTCTAAGCTCTTCCCCTCCATGCGGTTCAGCTCGAAGGCCAACCGATACTCAGGTGGCAGCTGGGCAAGTGCCTGCGCCAACTGCTCCTCCAATTCCCGAAGCTGAATCAGTCGGTCACCCTCCTCGTCATCCGGCTGATCGAACAGCGATTCCTCAAAAGGCTGTTGAACCTCCTGCCGGCGCAAGTAATTGAGGCAAAGATTGCGCACGCTGGTCAGCAGGTAATTTTGGGCAGAGCTCGTCACGGTAATCTGTTTGCGTTTATCCCACAAACGGAAGAACACCTCTTGCACGATGTCTTCCCGAGTCTCCCGGTCATCAATGAAACGTTTAGCGAAGAGGCAAAGAGACGGATAGTAATGCTCGAAGAGGTAACGAAAAGCCACCTCATCGTCATGCAGCGTAATGCTCCGCAGCATAAAATCAATCTGTTCAGATTCCGTGTTCTTCATTTTGCATTAATCGTTTTTATGTGTTTGGATGACCATTCACCCTCGCAAAGGAACAAATTATCCCTTAAAAATCCAATATTTTCAGAAAA
>CAMGEM010000084.1 GCA_946055095.1 uncultured Parabacteroides sp. | reverse complement strand
CTTGATTTTTGCCTGGGTGGTGATCACTGCGCAGCAGCAAATCGCCACGAGAATACCTAAACGTTTCATCTTATCTGACTTAAATCTATACAGTCTATTTAGTGGGCTTTCCAGCCAGCTTATCTACCACAATGGCGATGGCACCATCTCCGGTGACGTTGCAAGCGGTGCCGAAGCTGTCCATGGCGATGTAGAGGGCGATCATCAACGCTTGCAGCGTGTCGTCGAAGCCCAACATGCTCTCTAACACACCCAAGGCAGCCATGATGGCTCCACCCGGCACACCCGGTGCCGCTACCATCGTGATACCCAGCATCAGGATGAAACCGGCAAAGTTGGAGAACTCAATGGGAGCACCAGACATGATCAGAATAGCCATGGCGCAAGCGACAATCTTCATCGTGCTACCGGCCAAGTGGATGGTGGCGCAAAGGGGTACGGTGAAGATGGCGATATTCTCTCTTACACCATTCTTCACGGCTTGCGCCAACGTAACGGGAATGGTCGCTGCCGAAGACTGTGTGCCCAAAGCGGTGGCGTAGGCCGGCAACATGTTGCGCAACAGACGCAACGGATTCTTGTGGGCCATCAATCCTGCGATGGAGAACTGGATCAGCAACAACAAGACATGCAGCACGAAGATCACGGCGATCACCTTGATAAACATGTTGATGATGCTGGCTACCTGTCCGCTGACGGTCATGTTGAGGAAAATACCGAAGATATGCAGGGGCAGCAACGGGATGATCACGGCCTCGATCAGCTTGATGATGATCTCTTTGAAATCAGCGAAGGCACCATGCAGGGTCTGTCCTTGAATGTGCGAAAGCCCCAATCCGACAACAAACGAGAGGATCAAAGCGGTCATCACACCCATTAAAGGGGGCATAGCGACCTTGAAATAGGGGATCAGCATGGCATTCTCCGGATTGTCTAAAGCCGTCAGTTCCGCATGAGCGGGTAAGATACCGGGGAAGATGGCTGCTCCACTGAAGAAGGTGAAGAATCCGGAGAAGATGGTCGATCCGTAGGCTATCAAAGCGGTAAGCAAAAGCAGTTTACCCGCTCCTTTCCCTAAATCGCCAATGGCAGGTACTACCAAGCCGACGATAATCAATGGGATGGAGAACGAGAGGAACTCACCAAAGAGGGAGTTGAAAGTGACAAAGATACGGGCGATTCCGCTCGGGAGGAATTGCCCAAACAAGATGCCAGCTGCGATCGCAATGACAACTTTACCGAGTAGTGAAATCCGAATTCTCTTCATGATGTTGTTTTATTTTATAGCCGATAGCGGCCATGGTTATGCTCATTAATGGGCTGATCAGGTTGAAGAAGCAATAGGGCAGGTAGGTCAAGGTGGCCACACCCAAGATCGTCGCCTGTGTCATACCGCAGGTGTTCCAAGGCACCAATACGGAGGTGACCGTCACGGAATCTTCGGTGGTACGGCTCAGCAGACGGCTCTCATAGCCTTTCTGCCGGTAAATATCCTTGAACATGTTGCCTGTCAAGATGATGGAGATGTATTGATCAGCCGTGACGATGTTGAGGAAAAGGCCAGAGCAAACGGTGGAGGTGATCATGCCGACACGCCGTTTCATGAAACGCAGGAAGACGGAGGTCAAGCTCTCCAACATACCGCTGGCGGTCATGGCTCCACCAAAACACATGGCGCAGATAATCAACCAAATCGTATTCATCATACCGGCCATACCTCGGGTAGCGACCAAGTCGTTCAGGGCGGCGTTGCCGGTCTCGATCTGCGTACTGCCATAGAAGGTCATAAATAGGCCCCTGAACAGGGAGGCATCCTCGGGAGCGGCGCTGCTCGCTACCTCTATCAGTAGGTTCGGCTGGAAGAACAGGGCGAAAAAACCGGCCAATCCGGCAGATACGAAAAGCGTAATGAGGGAGGGTACCTTCTTGGCAATCAAGATGCCTGTCACCAACGGAACGATCAGCAGCCACAAGGAGATATGGAAGGTCTCCTGCAAGGAGGCGGCGAAAGTGGCGATCTGTGTCGCGTCGGAGGCTACATGCGTGAATCCCATCCCGATAAAGATCAGCAGTGTGATGACAATGGAGGGAACCGTGGTCAGCATCATGTAGCGGATATGATCGAAGAGCGGGGTGTGCGTGACGGAAGAGGCCAACACGGTCGTGTCAGACAGCGGGGAGATCTTATCGCCGAAGTAGGCACCGCTGATGATCGCTCCAGCTACCCACCCGGTCGGGAAGCCCTGCGCCTCTCCGATTCCCATCAAGGCGATACCGATTGTGGCGATGGTGGTCCACGAGCTACCGGTCATTACCGATACCACGGCGCAGATCACGCAGCAGGAGGCCAAGAAAAAGTGGGGGTGGATGATTTGCATCCCATAATAGATTAAGGTAGGCACCACACCACTGACCATCCATGCGCCCGAAAGCGCACCAATCAGCAGCAGGATAATCAGTGCCGTTGATACACCTAAGATATTGTTGCACATCGCCTCTTCGATCGCTTTCCAACGCACCTTGCAGCAGATCATCGCCAAGCAGGAGGCTACGGCGGTGGTGGTGAGTAAGACGACCTGGCTACCGCCACTGAGGGCGTCGCTACCAAAGGTGCTGATCGTAAGGAACAGGAGTACCACCATAACGAGGATGGGGACTAACGAGAGTAGAGGTGAGGGCAATTGTTTGCCTGTTAGACTTGTCATTTGTGTATTCAATCTTGGGATGTTACAAATATATGGCTACGAAAGTACGAATTAATCTTTATTCCACATGCGTTTTGTCGCTGTTTTCCGTGGAAACAGTGAGTCGCTTGATCTTATAACCGGTGGCAGCGATGAGAATCGTCATCAGCGGACTGACTAAGTTAAAGATGCAATAGGGGAAATAGGTCCATGTGGAGACCCCTAAAATGGTGGATTGGGTCATGCCGCAGGTGGTCCACGGGATCAAGACAGAGGTGACGGTCACGGCATCTTCGGTGGTGCGGCTCAACAATCGGCTCTCAAAGCCCCGTTGCTTATACACCTCTTTGAACATCTCGCTGTTCAGGATGATAGCGATGAACTGATCCGCTGTGCAGAGGTTCAGCGAGATACCTGATGCCACCGTAGAAGCCACCATGCTGGTGCGTCCCCGCATGAAGCGGAGGAAGAGTTGCGTGATGTTCTTCAACATGCCACTGGCCGACATGGCTCCTCCGAAACACATGGCGCAGATGATCAGCCAGATCGTATTCAACATGCCGACCATGCCACGGGTGGAGACCAAGCTGTTAAGTGTCTCGTTGCCGGTCTCAACCTGGGTGCTGTCGTAGAAGGTCATCAATAATCCTTTGACATAGGCGAGTAGGTGCGCCTCGCTACTCCCGGCAATGTCGAGCAGCAGCTGGGGCTGAAAGAGCACCGCAAACAGGCCGGCCATTAGCGAGGAAAGGAAAAGCACCACGATGGAAGGGATCTTTTTGGCAATCATGAATCCGGTTACGAGCGGAATCACCATCAGCCAAGGGGTGATGTGAAAGCTCTGTTGCAGGTCGGTGGAGAAACGCATAATCTGATCGCTGTCTATGGCCGACCGAGAGAATCCAGCGATGCTGAACACAAGTAAGGTGATCACCATGGAGGGGACGGTGGTCAGCGTCATGTAGCGGATGTGCGAGAAGAGGGGGGTGTCTGTCACCGAGGCGGCTAAGACCGTCGTGTCTGACAGCGGCGACATCTTATCGCCAAAATAGGCTCCCGAGATGATCGCTCCCGCAATCCATCCGGTGGAGAAGCCTTGTGCCTCACCAATGCCCACCAAGGCGATGCCAATGGTGGCGATCGTGGTCCACGAGCTGCCGGTCATCACCGATGCGATGCTACAGAGCACGCAGCAGGCAACCAAGAAGAAGTCGGTCTGCATGACTTGTAACCCGTAGTAAATCAGTGAGGGAACGACACCACTGATCATCCAGGTTCCCGATAAGGTGCCGATCAGCAGCAGGATCAGTACCGAAGGGGCGATCCCGTAGATGTTCTTAGCGATCTGTGCTTCAATGACTGCCCAACGTATGCCATAGCAAAAATAGGCGATGGCCGTACACAGCGCGGTAGCGAGCAGCAAGACTATCTGACTGGCACCTCCTAAGGCGTCGCCTTGAAAAAGGTAAATGGCGATGGCTAATAGGCCTACTAAGGTGGCTATCGGTAGCAGAGAGAGCCACAGCGAGGGCCTTTTGTATTTGTCTGTCATGGGTTTTATCCAAATGTTATTTGTTTGCGAAAAATTAGCCGCAAAAATACAAATGATTTGGATAAAACCCTAATGACTGATAGCTTTTTTGAGATTCTGCTGTGAATTTGCTATTTGCCCAACAGTATCTCGGTCAATTTCTTCACACCCTCTGATGCGCCCATTTTCAGGTGGGTAACGTCTGTCCGATAGGTATTCACCTCCTTAGGGTCGATCAGATAGATCGGTTGGCCATTGCGGACGTAGTTGAGCAATCCGGCAGCTGGATAGACATTCAGGGAAGTACCGATCACCACCACAATGTCCGATTCCTGCATCCAGTCGATAGCTAACCCAATCATTGGCACCGGCTCGCCGAACCAAACGATGAAGGGACGCAACTGATCGCCATACCGATCCTTATCACCGAGGTGAATGTCTGGATGCTCAGGTGAGAGGTCGTAGGTCGTCTCTTGGTCTTTCATCGTGCAGGCCTTCATCACCTCGCCATGCAGGTGGATCACCAGTTTGCTGCCTGCCCGCTCATGCAGGTTGTCAATGTTTTGCGTCACGATACGCACGTCAAAATAGGGCTCTAAGGCCGCCAGACCTAAATGGCCGGCGTTGGGTTTTGCCTCAATCACCTCTCTGCGGCGGGCGTTGTAGAAGTCTAACACCAACTGGGGATTTTTCATAAACCCCTCGGGAGTCGCCACATCCTCAACGCGATGATTCATCCAAAGACCGTCTGAATCACGGAAGGTGGAGATGCCGCTCTCCGCACTCATGCCGGCACCTGTAAGTACGACTAACTTTTTCATATTCTACTTTATTTATATGATGTATAGGAAATCCTTGTGGCGAAGGTACGATTTTCTTCGGAGAAAAGGCTGTTTAATATGCCGAAAAGCATTACTTTTGTCGCTCATAAACAGTTAGAAGAAAAATATGGACAAAGTAAGTTACGCGCTGGGGTTAAGCATCGGAAACAATTTCCAGAACTCTGGCATCAAGAAGCTCCAAGTGGAGGATTTTGTGAAGGGCTTGGAGGATGTCTTGGGCGAGAAGCAACCAGCTATCAGCTATGAGGAGGCAAAACAGGTTATCAACGACTATTTCATGAAGCTGCAACAGGAGCGTTTGGAGATCAACAAACAGGCGGGTGCGGAGTTCTTGGAGATCAACCGTCACAAGGCGGGCGTGGTTGAGTTGCCGAGCGGATTGCAATATGAGATCCTGAAGCAGGGAACGGGGGCGAAACCCTCAGCCAGCGATAAGGTGAAATGTCACTATCACGGTACGTTGATCAATGGCACGGTATTTGATAGCTCTGTGCAGCGTGGAGAGCCGGCTACATTCGGCGTTTCGCAGGTGATCCCGGGTTGGGTAGAGGCGTTGCAGTTGATGCCGGTAGGCTCTAAGTGGCGTCTGTTTATCCCCTCCAACTTGGCGTATGGCGAGCATGGGGCGGGCGATGTGATCGAGCCGAACAGTACCTTGATTTTCGACGTGGAATTGTTAGACATCGTAAAGTAATATAATAAAGGTAAGAAAGAAAAATGAAGAAAGTAAGTGTTTTGGTGGCCGTAGCGCTTGTGGCTATGGGCACGACATTCACCTCTTGTGGTGGTTCACACAAGAGCGCCAGCTTAAAGAGCGCTGTGGATAGCGCCAGTTATGCGATTGGTATCAGCACCGGTGCTGGCTACAAAGAGAACTTGAAGACCCTGCCCGGTGGCGAGGCCAATGTGGACGATTTGATCGCTGGTTTCATCCAGGCTATCAAGGGTGATTCTGCCGCTATGAAGATGACGCCGCAGGAGGCGCAACAATATCTGCAAACCTATTTCGTAGAGGCTCAGGCTCGTGAGGCCGCTAAATCGAAAGAGGAGGGCGAGAAATTCTTGGCTGAGAACAAGACGAAAGAGGGCGTGATCACGACCGAGAGCGGCTTGCAGTATCAGGTGATTACCGAGGGTACGGGTGTGAAGCCGACCGCTGAGGATCGTGTGAAGGTACATTACACCGGTACGTTGCTCGACGGCACGAAGTTCGATAGCTCCGTAGATCGTGGTGAGCCGGCTGAGTTCGGTGTGAGCCAGGTGATCAAGGGCTGGACGGAGGGCTTGCAGATCATGCCTGCCGGCTCAAAATACATCTTCTGGATTCCTTCAGAGTTGGCTTATGGCGAGCGTGGCGCAGGTCAAGACATCAAGCCGAACAGCGTATTGAAGTTTGAGGTTGAGCTGTTGGAGGTAATCAAGGCTGACGCGAAAAAATAAATTGTAAGCAAACGATTGCTTAATTAATCAGAAGCAGCGGGCAGAATATGCTAAATAGCATGTTTTGCCCGCTATTTTTTATTAAATACCTACTTTTTTCTTTCATTATGCTATCTCATTCAAAAATAATACATACTTTTGATACCTCAAATCTGAAAGCATATAAATATAGTACGTGTAAAACATGGAGAAGATTGATAAACTGGATCGGCAAATCCTGAACATTATTTCAAAGAATGCCCGAATCCCTTTTAAAGATGTTGCGGAAGAGTGCGGTGTATCTCGTGCGGCTATTCACCAACGTGTGCAGCGTATGATGGATATGAATGTGATTGTGGGTTCCGGCTATCACATCAACCCCAAGATCCTGGGATACAACACCTGCACCTATATCGGCGTCAAATTGGAGAGGGGCTCAATGTACAAGGATGTTGTGCCTGAGTTTGAGAAGATTCCCGAAGTAGTAGAGTGTCATTTCACGACAGGTCCCTATACCCTGTTGATTAAGTTGTATGCGCGTGATAACGAGCATTTGATGGAGTTGCTGAACACGCGTATCCAGGAGATCCCCGGTGTGACGGCGACAGAGACGTTGATCTCGTTGCGGCAAAGTATTAAACGGGAGATTCCCATTACGCACTTGATGGACTGATTCCCTTTCGGGAGAGAAACAAGCAAAAGAAAGGGGCTGACCTTGGCCGATCATCTCGGCTGGGCAGCCCCTTTCTTTTGGTTTTCGTTGCCGGTCTTTTTCGGTTTCCTGCGGGATGAACTTCTGCCTGCATCCCCTAAGAAAAGTCGATGGAATACGATCTGTTTTCCGTTCCATTGTTTGGAACGTCCGTTCCACACAGCCGAACGTCCGTTCCACAGTGTTGAACGGCCATTCCGCAGTGCGGAACGGAAAAATCATCGGGAGTCGAGCGCTTTTCCGATGGGATGCGAAAAGATCTTTCCCTTGGATACATCCCTTTTTGTCGGGCAACCGAGGGAGAAAACTATTCCGGCTTACTCAATGTCTTTTTCATCAGCTCGGGATCGGCCAAGACTTGCAGCGCCTTCTCCAAGACAGCGTCATCTTTCAAGCTCTCCTGCAGCTCACCCCGCTGGTAGTAATACCGCTTGACAATCTCGGTGGCCATGGTCTTTTTCACCTCCTTCTTGAAGCGGTCGAAATCCTGCTCCAAGTTAGGGGTGAAGCGAGCCTCCAAAGCTTTGAAGGTTGTGCTGTCGTCAGCTAAATAGCCTTCGAACGTGGCGATCTCTTTCAGCTTTTGCAGGGCCTTCTCGCTCTGTCGGTCGTAGGTGAACTGCTTCTCCTTGGCGTAAGCCTTGAAAGCCTCGAAGTCTGCGTCGCTCACGGTAAACTCCTCGATCGGTGCGATGTGCGGATGCTGCTGTGCCCATTCGGTGACAAAGTCGAAGAGCACTGTGTCTGCGGCCAAGTAGTAGATCATGGTTGGTAGCTCTGGTGCTTTCACCTCAAACTCCGGTCGCACGCCACCCCCATCACGCACCGGGCGTTGGTTCTTCGTGTAGAACACCTTGGTCAGGCTATCCGGAATGGCGGCCACACTGCCATCCTCTTGGCGGTGTGAGTAGTCGAGCTGTTGGATGCAGCGGCCACTGGGGATGTAATATTTGCTCATCGTCACCTTGAGCTTGCCGTTATAGGGCAGGTCGCGAGAGGATTGCACCAAACCTTTGCCATACGAGCGTTCGCCCAAGAGCACCGCCCGATCCATATCCTGCAAGGAGCCGGAGACAATCTCGGCGGCCGAGGCTGTGCCCCCGTCAATCAAGATGGCCAACGGCATGACTGTGTCGATCGGCTCTGTGGAGGTGCGGTAGGTACGATCCCACTGCTTCACTTTGCCCTTGGTGTTCAGCACCTCGCTCCCTTTCGGCACGAACAGGCTCACGATCTGAACAGCACCTTCCAGCACACCACCGCCATTCCCTCTGAGGTCGAGGATCAACGACTGTATGCCGTGGTTTTGCTTCAGGTCTAAGAAGGCCTCCTTCACCTCTTGCGCGCTCTTGATCGTGAACGACTTCAAATAGATATAACCGACATGGTCGCCTCGCACCCCGTAATAGGTCACCTGCGGGGTAGAGATCTGCTTGCGTGTGATGGCGATCTTGCGGGGCTTCTTCTCGCCCGGCCGTTGGATCGTGAGGGTCATCTTGGTGTTGGGCACACCCTTCAGCAAGGAGCTGACTCGTGCGCTGGGAGCGGAGGAGACATCGATCGTGTCGATCTTCAAGATCAGGTCGCCTGCTTTAAGCCCCGCCAAATCAGCGGGCATGCCTTCCGTAGGCTCAGCGATCATCACCCGCCCGTTGTTGTCGCGCTGACGGATCAGCGATCCGATACCGCCATACTCGCCGGTCGTGATCAAATCCAACTCCTCCATATCTTGCTCGGGGAAATACTCCGTGTAGGGATCTAAGCCTCTCAGCATGGCATCGATGCCTCGTCTGACGCTCTTCTCTACATCGAGCGAATCCACATAAAACAGTTCAACCTCTTTCAGTACGGAGTTGAAAATCTCCAATTGCTTGCTGACCTCGAAACGGTTGTCTCGTTGTGCCCATACCACTGTGGCAAAGAGACAAAGGCAGATCAGCCAGCCTCCTTTTCTTTGTGTCATATTCTCTTTAATTTAAAATCGCTTTTACTTTTTCCTGGATCTCCGGCCATTTCGCATCAGGAATCTGCGGTCCGACCACGTCGATCACATAGCCGGAGAGGGTAGAGCCAATCTGTGCGCTTTGTGCCCACGAGGCACCTACGGATTGCCCATAGAGGAATCCGGCCGCGAAGTTGTCGCCAGCTCCGGTCGTGTCGATCGGCTTACCGCCTTCAGCGGCTATGGCATAACACGTTCCGGCTGAGGCCACCAAGGAGCCTCGTTTGCCAATGGTGACGATCGCTACCTCCACCTGCTTGGCCAACGCCAGTACCGCCTCTTCCGCAGGCAGACCAGTGTAGGCAGCCGCCTCGCTCTCGTTGGAGAAGAGAATATCCACATAGCGGGGGATCAACTCCTCTAACAACGGCTTGAAGCCATTGACGATATTGAAGTTGGAGAGGTCGAGAGCCACCTTTAAGCCTAACCGTTTCGCCTTTTCCATAGTGGTGCGCACCAAAGGCTCGTTGACGATCAAATAACCCTCTATATATATAATATGGTAGTCGCGCAACAGCTCCTCGCTGATCTCATCCGGCGCAATGGTGGGAGCCGGGCCTAAGAAGGTGCCCATGGTGCGCTCGCCATCCGGAGAGATCATCACCGTGCAGCTACCCGATTCGCCTGTTGTCCGGATGAAATGGGGATGGACATGGGCCTTGCGCAAGGCCTCCTCGTAGTATGCACCGATAGCGTCCGTACCGATTTTGCCGATAAAGCCCGCTTCCGCGCCCAAATAGGCCAAAGCACGCATCGTGTTGCAAACGGAGCCTCCCGGTGCTTGCGTGCGTGGGCAATCGGTCAGTCGCTGGCGAATGGCAATCATTTGCTCCCTGTTAATCATATCCATAGCTCCTTTTTGGATGCCGATCTCCGACAAGATTTCCTCCTGCTTCAATTGCAGTAAAACATCCATCAAGGCGTTTCCTAATCCTACAATCTTCATTTTTTTCTCAATTTTTCCGCAAAGATATTGCATATTTCGAAAATAGCCCGTACTTTTGCAGTGCAATTTCGAGAGGGGCACATGCTTATCGAGGTTGAGAAACATTCTTCCTTAGCTCAGTCGGTTAGAGCATCTGACTGTTAATCAGAGGGTCC
>CAMGEM010000083.1 GCA_946055095.1 uncultured Parabacteroides sp. | reverse complement strand
ATACCCCCGAAGATATGGAGAAGGCTTTGGCCTTTTTGAGAGAGCAGAAGGGCTGCTAATGCAGTTGACGAATCTCCCGCTGCAACGCTTCCAAGAAGCGGGCGGCATGGGCACCATCCATCTGCACATGGTGGAATTGGAAAGAGATCGGGAGGGTCGTGCGCCAAAAGCCTGACCGATACTTTCCCCATAATACCATCGGATTGCAAAACAGGTCGGTGTATTGGTTCACGATGCTGTCTAACTCCGTCTGGATCATGGCTGAGGTGCCTACCACCATCGCCTCCTCCCGAAACTCGCTCTTGCAAGCCTCAGCCACCTGTGCCGTCAACCGCACATAGTCGGCATTGAATTGCCGCAAATCCTCCGTGAACAGGATGTCGCAGGAGTTGATGCCCCCTTGCCGATTCGGCACGATCACGTTGATCGCCAACCGGTCATAACGCATCAGCTTGCCGCCCTCGGGCAGCAGGAAAAACTCGTCGATACGGCTGGCTGCCCTACCGATACACCAACATAGCAGCATGTTAAACTTCATCCCGTTTCGTTTGGCGAAACGCACCAACCGACTCACGTCCATCGTCTTGGTCAATGTCACCATCGGCATAGGTGATTTCATCCACAGCGAGAAAGCCGCTCCCCGAGAAGTCTTTGCGGGGTCCATTTCTGTTTTCATAAGCATCACTCCTTTTTTGTGCGGCGAAGATACGGCTTTTTCCCGTAATCAGCTACCCGATTGGCTGTGCAACCGGTATAAGTATCTCGCTCAATTTTTATTGCCCATGGTTTTGAAAAATGACGGGCAACCGCCGAAAAAACCATGGGCAATGTTTTCTAAAACCACGGGCAACGTTTTTTATTTCTACGGGCAACGTTTTGTGAAATTATGGGCAATGTTTTGTGAGACAATGAGCCATATTTTTTGTATGTTTGTGCAGCATTCCGAAAAGTGCTGAGAAACAGTGGCAAAACATAAACCAATCAAAATATAGCTCATGAAACGAATCCTTTCAGTCTTGACTTTGTGCGCCATGGCCATAGCAGCTAAGGCCCAACCTATTACCGAGAAATACGCACGTTTTCTGACGATGCCCAACCATTATGTCTGTTACCGGGCGACCGATCCTATCAAGGTGGATGGCAAGCTCAACGAGTCGTCGTGGAAGCACGCCGAGACCTCCAACGCCTTTGTCGATATCAGCGGCGAGGGATTCCCTGCGCCACGCTATGAGACCCAAGTGAAGATGCTCTGGGATGAGGAATACCTCTACGTGGGTGCGGAGCTTTCCGATCCGCACGTCTGGGCTGACATCAAGCAGCACGACGAGGTGGTCTATTACAACAACGATTTTGAGATCTTTATCGACCCCGACGGCGATGCGCACAACTATTTCGAGATTGAGGTGAATGCCTTAGGTACCCTCTTCGATCTGGCCATCGAGAAACCCTATCGAGCCCCAACACCTACGTTCGTGCAGTTCCAATGGGATTGCCCCGGTATGAAAGTGGCGACCCAAGTGCATGGTACGCTCAACAACCCTAAGGACGAAGACCAGGGTTGGACAGCCGAGTTTGCCATCCCCCGCAAGGCCATCGCACAGAGTTTCGAGAATTACTTGCAAGCGGGCAACTACCTGCGTGTGGGCTTCTCAAGAGTGGAGTGGCAATTCGATTTGGTGAATGGGAAATATCAACGCAAGAAAGGGGCGGATGGCAAGTATCTGCCCGAGGACAACTGGACGTGGGGCTCCACGGGGCAGATCGCTATGCACATGCCGGAGCGGTGGGGCTTTGTCTATCTGAGCGACCAAACCGTAGGCACAAGCGAAGCGAATGTGTCGTTTGCTTACCCAGCTGATTTTGAGATTGAGCGCCTGCTTTGGGCGATGTTCTATGCGCAAGAGGAGCAGTTCCGGAAGACGGGTCGCTACTATTCCACTGTGTGGCAATTCGGATTGACCGACAAGGAGTGGGCGATGCTGCCAGAGGGTGCCCAATTGAGCGTGGAAGCGATCAGTCGCAACTATGAGATCACCGTGACGAAGGCCGATGGTAAACAGATCTATATCGATGCGGATGGTTACCTGCGTCGTCGATAACCGCAAATCAATGACTAATCACAAATAATTATCACTAAAGACATTATTGATCATGAAAAAATTTGTATTCGGAGTGTTGGCATTGCTCACCTTTGCAGCGTGCCAGCCAAGTATTGACGTGAAGGATGTACCCGTCTATGCCTGGGAGGGTTATGGCGGCTCGGCTCAACTGCGTGAACATTTCGCCCAATACAAAGCGTATGGCTTGAAGGGTGTCTGTATCAACGTGGGATTCAACGTGGCTAATGCGGACACGGCTGCCCGCTTGGCGAAGGAATATGGTCTTGAGTTCCATGCGTGGTGCCCCATGATGGTGCAGAACCCAAAGCAAGAGGGGGTTGACTCTACGATGTACACCGTGAACCGTTTGGGTGAATCGGCCTACGACAAACCGCCTTACGTCCCCTACTACACCACGTTAGACCCTCGCAATCCCAAGGTGGCGGAGTTCCTTACCAAGAAGGTGCAACAGATCGCTGCCATCCCGGAAGTGGATTATGTGCAGCTCGACTACATTCGTTATGCCGACGTGATCCTCAGCCGTGGCTTGTGGGACAAGTATGGCTTGGTGATGGACAAGGAATATCCGAAGGCCGATTTCTGTTATTGCGACCAGTGCGTAGCGGATTTCAAGGCGGAGACAGGCATCGACATCCGTGCGACAGCAGAGCCCGATACGGTCAAGGCGTGGGCGAAGTGGCGTTGTGACAATGTCACCCGGTTAGTCAACCACATCTGTGACGCTGTGCACGCCATGGGTAAAAAGGTGAGTGCCGACGTGTTCCCCGGCCCTGACAGCCATGCCGTTTGGATGGTGCGCCAGCAATGGAACGAGTGGAATGTCGATGCCGTTTTCCCCATGAACTACAACGACTTCTATTTAGCCTCACCCGCTTGGGTCGGCGAAATGGCCGCTGAGGAGGCAAAGAGCGTATCCGCTAAGGGTACTCCCGTTTATAGCGGTCTCTTCATCTGCCACGACTGGAGAAACAAGGATAAGATCACCGATCCGGAAGGTTCAGGCTTGCTCCCCTCTGAGATTGCGGAAGCCACGGTGACCTCACTCGAAGGCGGTGCAGCCGGCATCTGTCTGTTCACGGGCAACGGCATGACCGAAGAGCATTGGATAGCGCTCTCCAAAGCAATCAAAGATTATGTGGCCAAGGGGAAATAGCAGTCGTGCAAAATGGCATAGATACCAATAAAAAAGGCCATCCATCACGGACAGCCAATTTCAATTGTTAACCTTAAATCTAATACCATGAAAAACACGTTGCAAATATAGAGACTTTATGTTATACAACATACTTTCCCGGCATAAATCTTCATCGTTTTAATGTTTTTTAGGGGATATGGGGCTTATCCCACCTTCCGATAACTCCAGATGGCCCAGATCCAAGCGAGAATAGCGTAGAGGGAGAGCGCGTGGAAGTTGGGCAGGAGGTCGTGGAAGGTACTACCTTTGAGGTAGAGGGAGCGCATCACCTCAATGAAATAGCGGAGGGGATTCAGAAAGGTGATGGTTTGCGCCCACCTCGGCATACTGGCGATGGGAGTCAGCAAACCACTCAATAGGATGAAGATGACCAGAAAGAAGAACATCACCAAGGCGGCTTGCTGAGCCGTATCGGAATAGTTGGAGACAATCAACCCCAGACTCGACACGACAAGAATAAAGAGCGTGGCGAACAGATAGATCAACCCGATATTGCCCGCAGGCACATAGCCGTAGATCAACCGAGTCAACAGCATGGAATAGGACAAAATGAAGAGACCCACCGCCCAGTAAGGAATCAGCTTCGAGAAGATAAACACAAAACGACCAATGGGAGTCACGTTGATTTGCTCAATGGTGCCCCTCTCCTTCTCGCCTACGATGTTGAGCGCAGGTAGGAATCCGACGATGAGCACCAAAAGCATGGCGATCAACCCGGGAATCATGAAACATTTATAATCTAATGTGGCGTTGTAGAGATAACGGGGAGCTACGGTCAACCCCGGCTGGCTGACAGCCGAAGCCACCGCACCCTGCTCCTCCCGCAACTCCGTCGCATAGTCGGTGATAATCTGCGAGAGATAAGAAGATCCTAACCCCGCCTTCACGCCATTGACCGCATTGGCGGAGATCAGCACACGACTCACTCCCTCTCGCACCAAGTTCCGCTCGAAATCGGGCTCAATCTCCACGATGAAATCGGCTTCGCCAGCCTCCACCCGATGCAAGGCAGCGTCGTAAGTCGATGAGACATCCGTCAATGAAAAAGAGGTGGAGGCCGACAGCTTTTGGATCAAACGTTGCGACCAGGTGCTATGGTCGTTGTCGATCACGCTGATGGTCAAATTCTTTACCTCCTGCGTAGCCGCCCGAGGCATCAAATTGATCATACCAATCGGCAGGACGATAAAGACGATCGGCAGGATGATGTTTCGCATCATCTGTTTGAACTCTTTTTCGATGAGATAAGGAAGGATCATATTCGGAGAGATTATAAGCGGGTTTTAAACAATTTCCAGGAAACCAACAACAGCACTACCGCCATCAACGCCAACACGGCGGTCTCATGCAAGACATAACGCATCTCCACCCCTTGGATCATCAACTTTCGCACGACTGCAATATACCAACGAGCAGGGACAATGTTTGAGATGCGTTGTAACACCTCCGGCATACTCTCGATCGGGAAGGCCAACCCGGAGAGATAAACCGTCGGCACGATGAGCAACAGCGAGAGCAACATGGCCGCCAACTGACTGTTCGCTAAGGTGGAGATGAACAACCCAAGGAGCAAAGCCACCAAAATATAGAGCAGCGTGATCGCCACCAACCCGATCAGACTTCCCGCAATGGGGATGTGTAGCAGGAAGGTGGAGAGCAGCAAGATGGTCGTGAGGTTGAGACAGGAGATCACGAAATAGGGTACTAACTTCGCCAACACAATGACGATAGGTGGCAATGGGGAGGCCAAGAGCACCTCCATCGTACCCATCTCCTTCTCACGCACAATGGAGATACTGGTCATCATGGCACAAATCAGCATCAGGATCAAGCCAATAACGCCGGGCACGAAGTTGTATTCGCTCTTGCTCTGTGGATTATAGAGCATACGGGTGATCGGTACAATCTGGAAGGTCGGTTCCATACCCATCTCCTCCGCATAGCGTTGCGCAAAGGTGGCTAAGATCTGGCTGGCATACCCCGTGCGCATCGCCGCTTGATTGGGTTCGGAGCCATCGGTCAGCAACTGTACGGAGGCTTGTCCGGAGTGGCGTAACTCTCCCGCAAAATGATCATGGAAGACCAACACCACATCAATCTTATTCTCTCGGAAAAGGCGATCAATAGCTGCATCGTCGAACAGCTCAGCCTCCAACGTGAAGTAGCGATTCTGTGCGAAGTGTTCCCGAATGCGGGTAGTCACGGCATCTTGTGAATAGTCGAGAATGGCCAATCGGGCATTCTTTACCTCCGTGGTGATCGCAAAACCGAAAAGCACGATCATCACGATCGGCATCACCAACAGGATCAGCATCGTGCGCTTATCGCGGAAGATATGATAGAACTCTTTTCTGACAAATGAAAAAAATCGCTTCATCGTATTTTTAATTTACTAACCCTCGCTCCTCTTCGCCGCTCGTGCCAATTGCAGGAAGACCTCATAGAGCGTCGGTGCATTAAACTGTTGCTTCAAGGCGGCGGGTGTGTCGAGTGCTTTGATCTCGCCATCCACCATGATGCTGATGCGGTCGCAATACTCCGCCTCGTCCATGTAGTGCGTGGTGACGAACACCGTGATACCCCGATCGGCCGCCCGATAGATCAACTCCCAGAATTGGCGACGAGTGGCCGGATCCACACCCCCGGTTGGCTCATCGAGGAAGACAATCTGGGGATCGTGGAAGATGCTTTGCGAGAAGGCGAGCCGCTGTTTCCATCCCAACGGTAAGGAGCGCACCAACGTATCCCGTTCAGCCGCCAATCCCAACTCCTCCAACAGCAGCCGGGCTTTCTCCCGGATCGCTTTACCGCTTAACCCGTAGATGCCTCCAAACAGTCGTAGGTTCTCATAGACGGTCAGATCGTCGTAGAGCGAGAAGCGCTGGCTCATGTAGCCGATGTGCCGCTTGATCTGCTCCGTCTGCCGATAGACATCGAAGCCGGCTACCGTGGCCTCGCCCGCCGACGGACGGCTCAACCCACAGAGCATCCGCATGGCCGTGGTCTTGCCCGCTCCGTTCGCCCCTAAGAAGCCGAAAATCTCCCCTCGCCTCACGCTGAAAGAGATGTCGTTCACCGCCCGGAAATCGCCGAAGGTCTTGACCAAATGGCTGACCTCGATCGCCGCCTCCGACTCCGCTTGCGTCGTGGTATGGTTCAACGACGCGGGACAGAAGATGTCTGCGAAGCGTTGCAGGATCTCCTCCGGTGTGCCGATCCCACGGATCTCTCCCTCATGCAGGAAAGCGATGCGGTCGCATTGCCGCACCTCGTCCAAATAGGGCGTAGAGACCACGATCGTGATCCCCTGCTCCCGCTGCAGCTTCTTCAACATCGCCCAAAACTCCTTGCGAGAGACGGGATCCACCCCGGTTGTGGGTTCATCGAGGAACAGCACCCGTGGCGCATGGATCAAGGCGCACGACAGGGCCAACTTCTGTTTCATACCCCCCGAGAGCTTGCCCGCCTTGCGATCCTTGAAGGGCTCGATCTGCCGATAGATGTCGGCCACCAAAGCGTAGTTCGCTTGAATGGTCGTGCCGAAGATGGTCGCGAAAAACTGGAGGTTCTCCTCTACCGATAGGTCTTGATAGAGCGAGAAACGACCGGGCATGTAGCCGATCCGTTGGCGAATCTCCTTGTATTGCGTCACGACATCCAAGCCATCCACGGTTGCTGTTCCTCCATCGGCCAACAGCAGCGTGGTCAGGATCCGAAACAGCGTGGTCTTGCCCGCTCCATCCGGTCCGATCAACCCGTAGATCTCTCCCTCTTCCACCTCGAAAGAGATCCCCCGCAACGCTTCCACCTTGCCGTAACGCTTCTTCAGCTCCTTTACCGAAAGAATCATCTCCTTTGAATGATGAATGATGAGTTTTGCGTTTTGCATGAACCCCTCACCCCAATTTGTAATCTGTAATTTGTAATTTTGTAATGCCTCATTCCTCCTCAAAGCGTACCTCCCCATACATGCCTCGCTTGATGAAGCCATCGTTCTCGACGGCGATCTTCACGGCATACACCAAATTGGCTCGCTCGTTGCGTGTCTGTATGGTTTTCGGGGTGAACTCCGCCTTGTCGGCAATCCAAACCACCCGTCCCGCATAACGCTTTCGATCGGTTATGCCACGATCCGCATAAACCGCTACTGCTTGACCGATCTGCAACTGCGTTAATTGATCGGCGGTGATATAAGCACGGAGCTTCATCTGGCTCACGTCGGCCACTTTGAACAGCGCCTTGCCCGGAACCGCGAACTCCCCTTGCTCCGCATACTTGGTCAAGACCGTTCCCGTGATAGGACTGGAGATCATGGCATTGCGTATTTGATCCTCCATCTGCGCCCGTTGTGCCTGGATGCTCTCGCTTTGGCGGGAAAGACTGCTGTTGGAACTGTTGATCTGCTCTTGTGTCGCCACTAATTGATTCTGTAGCACCTTGATCTGGTAGTCAATGTCATCCACCTGCTTGGCGGTCGTCGCTTTAGCGTTCAGCAAGGTGGTGAAGCGCTCTTTCTCCCGTTGCAGGTTCTCGATTTGCTGACGCAGGTGCGCCACTTGGCGCTTCTCATCGAGCCGCTTGCTCTCAGTGGCCAACAGGGAGGCCGCCAGCTGCCGATCTTTCAACGAGAGTTGCAGGGTG
Organism: uncultured Parabacteroides sp.; assembly: GCA_946055095.1. Taxonomy (GTDB): domain Bacteria; phylum Bacteroidota; class Bacteroidia; order Bacteroidales; family Tannerellaceae; genus Parabacteroides. The sequence goes on along the minus strand of CAMGEM010000083.1, from coordinate 2,441 downwards.
TCGATCCATCCCAACACCTCCCCTTGTCGCACCGCTTGCCCCTCCTCCACTTGGAACGATTGCAACTCACCCGTCCCTTTGGCTGACACGATTACCTCAGTGGTCTCGAATATCCCGGAGGCATCATACTGCTCCTCCTGCGACGTACATGCGCCCAGCACCAACCCGATGGCCACGCTGCAGATGTATTGATGTATTCTCATGATTTAAAAACCCGTTGATTATCCATTGCAAAATTAGCATAAATAAAGCAGAACCCAAGTTTAAAAGAAAAAACAACCCTAAGGGTGCGAACCTTTGCACAGGGAAGTTCGCCTCCTTAGGGTCAACATGTGACAGCGATCACTTATTCAAATTCCACCAAGGGAGCATCCGCACCTACGCTCTCGCCATCGCCAACAAGCACCTGCTTGATCACACCCGGCTTATCCGCCATGATGCTATTCTCCATCTTCATCGCCTCCAAGACCAAGAGCTCCTGGTTGCGTTTCACGGTGTCGCCCGGTTTCACCTTGACGCTCAAGACACGTCCCGGCATCGGAGCGGCGATCACATGACCAGTGATGGGTTGCTTTTTCGCCACTGGAGCGGCCTCTTCCGGCTGTTTAACCGCTTGCGTAGCTTGATAACGCTCCCTCTTCAAGTTGGTCAGGAAGGTCTTCGCCACCAAGGGGAAGAGCTCTAACAGCAGCAACTCCTTCTCGTTCTCCGCCAACTTCACGCCACCGCAATCCTCCAGAACAGGGTTGGGTTGCATCTGATAGCGGGAGGTGTCATAAGGGGTCTCCTCACGCACGCCGGCGATCTTCAAGCGGAACTCCGGATCTACGGGGACAGGGGTCTTGCCATACTCACCCTTCACCAAATTCACGAACTGGTTGGAGACGTTGGTGTACATCGCCTTCCCCGCCCGCTGATCCAGCGCACAGTTGACGGCTTGCGCACCCACGATCTGGCTGGTCGGTGTCACCAAGGGAGGCAAACCGGCCGCCAAACGCACCGTAGGAATCAGTGTCATGGCTTTCTCCAAAATATCCTCTGCCTTGAGCTGCTTGAGCTGCGCCACCATGTTGGTGTACATACCACCCGGAATCTCCGCGTTCTTCACCAACTCATTCGGTTTCGGGAAATTGAAGTATTGCTCGATCTTGTGACAAACGGCCAGCAATTCCTCCTCTTGTTCCGACTTCGCCAAAGCGATCGCCCGATCAAGTGCCTGGTCGATCTCAGCCGGCAGTTTGTCTTTCAACGGATCAAAAGCGTTCGGGAACTGCTTCACGGCATCGAACGGCTCCAGCTCCTTGCGAATACTTTTCAGCTCCTCCCGGATCTTCGCCACGGCCTCCATCTGGACACCGCAGTCAATCTGCATCTTCTGGCAGAAGAGATAGATCAACTCGATGGCGGGAGCCGCCGGACCTCCAGCGAAATACCAGATATTCGTATCGACAATATCCACCCCGTTCACGATGGCAGACAAGACCGAAGCCAAGCCGTAACCCGGCGTGCAATGGGTGTGGAAGTCAATCGGCACATGCAGGTTCTTCTTGAAAAGTCGGATCAAGCCAGCCACCCGTTTCGGTGGGATCAGGCCGCTCATATCCTTGATGGTGATCATATCCGCTCCAAGCGCCTCCATCTGCTTCGCCTTGTCGAGGAAGTAAGCATCCGTAAAGACCGCTTTCGGCAGGGGTTTCCCCTTGAGGAAGGCTTTGAGACGCTCCATTGTCGTGAAGTGGGGATCGATGGTGTAGCAGACGGCACAATCCGCTATTCCACCAAACTTCTTGACATACTTAATAGTCGATTTCACATTGTCCACATCGTTGAGCGCATCGAAGATTCGCATGATACCCAACCCCGAGGCGATGGAGTTGCGACAGAAACCTTCGATGATCTCGTCGGTGTAGGGACTGTAACCAAACAAATTTCGTCCACGAGACAAGGCGGTCAATTTGGAGGTGTCGCCAACGGCCGCTTTGATCTTCTCCAAACGGTCCCACGGACTCTCGTTGAGGTAGCGCATCACGGAGTCGGGGACGGCACCTCCCCATACCTCCATGGCATAAAATCCGGCATCTTTGTAATAGGGCAAGACACGGTCAATCTGTGATTGTTTCATACGTGTCGCGAACGACGATTGCTGACCGTCTCTCAAGGTCAAGTCCCTAATGAATAATTTCTGTACCATAGCACTAACATTTAAGATCAATAAAACCTTTCAGCTTTGCACACACTTGTTTGGTTTTTTCCATGTCTTCTGAAAAGTGCGGCAATTTAGAAATTATTTCGCATTCGGCAACGACTTTTCAAACAATTATTTTTTCCTCGATTTCTTGCCTACTTGATGGTGAACATCACCCCTTTTCGCCTCCTATTTTACCTCCAACGTCTCTACGTCTCTACTTGCAACGCAAGGCGAAATAGAGGATATAGAGGAA
>CAMGEM010000082.1 GCA_946055095.1 uncultured Parabacteroides sp. | reverse complement strand
ACACGAAGCGACATGACATGCTCCATCTCTTCGAGAACGATTTGCTTGACACGGTCGGCTTCCTCTCGATAGACGTTGAAATTCAACTCATCGTGTACTTGAAGGATCATCTTGCTGCGTAATCCTTCCGCCTCAAAACGTTGGAAGATGCGCACCATGGCCAGCTTGATCACGTCAGCCGCACTGCCTTGAATGGGGGCATTGATCGCATTTCGCTCGGCATAGCCTCGGACAACCGCATTGTGCGAATGAATATCCGGCAAGAAACGCTTACGCTTGAAGATCGTTTCCACATAGCCTTGCTTACGTGCCACCTCAATGCTCTCTTCCATATAGGCCTTGATGCGGGAATAGGTCTTGAAATAACCCTCAATCAACTCCTTTGCCTCGCCCCTCGGGATGTTCAACCGCTCGGCCAAACCGAAGACAGAGATACCATAGATTATACCGAAGTTAGCGGTCTTCGCCTTCCGACGCATGTCGCTCGTCACCTCTGCAACAGGAACACCATAGATCTTGGCCGCAGTAGCGGCATGGATATCCGCCCCACTCTGAAAGGCCTCAATCATGTGCGGATCCTCGCTCAGGTGCGCCATGATACGCAACTCGATCTGCGAATAGTCGGCTGAGAAGAAGAGGCAATCCGCATGCTCCGGGATGAAAGCTTTCCGGATCTCTCGTCCCAACTCATCCCGCACAGGGATGTTCTGCAAATTGGGGTTCGTAGAACTGAGTCGTCCCGTAGCAGTCACCGCTTGATTGAAGGAGGTATGGATCTTACCCGTATCGGGATGGATCAATGCCGGCAACGCATCAATATAGGTACTCAACAGTTTTTTCAAGCCGCGATAGGAGAGGAGCTTGTCGATGATCGGGTGTTTGCTGCGCAGTTTCTCCAGAATATCCTCGCTCGTACTGTAATTGCCGCTCTTGGTCTTCTTGGCTTTCTCATCCAACTTCAACCGCTCAAACAAAACCTCGCCCACCTGTTTGCTGGAGTTGATATTGAAAGTCGTTCCAGCCAACTGATAAATCTCCTGCTCGATCTGATTCATCTGTGCCGTCAATGCCTCCGAAGATTGTTTCAAGGCCTCCGTGTCTATGGTCACACCGGTCGCCTCCATATCTGCCAACACATAGATCAAAGGCATCTCGATCTCTTGGAAAAGTGGCAGCAATCCCTCTTGCTCCAGCTTGGGCGCAAAGTAATGTTTCAACTGCAAGGTGATGTCGGCATCCTCAGCGGCATATTCGGCGATTTCTTGTAAAGGCACCGTGCGCATCGAGCGTTGTCCCTTTCCTTTCGGACCAATCAACTCCTCGATCGGCTTCGGCTGATAGTGGAGGTAGGTCTCCGCCAAATAATCCATGCCATGACGCAACTCCGGGTTGAGCAGGTAATGGGCGATCATCGTGTCCCACAAAGCTCCAGCCACCTTTACTCCATAATGGCGCATCACCAAAATATCAAACTTGATGTTTTGGCCGATTTTCGTAATCTGTGGATCTTGCAGGGCAGGGGAGAGGTGACGAAGCACCGCCAAAGCGTCGGCTTCCGCTTCCGGAATGGGCACATACCAAGCCTCCTGTTTGGCCACAGAGAAAGAGCAACCCACCAGTTTGGCACTTAAAGGATCGAGTGAATCGGTCTCCGTGTCAAAAGCGAAAAAGGATTGACTCGCTAAAAAACGACCTAATTCCGCTATTTTCTCCTCTGTATCAACGATATGATAGGTATGAGGCGTACTCGTTAAGTCTGCGAGAGTGGAATTTTTTTCTTCACTCGTCCCCTCGTCCGTAAAAATCGCAAAGAGATCGCCTTGAACAGGCTCCTTGGTTTTGGACTTAGACGGCTCACCCTCCAACTTGTTAATAAACGTCTTAAACTCTAAATCGGTATAGATCGCTTTCAAGCGGGCTACGTTGGGTTTCTCCCGCACGCATAGCTTCGCGTCAAAGGTAATGGGTACATCGGTCTTGATGGTCGCCAAGAATTTGGAGAAACGTATCTGCTCCTGATTCTCCTCCACCTTCTTTCTTTGCGCTCCCTTCAACCGATCGGTATGGGCAAGCAGGTTGTCGATGCTGCCAAACTCGGCCAATAGTTTTTGCGCGGTCTTCTCACCAACACCGGGACAACCGGGAATGTTATCCGCCGTATCGCCCATCAAGCCCAACAGGTCGATCACCTGTTCCGTGCTGGTCAGGTTATATTTCTGCAACACCTCCGAGACACCCAACACCTCATAGTCGCCTCCGAACTTCGGACGATACATATATATATGGTCAGCCACCAGCTGCCCGTAGTCTTTGTCGGGTGTCATCATGAAGACCTCGAAGCCCTCTTGCGCCGCCTGTTTAGCCACCGTACCGATTACATCGTCCGCCTCATAACGGGGTACCTCCAGAATTGGAATGTTGTAGGCCTCGATCACCTCCTTAATAATAGGAACTGATTGACGAATCACCTCTGGAGTCTCCTCCCGTTGCGCCTTGTATTGCTCAAAAGCCTCATGACGAAACGTAGGTCCATGCGGATCGAAAGCCACGGCGATGTGCGTAGGGTTTTCTCGTTTCAGCACATCCTCCAGGCTATTGATGAATCCAAATATAGCGGAGGTATTCATTCCTTTGGAATTAATACGTGGATTCTTGAGGAATGCGTAATAGGAACGATAGATCAGTGCGTATGCATCTATTAGGAATAGCTTCATCTCTATTTAACACGTTTTAGTTACAGAAAAACTGTGTAAATGTACGAAAAAACTCGCTTACTCGATAGTTTTTGCTACTTTTGCGCATCTTTGCAAATAATTATGGATGAGATAAAGCATATCGTGCAGCCGATTGCAGCTGAGTTGGATCGTTTTCATGAGGAGTTTGACTCTTCTTTGCGCAGCCAAACCAATTTGCTACAAGCAGCAATAGATAAGATTCTGGGCTCTATGGGAAAGCACATTCGTCCGATGTTAGTATTACTGACAGCGAAGGCATGTGGTAAGGTATCCAGCAACTCGATTAACGCTGCGGTTTTATTGGAATTGTTGCATACAGCCACATTGATTCATGACGACGTGATCGACGAGACCAAGCAACGGAGAGGTGTCCCATCGCTGAATGCCATCTTCGACAATCGCATCTCTGTCTTGGTGGGTGACTATGTCCTTTCCACCGCCTTAATCCGTTCCATCCATACAGGTGACCTGCGTATCATTGGCATCATCTCCAGCTTAGGACGCGACCTCTCGGAAGGAGAGATCAAACAATTGGAAACGGCTGAAGAGAGCATCCTGGATGAGCAATGCTACTTACAAGTGATCAAAAAGAAGACAGCCACACTGCTCTCCGCTTGCATGGAGATTGGTGCGATCTCGGCTGGAGCATCCGATGAGCAGATTGCCACTTGCCGCCAGATCGGCGAGTATTTGGGCTATTGTTTCCAAATCAAAGATGACATCTTCGACTACTTTAAGGAGGCTCAGATCGGCAAGCCAACCGGCAATGATATTCGTGAGGGGAAAGTCACCCTTCCTTTGCTCTATGCCTTACGGCAGGGTGGGGGAGAGGCTAAGGCTTATCGGGAGATCATCTTGCGAAAAGACTTTACGGAGGAACATGTCGAGGCTTTGATCGCATTTGCCAAGACGCAGGGCGGCATTGCTTATGCAGAGCAACAGATGCAACATTATTATGAAATGGCTATCGAGGCGTTGCAACAGTTGCCTGATTCTGCCGCACGCCTCTCCTTGTCTCTTTTAGCCGATTTCATCATTCATCGGAAGAAATAAGCCGCTTCTCCAAGTCTTCCACCAAGCCACTGGCTCCGATGCGGAAGAGCGATTTATTGAGCCATTCCTCGCCCAAGACTTCTTTGACAATGGTGTAATAACGCACGGCATCTTCTGTGCTACGTACACCACCAGCTACTTTGATACCGACCTTTTGATCGTTCAATTCGGCATATTCCCGAATCACCCGACACATGGTATAAACGGCCTCAGGTGTAGCACCGGGATAACCTTTGCCTGTGGAGGTCTTGATAAAGTCAGCCCCCGAATAGATGGCCAAGATCGCAGCCTTGCGGATCTGATCTGGGCTTTCTAAGGCTCCCGTTTCCAAGATAACCTTTAGCTTGACCTCCTCACCACAACGCTCCTTGATCTCTTGGATCTCCTCGGTGAGTTCGTCGAAATTCTCTTCCATGAGATAGCCTAAATTCATCACAATGTCGATTTCATCAGCACCTTCCATGATAGCCATGGATACCTCCGCCATCTTCACCTCCATAAAGGTTTGCGAAGCGGGGAAACCACCAGCCACCGCCGCGATCTTCACCTGATCCGCTGTGAGTGCCTGCTTCACGGTACTCACAAAAAGGGGATAGACACAAATAGCAGCCACGTTAGGCACATCTGGACGAGTACCCTCGAAATCGTTCACTTGATCGACCATCTTCCAGATACGCTCTTTCGTATCTGTACTGGTGAGCGAGGTGAGATCCACGCAACCATGTAGCTTCTTCCACACTTCCGGTGTGAAATTCTCGTTGAAATGGGCATCTAACAGCTTGCTGACCGCTTTTTGGGTTTGCTCTGTCGTGAGGGCGGGAGCGAACCGTTGGAAAGCCTCGTGATACCGATCAGTCGTTACTTTACTAAATTCCGGATTACGTTCAAACTCGTTCATCATTCTTCTTGCAATTTTTGATTGTGAATATGCCGATCTTTATCTCGGCTGGTTTTCTTCTCCATATTCTTGCGGAAAGCGGTTGTCAAATCCACGCCTGTCTGGTTGGCTAAGCAGATCAATACCCATAGCACATCCGCCATTTCATCGCCCAGATCACGATGCTTGTCGCTCTCCTTGAAGGATTGCTCCCCATAGGTGCGGGCCATGATTCGGGCTAATTCACCCACCTCCTCCGTGAGGATAGTCATGTTGGTAAGTTCATTGAAATAGCGTACGCCATACGTTTTGATCCAATGATCAACGGCAGCTTGTGCCTCTTTAATCGTCAATTCTTCCATCGTTAAACGTCGTTTGAAGGTTCCTTACTCCTTGTTTTGTGAATCGATCAAAATAGTCACAGGCCCATCATTCAACAGCTCTACCTTCATGTCCGCACCAAAGGTTCCGGTCTGTACGGGCTTCCCTAATTGAAGACCGACCTCCTCACAGAAGGCTTCATACATCGGGATGGCCACATCCGGCTTGGATGCTTTGATGTAGGAGGGACGATTACCCTTCTTGGTAGAGGCTTGCAACGTGAATTGGCTAACGACCAATATCTCGCCCTCCACCTCGATGCAGGAGCGATTCATCACCCCGTTTTCATCGTCGAAGATGCGTAGGTTGGTAATCTTCTTGGCTAACCATTCGATGTCCTCTTGGGTATCTCTATCCTCAATGCCGACCAAGATCAGAAGTCCTTTCCCGATCTTCGACTTGACCTGTCCGTCGATCGTGACGGATGCGTATTGCACGCGTTGCGTAACTGTTTTCATCTCTATCTCATGTTTACTGATTCAACCCTGCTTGTAGCGCTTTCGCCTTGGCTTCGCCTACGACCGCTTTCAACTCCTCGAAGGTGGCCTCACGGATGCGCTTCAAACTCTTAAAGCGACGTAAAAGTACAACTTTTGTCTTTTCGCCGATTCCTTTAATGGCATCTAATTCCGATTTAACCTGCCCCTTGCTGCGCTTATCCTTATGGAACGTGATGGCGAAGCGATGCACCTCATCTTGCATACGAGTCAGCAAATGGAAGAGGGGACTGTCCATGCGCATCCCGATCGGTTCTGGTGGGAAACCAAAAAGCAATTCCGCCGTACGATGATGCCCATCTTTCGCCAAGCCTGCGATAGGGATTCGCAAGCCCAACTCATCCTCCACGACCGCACGTACAACCTCCATTTGTCCCTTTCCACCATCCGTAATGATTAAATCGGGTAGGGGAGTCTGCTCCTCTATCGCCCGTTGGTAACGCCGACGTACCACCTCTTTCATCGAGGCGTAATCATCCGGGCCAACGACCGTCCGTATGTTGTATTTCCGATAATCCGCTTTCGAGGGTTTACCCATCTTAAAGACGACGCAAGCTGCCACAGGATCGCTACCCTGGATGTTGGAGTTGTCGAAACACTCGATTTGAATGGGCAAACGATCCAAGTGCAACGCCTCTTGGATCTCCTTCAACAGGCGAGTCGTCCGTTGCTCCGGATTGAGCTTCTCCGCTTTCTTCAGTTTATCGACCTTAAACTGTTTCGCATTCATCTCCGAGAGGTCGAGCAGCTTCTTTTTGTCGCCTCGCTGCGGAACCACTAAGCTGACATTGGTCAACGGTAAATCCAGCTCAAAAGGCACGATAATCTCTTTAGCCGTACTTTTGAAACGGGCTCGCATCTCCACAATACCCAAGCTGAGCAGCTCCTCTTTGGTCTCCTCCAAACGTTTCTTATACTCGAACGTGTAGGCCTGCACAATGGCACCATTCCCTATGTGCAGGTAATTCACATAGGCCGAACGCTCGTCTTCGATGAGCGAGAAGACATCAATGTTATGCAACATGGGCGGGACAACGGTCGATTTCGAGCGGTAATTCTCGATCACCTCGTATTTCTCTTTGATCGCCTGCGCCTCCTCAAAACGCAGCTCAGCCGCCAAGCTCTGCATCTGCTCATAGAGATGCTTGCTGATTTGAGAGATATTTCCTTTGAGGATCTCCTTTACCTCCGCCATGTTCTGCTGATACTCCTCCAACGATTGCAACCCTTCGCAAGGCCCTTTGCACCGCTTGATATGGTATTCGAGGCAGACCTTAAACTGTCCCCGGGCAATGGCCTCCGGTGTCAACGGATATTTGCAGGTACGGATCGGATAAAGTTCTTTCAACATCTGGAGCATGACCCGTGCGGTGAAAACCGAAGGATAGGGCCCATAGTATTGGGAGCCGTCTCTGACAATATTGCGTGTCTGATAGACCCGGGGGAAGTATTCGTTCTTCACGACAATCGAAGGATAGGTCTTGTCGTCTTTCAGCAAGACATTGTATCGCGGACGATACTGCTTGATGAGGTTATTCTCCAATAAGAGCGCATCCTCCTCCGTGTTTACTACAATATATTTGATGTCTCGAATCTGCTTCACCAAGACACGGGTCTTGTTGCTATCGTGCTCTTTGTTGAAGTAGGAGGAGACCCGTCGCTTCAGGTTCTTCGCCTTGCCCACATAAATGATCGTGCCCTTCTCGTCGAAGTATTGGTAGCAACCCGGCTTCTCCGGAATCACAGCCAAGATCATCTTGATATGTTCGTCTCGCTCCGTCATACAAACAAGCGAGCCGCTAAGTTGGGTAAATCGTAACCTCCCACGGCAAGCATCCGATCGAGCAAATCGGGGAGGGGTGTCTGCAGTTGTTTCACCATCCGTTCGATCTCAGCATAGCCTTGCAGCGCTTCCTCCTCTTCCGCTGGGTCGAGTGCTGCTGCGGGACGCCGGATCAACTTCACGCTATCCAGGCAAGCCACAGCTATACCGCCCTTCGCCCGAATCAAGGCGTTAATCGCTTGCTCCAACTCGAAGTCGGTCGCACCTATCGCTATGAGGTCATGGCTATCCAACGCACGGCTCATCGCCACCGCCCCCATCTTCAGGCCTGCGCCATGCAGGAAGGAGAGGAGAGGAGGCTCCGTGCGATAGCCATTCATCCAAACCAACTTCAACAGGTCTCGCTGCAAGTCCGACTCGATATAGCCGTCGTAGGTCTTCACCGGATAAAGCTCCTCCACCAAGGAGCCATCTGCTTGCAAGGCTAATGCCCGCAGCGTCTTTCCACGAGCTCTCACGGAAAGCTTCTCAAACGTGATCGCTTTGGTGTGGAACGATCCACCCTTTAAGTCGGAAGGGTTTGGCTGTATTATCAACGCTTTAGCTTCATTCATATAAATATCTTCTTTAATATGTTTCACGTGGAACAATCCCCAATTATCGGCCCAGCAGCACCAATAGGATATTGATGTCGCTGGGAGAGATGCCCGGAATACGGCCTGCCTGCGCCAAGGTCTCCGGATCGATTCGGCTCAGCTTCTGACGAGCCTCCGTAGAGAGAGCATGGATATTGTTGTAGTCAAACTTTCCTTTAATACGGATGTTCTCCAAACGGGAGATCTTATCCGCTATCTGTCGCTCTCGTTTGATGTAGCCGCTATACTTAATCAAGATCTCAGCAGCCTCGGCTATCTCCTCACGTCGGGTGGCAGGCAACCGCATCAGCTCATCTTGCAAAGCAGGGATGAAAGGAGCCAAGTTCTGCAACGTGGTTTGTGGACGAAGCAACACATCGATCAGCTTGCAGCCATGGGAGAGGGGAGTGGTACCGATCTGCTCCAAGCCGGCATTGAGGTATTGCGGCTTCACAGAATAGTCCTCCACGAAACGAATCAACGCATCTCGTGAGGTCCGTTTTTCCACTAACAAATCCATACGGTCGCGCTTCGCCAATCCCATTTGATAGGAACGTTCGGTGAGCCGCATGTCGGCATCGTCTTGCCGCAAGAGGATACGATACTCGGCGCGCGAAGTAAACATACGGTAGGGCTCATCGACTCCCTTCGTCACCAAATCGTCAATCAACACGCCAATGTATGCTTCATCACGACCTAACACAAACGGTGTCCCGCCGTGGCAATTGATATGCGCATTGATACCGGCGACCAAGCCTTGTCCCCCGGCCTCTTCATAACCGGTCGTGCCATTGATTTGTCCGGCAAAAAAGAGATTGCGGATGGCTTTTGTCTCCAGGTTATGATTGAGCTGTGTCGGATCGAAGAAATCATATTCGATGGCGTAACCGGGGCGATAAATCTGCACATCACGAAAAGCGGGAATCGCTTGCAATGCCCGCAGCTGAATCTCCAAGGGCAAAGAGCTGGAGAAACCGTTCAGGTAATATTCTTGGGTGGATTCTCCCTCTGGCTCCAAGAAGAGTTGGTGTTGATTACGCTCCGCAAAGGTGACGATCTTCGTCTCGATGCTGGGGCAATAGCGCGGACCGATACTTTGGATCTGTCCGTTGTAGAGTGGCGAGTCAGGCAGGCCCTCCCGCAGGATGGCATGACAAGCCTCGTTGGTGTAGGTCGTCCAGCAACTCAATTGCCGCAACAGACGATGCTCCGTATCGAGGAAAGAGAATTTATGGAAATCATCCTCGCCCGGCTGTTCGGTCATCTCCTCAAAATGGACACTGCGGGCATCAATGCGCACAGGTGTTCCGGTCTTCATCCGATCCGTACGAATACCCAATGCTTTCAATTGCTCGGTTAAACCCGTTGCGGCTGGCTCAGCGATACGGCCTCCTCGGATCTGTGTGCGTCCGATATGGAGCAATCCATTGAGGAAAGTACCATTGGTCAACACGACGGCTTTCGCTCGGAACTCCACATTCATGCCGGTACGTACGCCACAGACCGCACCCTGCTCGATCAGCAACTCCTTCACCATGTCTTGCCAGAGATATAAATTAGGGATATTCTCTAAAATGCCTCGCCAGCACTCGATGAAACGGGCCCGATCGCTCTGCGCACGGGGACTCCACATGGCAGGCCCCTTGCTGCGGTTCAACATGCGAAACTGGATGGCCGTCCGATCCGTCACGATGCCCATATAACCACCCAAGGCATCGATCTCACGTACGATCTGCCCTTTGGCTATACCACCCACAGCCGGGTTGCAACTCATCTGGGCAATTTTGTTCATGTCCATCGTGATGAGCAACGTCTTCGAGCCTAAGTTGGCAGCGGCAGCGGCAGCTTCACAGCCGGCATGTCCGGCACCCACCACGATCACATCATAAGTAAATGTCATATTTCCCTTCTATTTACTGATTCCTATAATTAAGCCTTCTCGATAGCCTCGCCTTCCGCAGTGGGTTGACAAGGATACTGTCTGCATTCCTCCGGTAGAATCGCCAATGCTTTGTTCTCGTTCGCCTCCATGATCTCCCGCTCCCCAGGCCCTTTATCATTGATACCACAAAGATGCAAAATGCCATGGATAATGGTGCGATGCAGCTCCTCGTTGTAGGGCTGACCGAACTTCTCCGCATTGGTACGAACGGTGTCTAAGCTGATGAAGAGATCGCCCGCGATCTTCTCGCCACTGGTATAGTCGAACGTGATGATGTCGGTATAGTAATCGTGTTGCAGGAACTCACGGTTCACGGCTAAGATTTTCTCATCCGAACAAAAGATATAGCTGATGTCACCCACCTTCTTGCCGTAACTTCGCGCTACGGTTCTCACCCATTCCCGAACGGCCTCCTGACGAACGGCCGGAAGCTGCGTCTCTTCCGCATAGAATGCTATCATATACTTATTAATTAAGAAATCTGTTTATTTGCCGCGAAATTAAGTATTCTAAGAACAATTCATTACTTTTGCGGACAAAATAGATAACAAATGCGTTATAGCTGGAATACACGAACGGAATTACTCTATGGAGCGGAACGCATGGCTCGCTTGGCTGAGTGCCATGTCTTGGTAGTAGGCTTGGGTGGTGTCGGCGCATACG
>CAMGEM010000081.1 GCA_946055095.1 uncultured Parabacteroides sp. | reverse complement strand
TTGCCTAACTGGGGATTTTTATACCCCATGGTTCATACGCACCAACCCCACGGTTGCTGCGCACGAACCATGGGGTATATTGGCACGAACCGTGGGGTTGGTTATTCCTCTTACCACGCTTTCATCGTCACTGAGAAAAGAGCTATCCGTTCTTCTTCTTCAAATAATCATAGATGGCTAATTGAGCCCGAACGGGTGACGAAGTTGTCCTCTCCCGCTTGAAGCAGTTACGCAACTCGCTGTCCAACCAGCAAGCCTTCACATTGTCTTGCAACTGGATATGCAAGATGTCAATCACCTCCTGCTTGATCTCGGGATCCAAGATCGGGAAAGCGGTCTCGATCCGCCGATTCAGGTTCCGACGCATCCAATCCGCAGAGGTCAAGAACAGTTCATCTTGTCCCTCATTATAAAAATACCAAATACGGGCGTGCTCCAAGAACATATCGACGATGCGAGTCACCCGGATATTCCGGCTGTAAGGCTGATCGGGAACCAAGCAACAGATCCCTCTTACAATCAAATCAATCTCTACGCCCGCCTCGCTGGCCCGATAAAGCATATCAATCATTTGCTGATCATGCAACCCATTCATCTTTAAGATGATGCGACCCTTTCCGCCAGCCTGCACATGGTCGATCTCCCGCTGGATCATGCGTTGCAACTCTGGCACCATGTTGAAACGAGCTACCAAAAGATGACGGAAAGTAGGCGCTTGCAAGCGTCCTTCCAGCACGGCGAATACCTTGTTTATATCGGTGATGATCGCTTCCTGACTGGTCAGCAAGGCCATGTCGGCATAGATCTTCGCCGTTTTCTCGTTGAAATTGCCGGTACTGAGATAGGCGAAATCCCGTCGTTTAGCCCCTTCCGGATTATCTTTCCGAAGGATAACAGCCACCTTCGCATGCACCTTCAAACCAGGGATGCTATAGATGATCTTGATGCCCGCCTGCTCCATACGCTCAGCCGTGCGCATATTGTTCTCCTCATCGAAACGGGCTTTCAGCTCGACGAAAACCGTCACTTTCTTGCCATTTTGCGCCGCGCTGATCAGCGTATTGATGACAGCGGAGTTCTCGGCCACCCGGTATTGCGTGATCTTGATCTCATCCACCTTCGGGTCAAAAGCCGCCTCCATCAAGAAACGCAGCAGGTAATCAAACGACTCATAGGGGAAATGCAACATCACATCCCGCTTCTTGATCACCTTGAAAATCGAACCGACCTCATCCAAATAGGGAATGCGCATCGGCAAGGGTGGATGTTGCTCCAACTGCTTGCCCGCAGGATTGGGTAGTTTACTTAAATCTTGCAGGTTATTATAACGACCACCTACCACCAAATCGTCTGGCAGAATGCCAAACGCCCCGCAGACGAAGGCTAAGAAATCGGCAGGCATCGCCTGGTCGTACATGAAACGACTCAAGGCACCGATCTTGCGTTTCTTCACCTTCTTGCGGATCTTCTCCAAGATACTGCCCTTCCCCTCATCCTCCAAATAGATGTCGGCATCGCGCGAGATCTTGATACTATAACAGCTCTCGATCTCATAACCCGGAAAGACGCTATGCAGGTTGGCACGGATAATATCGTCGATAAACATGATATAATATTTCCCCTCATGCGGCGGCAACTCAATGAAGCGAGGCACTTTGGAGAAGGGTATTTTCATCAAGGCATAATGATAGGCTGGCTTATCGTCCGCATCCTCCAAACGATCGCTCTTCTTCACCATGCGAATCACTAAATAGAGCCGACGATCACGGATAAAGGTGCGGATCTCTCCCGCTTGAATCATGACTGGTGAAAGGAAAGGGAAAACCTCCTCGTTGAAGAAGTCACGCACGAAATCCTCATGGAAAGGTTGTGGATGCTCATCTTGATACAAGAAAATATGCTGCCGATTTAACGCTGGAAGGATCTGCTCGTAAAAAATGCGGTAATAATCCCGCTGCTGCCGATTCACCTCCCGCGTAATGGCCGCCAAGGTCTCTTCGGCCTCAGCCGCACTCTCCTCCACGAAGTTCTTCTTCATGATCACGCCCCGGTGCTCAGCCACCCGGATCTCATAGAACTCCTCCAAGTTGGATGAATAGATAGAAAGGAATTTAATGCGCTCATAAATAGGGAGCGAAGCATCCTCCGCCTCCATCAACACCCGGTAGTTGAACGACAGCCAACTAACATCTCTTTTGAAATATCGATACCTGTTTTCCATGATAAATCGTTCTTCAACGCGTAAAATTAACTACTTTCGCTCAATAAAAAGCAAGATTATGGTTAAAGTTGGATTACTTTCGGATACGCACGGGTTTTGGGACGATAAATATGCGCTTTATTTCAACGAATGTGATGAGATCTGGCATGCCGGAGACATTGGTTCAGCAGAATTAGCTGAGCGTTTGGCCGCATTGAGACCTTTGCGGGCCGTCTATGGCAACATCGATGGGCAACCTATCCGACTGCAATACGGCAAGGTAGCACAGTTCAAGGTGGAAGAGGTGGAGGTAGTGATGACGCATATCGGTGGTTATCCGGGACGCTACAACCCGGAGATCCGTCCGCTGTTGTATGCCGTTCGCCCCCAGCTGTTCATCGCCGGCCACTCCCACATCCTAAAGGCTCAGTTCGACCGCAGCCTCCACTGTCTTCACCTAAATCCCGGAGCGGCAGGCATCAGCGGTTTCCATCAAGTGCGCACCCTCATGCGCTTTGTCATCGAGGGAAAAGAGATCAAAGATTTAGAGGTGATTGAGTTGGGGAATCGCCATTGCTGAGGCGGCTATAACATTTGCCGTTTCATCAAGTCCGCGAAAAGACCTCCCTTTTCCCGCAATTCATCAAAGGTTCCCTCCTCGACGATCACGCCCTTGTCGAGCACAATGATCCGGTCGCAATGGCGAATCGTGGAGAGGCGATGCGCAATGATCACACGGGTACAGCCCATCCGATCCAGGTTCTCCGACACCTGCTTCTGACTCACGTTATCCAAGGCACTGGTCGCCTCGTCAAAGAAAAGGATGGCCGGACGATTGACCAAGGCACGTGCGATCAACAGCCGTTGCTTCTGTCCACCACTGAAGCCACCACCCCCTTCGCTGATCAACGTGTTCATGCCCATAGGCAACGCCTTGATATCATCCGCTATGCCCGCTAACCGAGCGGCCTCCCAGGCCTCCTCCTTGCTACTCCAAGGCGCTGTGATCGTGATGTTGCTAAACACATCGCCCGGGAAAAGGCTACCGCTTTGCAAGCAGGTGCCGATCTGCCGGCGCAAACTGCTCTTATCCACCTCTGAGAGCTCATAATCATCATACAGAATATTCCCGAACTGGGGAGTCTCAAAGCCCAATAACAGACGGAGAAGCGTGCTCTTACCACAGCCTGAACGCCCCACGACACCCACATACTCACCCGGATGAATGTGTAAACTCAAATCATTCAACACCCAAGGGGTCTCCTCGTCATAACGGAAAGAGAGATGATTCACATCAATAGCTCCACTTAAGTGCGTGACCTGCTTGGCATTTTCCATGCTCTCTGGCTCTGCCTCCATAATGGGTTTCGCCTGACGCAACAACGGACGCATCTGACCGATCTGAGGCACAATGCCAATCAACGCCGAAAAGGCTCCGGACACCAACCCATAGGAGGTATTGAATGCGATGAAATCAGAGGGAGATACTTTGTTCTTGACCGCCATGAAATAGATCACGGCCATACCGCCCAAGTTGAGCAACCCCATCACCGCCGCAGATAGTTTCAGGGGCAAAGGGGGATTATAGGTCAAACGAGCATTCTCCTTGTAGGTCTGCATCCAACGGGTAAAGGCTCTTTTCTCCGAACCAGAGGTCTTGATCTTTTGCACGCCACTCAACAGGTCAAACAGCAGAGAACTCAACTTGGCCGAGCTCTTCACGATGCGTGCCTCTTGTCGCTGTTGAAACCAAAAGAGCGCCAAGGTCAACACAAATTGCCCACCTATCACGGCCAACGAAGGCAACAAGAGGGCGGGTGCATAGTGCATCATCTGAAAGAGATAGACAAAAGAGAAAAGTGCCGTGAGCGCACTGCTCACCAACATGTCGTTGGCCAAGTCACACAGGCGGCTGATACTCATGATGCGCTCATGCAACTCACCTGAGGAATATTTCATGAAGAACTTTGCCTTCAAGAGAAAGGTTCTCGCCATCACCGCTGGTTCCACACGCACACTGACCAGAAACTTCAGCCGCTGCAAGGTCCAACTACGGATCAACCCAAACAGCAAGCCACTGATGGCCGTACCGATCAAGAGCGAGGCGATTGGTAGCAAATCCTGCTTCGTGCCATTCGGAATCACACTGTCGAACAGCATCTTGTTGGCAAACGGGCCCAACATACCGATACCCGCAATAAGCAACGAGATCAAGAGCAGATTCAACAGATCATTCCAATGGAAGGCACCCGCCATGAAGAGCAGCAGGTCAGCGAGTTTGACTGAACGTTGCGGTAAAGCGGGGAAGAAACAGATAGCTTCCTTGCTCAGTTCCTCGCTCATCCGCTGGCGATTGACCGACACCTGCTTACCTGTCGCATCCACATAGGTATAGCCTCGACCGAAGCGCTTCGGCAGCAAAGCGACATACTGTCCCTGCCTATTCTTACCCAGCAACGGCCCGACCGATGATCGCCACCATTGCCCCTTCAATTCCACGGCACGGTGCATGATGCCCAAGGGCGCCAGCTTCTGCCCGATCTGCTCCTCCAGAGAGAAGAAGGTTTCCTCCTCATCCAACTCGATCGGCCCTGGCACACCCAGCGTCTCCAAGATGCACTGGATGGCTTGCCCCTGCGAGAACGCTCGCCCCGCTTGTCGGCTGTGCAACCCGGATTCGCCGATCAGTTGTTCCACCGCCTCTTGCAGATGCTGTTTCTCTTTCTCCTCTCGTTTATCTATCTGTTCCTTGAATAGCAACATGATTCCTCGTCTGTTTGTCTCTGTTAATCACTCTCCATCAGTCGGGCATAGACGCCACCTTGCGCCAACAACGCATCGTGCGTCCCCCGCTCCACCACATTACCTTTGTCCAAGACGATGATCTCATCGCAATCTCGAATGGTTGAAAGGCGATGGGCGATGACGATCAAGGTGCATCCTGCCCGTTTCACCGCTTGCATGATGCGCTGCTCAGTGGTAGCGTCGAGGGCACTGGTCGCCTCATCCATGATCAAGATCATCGGTTCGCGGGCCAACGCCGTAGCGATCTCCATGCGCTGCAACTGCCCGCCCGAGAAATTCTTTCCGCCCTTCACCAACCGGGTGTTATATCCCTCCGGACGAGCGATGATCTCCTCCCGGATATGCGCATCCCGGCAAGCCAATACCATGGCGAAATCCTCAATGGAGGAATCCCACATCTTGATGTTGGCCGCAATCGTGTCGTCAAACATCACCACATGCTGGTCGATCAACGCCACGGAGTTGGAAAACTCATCCGCATCAATCTGGTCGATCGGTTTGCCATCGAACAAAATCTCTCCCTCCCATGGGCGATAGAGGCCTGTCACCAATTTAGCCAAAGTACTCTTGCCACAACCCGAAGAGCCAACCAACGCTACGCTTTGTCCGGGTTTCAGCGAAACAGAGAAGTCCTTGATCTGCGGATCGGAATACCTGTTATAGCCAAAGGTCACATGACGCAACTCCAACCGGCCACTCAGTTTACCGGAACTATCCGTACGTGCTTGCTGCGTGCGTTGCTCTGTCGGATAACGCAACACATCCTCCACCCGCTCCATCTGCGTGCGCATCTCGATGATCATCTCACCCGCCGACATCAGGTTGCTAACCGGGGTCATGAAGCCAGTCAAGAAACCTTGAAAGGCCATCAACATACCGATCGTGAACTCACCATCCATGATCAAATAGACCCCGACCATCAAGATCAAGTTGCTGGTAAGTGTTTGCAGCAGCTGCGGAAAAACACCAAACACCAAGTTGCTGAAGCTGGTGCGCATCTCAGCGTTGTGCATATTGGTGAAGTAACCGGCCCAATGACCAAAGAATCCACTCTCCGCTCCAGCCGCCTTGATGGTCTCCATGTTGTCGAGACACGACATCGTCACGCCATAATATTTACCGGCATCCCGCTCCGAGATGCGAGTTAAATCCACCCGTTTATAGGCGATGTAGCGAGCGAGCAACATGTTCAGCAACATCGACCCCAAACCGATCACCGTAAGTGAGACACTGTAGCTCCACATACACAGCAAGTAGATAACCAAGAGCATCAACTGGACAACCAACGGTGCCAACTTTTCCACCAATGTGGAGGTAATCTCTTGGTTAGAACGCTGTCGGAAGAGCAAATCGCCTATATAGCGCTGTGAGAAGAAGTCCATGGGCAGGCGAAGCACATGCCAAAAGAAGTTCACATTCGCTTCTATCGCCATAGAGGCCTGAAACTTTCGACTATAAATACCACTCAACCAACCGGTAATGAACTGCACAACGATGACCGCACCAAAGGCAGCCATGAAGGGCTTCAACCAATCCGGATTCTTGCCACTGAGAATGTCGTCCATGAAGAGTTGGGAGAAGAGCGGTGTGGTCAGTCCCACCAAAGCAGTCAAAAAGCCGATCACAAAGAAATAGAACAGGGCAGCACCCGTGTTACGCATTCTCCGACGGATAAAGCCTAATACCGAGGCACGTTGTCCGCTCGGGTGAAAATCAGCCGTCGGCTCAAAGGCCAAGGCAATCCCGGTAAACGACTTGCAGAAGTCTTCCCGAGGCACCCGTTGCTTGCCACGGGCCGGATCGTTGATATAAAAGGTGTCGCCCCGATGACCACAATACACCACGAAATGGTTAAAATCCCAATGGATGATGGCAGGAGCCAGCCCATCTAAGTCATCCGGTTCCAACCGATAGGCCATAGCCTTCATGCCGTAACCACGTCCTGCTTGCAGCAACTGCTTGGCGGAGCATCCATCTCTCGACACCCCACAATCCTTGCGGAGCTGCTCCAAGGGCAACCATTTCTTGTGATACGCCAACACCATGCCTAAGGAGGCGGCACCACACTCCACCATCTCCATCTGCATCATCATTGGCACCTTCTTCACCTTTCCCATAGTCACGTTCGCTTATTTAGCGTTTTTCTTAAACACTATGTCGAAAACAGGACGGGTACGAGTCACGATTTGCAGTTGGCAGAAGGTACCGATGGGCACACGCACCTGACGACTCGACCGTTGCGACCAGCGGATACCATCCGCACTGTTCGGGTCTGCGTCCAACAGAATCTTCACCATGAAGGCCGTTTCCGAAGGAACGATCGAGCTACTAAACTCACTCAACTTAAACAGCTGCTCGATCTCCTCTTTCGAAGTGGGAAGTCGATCGATGTCTGTGATGCGTCCATACATGTAGCCATACTCCTCCCGTTTCAAATCGGAAGGGGTGGCTTGTACGCTCATGCCCACTTTCAACTTCCGCAAATCGGCATAGGTCACGAAAGCGATCATCTCCCGCATGTGATCCTCCTGTCCCTCAGGAATAAGAAATATAGTCGGTTCATAAGCGCTGAAGGTGGTCTGTGGAGGCTTCTGCCCCATCACCACACCCGATTGGCGACTGCGCAACTCCCGGATTGCCTGGTCGTCCATGTAGCGAAACAGCAGATCGCCCGGCTTCACCAGCTGGCCCTTATGCACGAAAAGCTCCGTGATACGCCCACCAAACGGGGCACTGACCTCCAAGATGCCTTGATGCGGGAAGGTGACCCCTTGGATCTTCACAAAATCGCTCACCGTACTGTTGAACGCCCAAACGGCAGCCGAAAGCACACCGACCAGCAACGTAAGCAACCACAAATAGAACGAGGGAGCCGTCACCCGGATGTAGTCATTGATCTTATCCGGCGAATTGACCGTATCTATTGCCTGTTGGCGAAAAAGTTTGTTTGCCATATTCTTCCTTATTTCGATTGATTCGTTCTTTCTATTACGGTCCAAAACACCTCTTGTGCCACGACATGCCCATTCAGCACAAAAGCGGGTAAGCTACGCAGTTGCCAACGTGCGACCGCTTCCGCCTGTGCGGCCAACGGGGCTCTCACCGCGGCTAAATCCAAGGTCGCAGGAAGGGTACGTAGAAACCGCTTCACCCGTGTGGATTCATACCAAGCGGACAAATGCAGGCAAGCCGCTAAAGCACCTTCCTGCAAAGCACTGGCGGCAATCGACTCACGCACAACAGCTAACCTGGACGCACCAGGACTGATCGCTATGCGAATGCGGTAGTTAGCTAACTCCCCCCGACGCACATGCTCCAACAGCCTTTGATAATGGGCTTTGCAATAGGAACAAGTCAAGCTGAGTGCCACGCAGAGCTCCTCCTGACCATCCGGATGCAGCGTCAGCAAATCCACCATGTCTGAGGTGTCAACCGTCTGCCCTGCGGTCAAGATGCGCTGCCGAAGCTGGGGATCAGCCATCAAAGCCAACCAAGCGTCCGGTGTCTTCGGATGCGCCACCTGCTGATACAGCCAAACCACCCGATCCAACAGCAGCAAAGCCCCCAGATAAATCGCCGGCAACGCCACCCAAGTGAGCGGAACAATACTTTTCCAATCGCCTCCTGCCACCCCCACAACCAAGGCAGAAGCGCACACTTGTACTTGCACAAGGAGGCAATTCTTACACCAAGCCTTGACCACAAATGCCTGATAGCAAACGCTCCAAAGCGGCATGACCAAAGCGATCAGGGCGATCCAACGCCAAAGGGGGAGCCAAGCAGGCACAAACAGCGTAGGCAACAACGACACGGCGAAATAGGCCATACCTACCACCCCTAAGCTAAAGCGTCCCAAAAGTTTGCCACCCGCTGATGCAGTAACCGTATGGCAACTACCCGAACACTCCTGCATGACTGACCGATAACTAAAATAGAGACCCATCGAGTTGAACAGCACCAACGCCACCCGCTCCCAAGCAAAATCTGCTACCAAAAAGCCAAGCAGTGTCAGCACACCCAGCACCTTGACCGCCCACGAAATGGCGATCAACCCTTTCTCACAGAAAAAATGAGACCAATAATGAGGTTCTTGCGCATCGGAAGCATCACACAGCAACGCATAGCCGTTCCACTGCGCATAAAAGGCGTCAAGATCAGCAGGAGGAGCGGTCAAAAGCCTCACCCGCCCATTCCATTCACACACCAAAGGAAAAGGGATATCAACCAACGTGTGCTTTTCTGCACGCACGGCTTGCACTTTCACCCCGTAGTGCTCCAGCATACGCTTGATGCCCAACAGCGTGAACCCCATGCCTTGCGCATAAAAAAGGTCCTTTGCATACGATTCATTGCAACGTATGCCTAACCCGTTCATAATATCAAAAAAAGGATTCATGGTCTATCTAAATGTTCGGCAAACATACACATTTCTTTTCTTTCGGACAACGGATAGACCGATGTTTTCCATGGACTCAATGAGCTCCGCAGCCATTCATTCAGGAAGACTGAGCCTCGGACGACAGCTCCCATTGTTTGCCGTATGATCGCTGCTCGATCACTTCCGGATTGGTCAGCAGCCAATAATGCTCGGCATGAAGCCAAGCCTTTGCGTTATATCCCACCAATAAACAGGAAACCTGTCGAATCTCGGTATGGCGCACGAACTCCTCAATGAATCGATGGAGCGTTAAATAGGCGATGCCCGTCGCTTGCCAACGTTGATAGCAGACATGCCCGGTCAGCACCAAGCTATCCCCCACTTTCCGGGTCGTCAGATAGGCCATCGGCTCCTCCCCCCGAAAGGAGACAAAGGAGAGCGGCTCATAAAGCTCCTCCGGGAAGGGTGGCAGATCGCCCGGCAACTGTTCGCCCTGCTCGTTCATCTCCCAATCTAACCGCAACCGCTCTCGAACGAATCTCGAGAGCATCTCGTAGCTTTCCGTTCGGACACCCCTTGCCTCCCAGCGATCCACCTGCGCCTTCATCCGAGCGAAATGGTGGGCTCCCGGCTCCTCTCGCAAGGCTTGTTGCGTCCGTTCTCGATTGATCAGCAAAAGGCGGGCGGGCACACAAGGCTCCATCCCATGCGCCTCGGCGAACCGTTGCAGGAAATCCGCGAAGGGATTGTCATAGCGAATGCGGAAATAAAAGGAGAGCCGCTCCCGCTCAGCCAAGGCATACGCCTCCTCCAAGAGCCTTCGGGCATAGCCCTGCCCCCGATAGGCCGGCTGTACGAAAAGGTGGCTCACCAGCAAGTGATCACTTCCCTCCATGACCACATAGAAGGCTACACAAACCCCTTCGACTCCCAGCAGCCGACCTCTCTCCCCGCCATTCAGCCGGTAGTAGAAGTCGGCATTGAAGTCGAAGCAGCTGGCTTGCAGCTGCTCATAAGTAAGTGATTGAATCATCAACTGCATTTGCCCTCTTTCTCATTCCAACGGCAACCCAGATCAGAGTAGCTTTCACAATTTTTCTTGGTTGATTTTGATTTACAACCTCTAAATGAAAATCCTCCTGTGGCTGCCTTCAAATCCTCTTCGTTCACCGTTTGTACATTTTTCTTTTCCATCGTTCACTGCTAATTTTATGATTAAACATTCAAA
>CAMGEM010000080.1 GCA_946055095.1 uncultured Parabacteroides sp. | reverse complement strand
AGCTATATACTTGACGTTTTCTGTCGCAGGTAACGGGCGAAGAAACGATCATAGACCTCGTATGCACCCTCTGATTCCAATAATAGTTCTTTCTCGACCAATGCCTTAACGGCAGTCTTTACGGAACTGGCCGCTCCCAAGCCATAACGTGAAAGGAACGATTTTCCTTGAATCTCTTTTACGGCTCCCTCTTGCGCAATGGCTTTAAGCACTCTCGCTTGCAAAGGCGAAATCAAGCGCAGAAAAGTTTGGAAGGTCACCTCATTCTCTTCTATGATCTCCTCCAAAGTCTCATTCACGAACGGCTGGGAAAGAACGGGATGAGCCGTCTCATACAACCGATTCAGCAAGGACTGCACATACCATGTATGCGCAGAAAGATCTGTGAATAACCACTCAAATACCTCCTGGGGTATGGATTGCCCATGTCCTTGCAAATGCGCGCTCGCAAAGGCATAATAGGCGGTTGAATCAATAGGCCCTAACGTAAGCATCTGTGTGCTTTGATAGAAAGGGCGGGATGCCGCTACAAACATGTTCTCCAGCACATGCCGTTGGCTACCCGAATAGATAAAATTGACGTTAGTCAGGTGCTGGATATGGGCTCGTAACAGCGCTTCCACCTGCTTGTCCGCATAACTCGCTACCGTCTGGAACTCATCAAAAGCCACATAACAACGCTGTTCTGATTGCTCCATGTAGGCAAATATCTCAGCTAACGAATGCTCAGCTGACTCTGGTTGCACCTCAACTGAAAAGTTCGGTTCACCCGTCAGCGAGTCAAATGCCAGTGTGGGACGGAGCGATTTGAAGAAAACGGATATGCGTTTGATCAGTTTCTCTTCCGCTGTATCGAGCGTGCCTAACACTGTCTCTCCTAATTTCTTAACCAACATAGCAAGACTATCCGTTTGGTAGAGATCCACGTAATAGCACTTGGCTATGCCTGAAGCCTCCACTTGGTGAAACAGATGACGAATCAGTCCTGTCTTACCCATACGTCGAGGACTGATCAAAGTAATGTTCCTGCCATTTTGCAAAGCAGATGCCATCTTTTGCGCCTCTTTCTCTCGATCGCAAAAATACTCCGGCGATACATACCCTGTGAGTACAAACGGATTGAACGGTCGTCTAATGTCTTTCATACCATCGCATATTTTACGTCACGCATTTTACGTGATGCAAAGATACGTCTTAGTTTCATATCACCAATTCTTTTCACTACTTTTGCATGAGTATGGAAGAACATTATCAAGAAGAGCGTGGCAATAGTGTCACCCATCTCATAGGAGTCCTTTTTGCCCTGTCATCCATCTGGATGGTATGGCCCGCTATCTCGTTAGGCTGGCGTTGGTCTATGGGTGTCTTGTTTTTCATAATTGGCATGTTCCTGATGTTTCTCAGCAGCACGATCTATCATTGCCTTCCCCCTGGGCATGCTCGTGACATCATGCGTCGGTGCGACCATATCAGCATCTATGTCATGATCGCTTGTTCCTACACGCCCATCTGTGTCTCTGTGGTAGGCGGTATAGCCGGTTGGACGGTCTTCTTCATCATGTGGGCTGTAGCCCTTTGCGGCTCTGTCTATAAGATAGTTGCCATAGGTCGTTATCCCCGTCTGTCTCTTGCCCTCTACCTCCTTATGGGATGGAGTGTGGTGTTTATCGCTAAGCCTGTCTATGAACGACTATCGCCACTCTCGCTTTTGCTACTCCTGACCGAGGGGCTTTTATACACATCGGGGACTTATTTCTACGCGCACGACTCACGTCGCCACTATCATACCGTGTGGCACATCTTTGTCCTTTTGGGTGCCCTCGCCCATTGGGCAGCTGTGCTTACGATCATGCTGGGTGAAATGGCTTCGAGGGGATAGCAAGCCCCTACTCGTGGGAGCTTACAGCAACAACTCGTAATCGACGACATCGAGCCAGCGATTGAACTTCTGGCCGACCTGTTCGAAATGGGAGACCTTGCGGAAGCCCAACTGCTCATGCAGGTGACAGCTACCCACGTTGTCTGCCGTGATGCAGGCCACCAAGGCATGAAAGCCTCTCGCCCGACAATCGGCAATCAGGTGCTCCATCATGCGCCGACCGATGCCTTTGCCCGTATGCGCAGGGGATAAATAGATGGTGGTCTCCAACGTGGTTTGATAGGCGGCCTTCTCTTTCCAAGGATGGGCATAGCAATAGCCGATCACCTCGCCTGCCTCCTCCTCTACCCAGCAGGGATGATTCGCCGCTATCCCGCTCACCTTCTCCCACATGGCCTCCTCACTGACCGGGTCGGTATCGAAGGTAGCCACACTGTGCAACACATATTCATTGTATATAGCGGCAAGGGCTGCCGCATCCGTTCTCTCTACTTTACGCATCATGCTTATAATTCCTATAATAATATGGTGTGTCAAAATGAACTGCACGCAATACGTTGCGTCCTACTCCCTTGACAAGATGAGATGCCGGGTCAAAGCCCGGCAAGACACGAAGGGAGTACATGCTTCATTTTGACACACCACCCTAAAAAAGCTATTTTACTCGTTCATGGAACGAATGACCTCCTGATTGATGGCACGCACCTGTGCCTCATTGATCTTGATCACTTTACGATCGTAGGTCATCAAACCATTTACCTCGCCCTCGACATCGGTTGTCTGCGTATAGACCGCCGCGGAGAAGCCCTTCTTCACAAAGCTCTTCAGCATCTTGGCATACTTCACATACTCCGCTGTCACCTCGTCGCTGTTCTTGAACTGGATATAACCCCAGTTGCGCTTGTTCCACCACAGGTGATCCTCCACGGCCAAACCAATGCCACCATACTCACCCAATACATTCACACGAATCGGGTCAAAGAGGAACATGTCCGGACCGGGATAGTTATGCAGGTCAAGGATGTCACCACAAGGACGGTGGTTACCACCACTGGCGGGATTGACTAAGCGAGAGGGATCGTAGGCCTGTGTCCAAGCCACCACCTTCTCGGTGTCAAACTGGCCCCATGCCTCGTTGAAAGGTACCCATACCACTACGCTGGGATTGGAGATGCACAGATCCATGATCTCTTTCCACTCCTGATAGTAGTTGGCGATAGAGGCCTCCGTACGTTGACGATCCGTTCCTCCATTATATACACGAGGTTTCCATTGGTTATCCATGTCGCCACTCGGCATATCCTGCCAAACCAAGATACCCTCCTTGTCGCAATGGTAATACCAACGTGCCGGCTCTACCTTCACATGCTTGCGGATCATGTTGAAGCCCCACTCCTTCGTCTTCTTGATGTCGTAGAGCAATGCCTCATCGGTCGGTGCGGTGTAAAGGCCATCGGGCCACCAGCCTTGATCCAACGGGCCATACTGGAAGAGCGGTTTATCGTTCAAGCACATACGCATCAATCCCTGCGCATCGCGCACTGTCGAGATCTTACGGAAAGCGGTGTAAGACTTCACCTCATCCACCGCACGGCCGTTCTTGGTCAGACGTACCTTCATGTCATACAAATAAGGATTGGAGGGCTCCCACAGCGTAGGCTGCTTCACCGCCAAACGCAGCTCCTTGCCCTGTACACCCTTGGCGGAGGCGATCACCTGTCCCTTGTCTAACAGCTCCACCTCGATAATGTCGCTGGCTAACGAGGGAGAACAGGCACTGACCGTCACGTGCATCACCTGCTTATCCACGTCGGGAATGGCCTTGATAGCCGTGATGTGCGAAGCGTTCACCGGCTCCAACCAAACCGTCTGCCAGATGCCGGTCACGGGCGTGTACCAAATACCCTCCGGATTAGAGACCTGCTTGCCTCGCGGCTGATAGCCTTTATCGCTCGGATCCCACACACGCACCACTAACTTATGCGTCGCACTCTTGGCGGAAAGATAGGGTGTCACGTTCAAAGAGAAGGGGGTGTAGCCACCCACGTGCGAACCGATCAGCACATCGTCCACGAACACGTCGGCCTGCCAATCCACGGCACCGAAGTGAAGCAGGATCTCCTTGCCTTTCCAGGCGGAAGGCACTTGGAAGGTGCGCTTGTACCACAACTCATTCGCCTCGCCGACCAGCTGCTGCACGCCTGAGAGCGACGACTCCACCGCAAAGGGCACCAAGATCTTACCATCAAACGTAGCGGGCTCCACCTCTCCTTTCGGACGAATCGCATAGTCCCACTCCCCATTGAGGTTCTGCCAATCCGCACGCTCCATGATCGGACGCGGGTACTCCGGTAATACTTGTTGAGGATTAACTTGTTCTGCCCAAGCCGTCTTGATTTTGTCTCCTGCAGGCTTCCACTGCGCATAGGCCTGCACCACCAATAAAGAAGCGCATATAGCGCCCAAAACTCTTCTCATGATATTCTTTTTTTGATCAATAAATATAGAAAACTGTTACGCCGACAAATATACGGTAAAACTTGCACACACAGAAATATTATCCTACTTTTGCCACACAATTAATTAAATCTGTATCTTAATGAGAACTCATTTATTTGTAAGCTTTTGGGTAGTTTTTGCGTTCCTTTTGTGCACGGCAGGCTGTAGCCATGGCGATTCAAAGGGGCAAAAAAATGACGTGGAGTTTGGCTCTATCGACATAGAGGAGACCTATCATTTGCTGAACAACCCGGAAAACCCCAATTGCAACTTAGAGATCAAGTTCATCTATCCGACCCATCTGGGAAACCCTTCGCTGTTGGCTGAATTGCAAAAACAATTTGTATCCACCTATTTTGGCGAGAACTACGAGGCCTATTCACCCGAGGAGGCCGTAAAGCGATATACCGAGGATTACCTCGCGGCTTACAAGGATTTGGAGAGCGACTTCCAGGAAGACTTGAGCAAGGCAGACGAACGGCCCGTAGGTGCCTGGTATTCCTATTACGAGATGTCGCAAAACGAGATCAATTTCAATGAGCGAGGCATCCTTTGCTACACCGTTAGCTTCGAGAACTACACGGGTGGGGCGCACGGTGCCCATGCCTACAACCACCATGTCATCGACCTCCAGACGGCCAAGTTGCTCACAGAGGCGGATATTTTCGTGGAGGGCTATGAGGAGAAGCTGGCGCAGCTCTTGGTCGATCAAATCGCCAAGCAGAACAACGTGGCGAACAACAAGGAGCTGGAAAACATTGGCTTCTTTAGCATCGACGAGATCTTCCCCAACGGCAACTTCATGGTGGATGAGACGGGCATCACCTACTCGTTCAATGAGTATGAAATCGCTGCCTATGTGGTAGGCGCGACGCATGTGCAACTCCCCTACAAGGAGATTCGCCACCTGTTGCGTGACGACAGCCCTATCTCTTCGTTAATTGATTAATGTTGAACTGTTTTATGGATTCAAAGAGCAACATCATCACACATTATTTCCCTGAGTTAACGGCGCAGCAGCAACAGCAGTTTGATGCGCTCTATGACCTCTATTTCGATTGGAACGCAAAAATCAACGTGATCTCTCGCAAGGACATCGAGAATCTTTATCCGCACCATGTGCTGCACTCCTTGGGTATCACCAAGATGCTGCATTTCCAGGAGGGGTCGAGCATCATGGACTTGGGCACGGGAGGTGGATTTCCCGGCATTCCCTTGGCGATCTTATACCCCGAGTGCCATTTCCACTTGGTCGATAGCATCGGCAAGAAGATCAAGGTGGGACAAGCCGTAGCGGATGCGATCGGGTTGAAGAATGTCTCCTTTCTCCATGCTCGCGCCGAAGAGGAGAAACAGCAGTTTGATTTTGTCGTAAGCCGAGCGGTCATGCCACTCAGCGACTTAGTGAAGATCGTGCGCAAGAACATCCGGAAGGAACAGCGTAATGCCCTTCCCAACGGATTGATCTGCCTGAAAGGAGGCGAGCTGGAGCGAGAGATCGGTCCCTTCCTCAAGCAGTCTGTCACCCTTGCGCTATCCGACTATTTTAAAGAGCCTTATTTTGAAACTAAAAAAGTAGTGTACGTACCATTATGATTTCGATCAAATCTTTTGAGGTAAACTATTTCTCTGAGAACACCTACTTGCTTTATGACGAGACCAAGGAGGCTGTTTTGATTGATTGTGGTTGTTTGCGCATGGAAGAGCAGAAAGCATTGAGCGACTTCGTCACCGCAAATGGATTGACCATCAAGCGCTATCTCTGTACGCACCTCCATCTGGATCATGTATTCGGCAATGAGTTTGTCAGCAAGACCTACGGTTTGAGCCCGGAGGCACACAAGGCAGACGAGGATAAACTGCCCTCTCCCTCCGAACAGGCGAGGGCTTTCGGCGTGCCTATCAAGATCAAGGAGGTGCCCATACAACACTATTTAGTGAATGGCGAGCGCATCAAGTTCGGCCATTCTGAGTTGGAGGTGCTGACCGTGCCCGGCCATTCGCCGGGAGGCTTGGCTTTCTATAACCAAAAGAACGGTTTTGTCATCGTGGGCGATTCGATCTTTGCCAGAAGCATTGGACGTACCGACCTGTGGGGAGGCAACCAAGAGGTGCTGTTGGCTGCGTTGCAAGACAAGATCCTCTCCCTGCCCGACGAGACGATTATCTATCCCGGTCACGGCCCGGAGACCCGTGTCATTGATGAGAAATTAGAGAATCCCTATTTATAATTTAGTATATGGACACAAATAAATTCGTAAACCGCCACGTCGGCATCGCAGAGGAGGAGATTCCTGTCATGCTGGATGCGATTGGCGTCAAGTCGTTGGACGAATTGATCGATCAGACCATTCCGGCCAACATTCGTTTAAAGGAGCCGCTCAACCTGCCAGAGGCAATGACTGAGCGTGAGTTTGCGGAGCATATCGCTGAGCTGGCCTCGAAGAATGAGGTCTTCACCTCCTACATCGGTATGGGCTGGTATGACACGGTTTGTCCCGCTCCTATCCAACGCAACGTCTTTGAGAACCCAATCTGGTACACCTCTTACACGCCTTATCAAGCAGAGGTTTCACAGGGTCGCTTGGAGGCTTTGCTGAACTTCCAGACGGTGATCGCGGAAATCACCGGGTTACCTTTGGCCAACTGCTCATTGCTCGACGAGGCTACAGCCGCAGCGGAGGCCGTGACGATGTTCCATGGCGCACGCAGCCGCCAGCAAGTGAAAGCTGGTGCGAACACGATCTTCGTGGATGAGCAGATTTTCCCCTCTACGTTGGCCGTGATTCATACCCGTATGATTCCACAGGGCATCCAGATCGTGACGGGCGACTATCGCCAGTTCACCTTCACGCCGGATGTGTTTGGTGCGATCGTACAGTTCCCGAACAGCGATGGTTCCATCGAGGATTACAAAGCCTTTATCGAGACCGCGCACGCCGCAGGTGCCAAAGTGGGTGTCGCAGCCGACTTGATGAGCTTGGTATTATTGACTCCTCCGGGAGAATGGGGTGCGGATGTCGTGTTTGGTAGCAGCCAGCGTTTCGGTATCCCGATGTTCTACGGTGGTCCCTCCGCCGCTTTCTTCGCAACGAAGGATGAGTACAAGCGTACGATCCCCGGACGTATCATCGGTATCTCTAAGGATGCATACGGTCATCCCGCCTACCGCTTGGCTTTGCAGACCCGCGAGCAACACATCAAGCGTGAGAAAGCGACCTCCAATATCTGTACCGCACAGGCCCTCTTGGCAACCATGGCAGGCTTCTATGCGGTCTATCACGGTGCGGAAGGCTTGCGAGACATCGCCGGACGCATCCACTCACAAGCTGGCTTCTTGGCACAAGAGTTGGAGAAATTGGGCTACAAGCAGCTGAACGAGAACTTCTTCGATACCTTGAAGATACAGTTGCCCTCCAACGTCTCTATCGAGGCATTGCGTGAGATCGCCTTGGAGTGCCGTGTCAACCTGCGTTATTTTGAGAGCGGTCAGGTTGGTATCAGTTTGGATGAGACCACACAGACTTCTGACATAGGTGTACTGCTCTATATCTTCGCCGGAGCCGCAGGCATGGATTACATGCTGAACGAGGCCATCCCGGCAAAGACCTATTTCGACGCGAAGTTCGCGCGTACCTCTGATTTCTTGCAAGAGGATGTCTTCAAGAAGTATCATACCGAGACCGAGTTGATGCGTTACATCACCCGTTTAGGTCGTCGTGATGTCTCTTTGGCACACTCGATGATCTCGTTGGGCTCTTGTACGATGAAGCTGAACCCGGCCTCTACGATGCTGCCTTTGAGCCGCCCCGAGTTCATGAATATCCACCCCTATGCACCCGAGGAGCAGGTGGAGGGCTATCGTGAGTTGATCGAGAACCTTTCCAAGGATCTCTGCACCATCACCGGTTTCGCAGGTTGCACCTTGCAGCCTAACTCAGGAGCGGCTGGTGAATATACCGGTTTGCGTGTGATCCGTGCTTATTTGGAGAGCATCGGTCAGGGTCATCGTGACATCGTCCTCTTGCCGGCTTCCGCACACGGAACCAACCCGGCCTCTGCCGTGCAGTGTGGCTTCAAGACGGTAACGGTGAAATGCGACGACCGAGGCAACATCGACTTGGCAGATTTCCGTCAGAAAGCGGAGGAGAACAAGGAGCACTTGGCTGCCAGCATGATCACCTACCCCTCTACCCACGGTATCTTCGAGGCAGACATCAAGGAGATGGGCGAGATCATCCACGCCTGTGGTGGCCAGTTCTATATGGACGGTGCCAACATGAACGCACAGGTAGGCTTGACCAATCCGGGGACAATCGGTGCGGACGTATGCCACTTGAACTTGCACAAGACCTTCTCTTCTCCTCACGGAGGTGGTGGTCCTGGTGTAGGCCCGATCTGTGTCGCACAGCATTTGGTACCCTTCTTGCCGCAGCATCCGGTGCTCTGGGGTAGCGACCTCAATACCGTAGCCGCCGCTCCATTCGGTAGCGCAGGTATCCTGCCGATCACCTACGCTTACATCCGTATGTTGGGCGCAGAGGGCTTGGAGAAAGTCACGAAGTTGGCGATCTTGAACGCGAACTATTTGGCCGCACGCTTCAAAGACACCTACGGCATTGTTTATACCGGAGCGACAGGCCGTGTCGGTCATGAGTTGATCTTGGAGTGCCGCACCGTGAAAGAGCGTTCAGGCATCGACGAGAGCGACATCGCTAAGCGTTTGATGGACTTTGGTTATCATGCGCCGACACTCTCCTTCCCGGTACATGGCACGCTGATGGTAGAGCCGACTGAGAGCGAGAGTAAAGCCGAGCTGGATCGCTTCGTGGAGATCATGGAGTGTATCTGGAACGAGATCAAGGAGGTGGAGAATGGCGAGGCAGACAAGACCGACAACGTCTTGAAGAACGCACCCCACCCGGAGTATGAGGTGACTGCCGATACGTGGAACCACGCCTACCCGCGCAGCAAAGCGGCCTTCCCATTGGATTGGTTGCATGAGAGCAAGTTCTGGGTGAACGTGGCCCGTGTGGATAACGCATTCGGCGATCGTAACCTGATCCCGACCTTGTGCGCTTGCCAAGCTGACTAAGCCGTCATTTAACTTTTACATAGCAACGGGAGCTTACCACCATGTGTGGGGCTCCCGTTTTTCTACCTATTCTATTATATAGCGCTTTCAGGGTGCGACCTGCTTGATCCAACGGAACAGCTCGTCTAACGCATAGTCTCCTGAGTGCGGTCGATTCCAAGGCAATTTGAAATTGACATCCTTACCCACCGAACGAAGCATCAATGAGAGGTTGATGGGCACCGGGAAAGCGGTGTCTCTATCACGTGCGCCGTGGCGGATATACCAATGAGGGGCAACCGACGACTGGTTATCCCGGATGAAGTTCATCGGGTTCATGATACGCACCCGCTCACGAGTCGCCTCATCAATCGTGGCAGAGGCATTTCCTGTGGCCTGGCTCAACGAATAGTCGGTAAAGTTTACGCTACTACCCTGTGCATCTCCAAACTCCTCGTTCTCAGGACTGGGTCGTGCACCTGCTACGCCTTGGCTATCAAAAGCCGGCGGTGTCTTCAAGGCGATCGTAGAAACCACATAGTTCAAGTAGCGAGGCAGATCGACATCCAACACATACTCGCCCACCTCTCTCGACGGCATACGCATCGGACGAGCCGCAGCCTTTTCCGGTTGTGGTTTAGGCTGACGCTGCACCCCATCTACGGGCGCTTGAAAACGCTTGGTGCCGCTGAACGTGAATCCTAAACTATCGGGGATAGTAGCCCCGGCATCCTTCGCCTCCTGTGCGGAGCGAACCAAGAGTTTTTTCAGATAATCCAAATAGTTATCCGCATTCAGCGTATGCCCCTCCTCATCCTTCAGGTCCAAGCTGGCCAAATAAGCCGGATAGGAAGCGGCCAACTGTTTGGAGACAGCCAACTGAGCATCCGTCAGCGGACGGCTCACGTTGTTGGTACAGCCATACAACCACTCGTAGGCCATATCGGCATGATCAAGGTCAATGATCGGACAGTAGCAAACCGCCGCATAGATGTCATCGCGGGTATCAGCCGCACCCATCTCCTTCAGATAGTCCGCATAGGCCGGGTGATTACCGGTCGCACCCAAAAGGGAAGACATCGCGCCGCCCGCACTGGTTCCATCGGTAATGATGCGTTCCGCATCGCCTGGCATCTCCTTGTCGAACAGCCGCAGGTAACGAACAGCCGCCTTCAAGTCTAACAAGCCCCTTGGGGCACGTCCGGTGTACACCTTGTTCCCTTTGGC
>CAMGEM010000079.1 GCA_946055095.1 uncultured Parabacteroides sp. | reverse complement strand
CCCCGACCCTCTGCTTGTAAGGCAGATGCTCTGAACCAGCTGAGCTAAACGCCCTTCAAGACTTCTCTCGTTGCTTTGTTTCTCAAAAGCGCTGCAAAGATACGGCTTTTTCTGATACCTCCAAATGTTTTGCCCATATTTTTGCGAAATTTTTCTTCAGGGGGCGCTCAAGAGGTTTTTATGAGGGTTAAAACGGCCTTCCTATGCGCTTTTTTCTCCAGTTAGGGAAATATTTTTCTCCAATTGGGGAAATGTTTTTTGTCAGTTAGTCGTATAGGAACGTAAATTTGCGAAAAAAAAGAGGTCAAACACGTTGCTCTCAGGGAAAAAGATTATCTTTGCGTCTCTATATTTAACAGTGTGTATGGATTTATCGACATTGACAGCTATATCCCCCGTTGACGGGCGATATAGGAGCAAGGCTGACAACCTGGCCGCATATTTCTCCGAGTATGCGCTTATTCGCTATCGTGTGCGTGTGGAGGTGGAGTATTTCATTGCCCTTTCTGCGTTTCTCCCGCAGCTGAAAGAGCTGGATACCCCAGAGGTGAAGGCGGGTCTTCGCCAGTTATATACGCAATTCAGTGAGGCTGATGCGCTTCGGGTGAAAGAGATTGAGAAGGTGACGAATCACGACGTGAAGGCCGTGGAGTATTTTATTAAGGAAAAGACTGATCATTTCTTGGCTGAGAAATACCATGAGTTTATTCATTTCGGACTAACCTCGCAAGATATCAACAATACTTCGGTTCCTCTCTCGGTGAAAGAGGCTTTGGAGGAGGTGTATTACCCCGGCTTAGAGGAGGTGATCCGCACGTTGCGTGGCTATGCGGAGGAGTGGATGGAGATCCCGATGTTGGCGCGCACGCATGGGCAACCCGCTTCACCTACCCGCTTGGGCAAGGAGGTGATGGTGTATGTCTATCGTTTGGAGCAGCAGCTGGCTCTCTTGAAGGCTACGCCGATCAGCGCTAAGTTTGGAGGAGCGACCGGTAATTTCAATGCGCACCATGTGGCCTATCCCGATTATGACTGGCGTGCGTTCGGCAATCGCTTCGTCGGCGAGGTGTTGGGCTTGCAACGTGAGCAATGGACGACCCAGATTTCTAACTATGATAATTTGGCGGCCCTGTTTGACGGTTTGAAGCGTATCAATACGATCTTGATTGACCTTAATCGCGACTTCTGGCAGTATATCTCGATGGAGTATTTCAAGCAGAAGATCAAGGCGGGTGAGATTGGTTCATCGGCGATGCCGCATAAGGTGAACCCGATTGATTTCGAGAACGCGGAGGGTAACTTGGGTATGGCTAACGCGATCCTGGGACATTTGGCGACGAAGTTGCCGATCTCTCGCTTGCAGCGCGACCTGACGGATTCTACGGTGTTGCGTAACGTAGGTGTGCCTTTGGCGCATATTGAGATCGCTTTCAAGAGCCTGTTGAAGGGCTTGGGCAAACTGTTGCTCAATGAGGCCGCTTTGCGTCGTGACCTGGATCATTGCTGGCCGGTTGTCGCAGAGGGTATCCAAACCATCTTGCGTCGCGAGGGTTATCCCAAACCTTACGAGGCTTTGAAGGCGTTGACCCGTACGAACGAGGCAGTCACGGAGGAGTCTATCCATGCGTTTATCGAGACGTTGGCGGTCAGCGAGGCGGTGAAGGCTGAGTTGCGTGCGATCACGCCACATAACTATACGGGTATGTGAACTAAGTGGATTATACATTAATTATAATATAAAGAGATTATGAATCGGTAACCGGGAGGTTGCCAAGTTTTAACTATCGAAATTTGAGAGAAGAACATGAGTACTGAAGAAAGAGATGAGATGCAGCCGCGCCCAAGAAAGGCGATGCACAACGATCAGGAAGGTGAGAGAAGACCTTACAGTCAGGATTACAACAAACCTGAAGGAGGCTATGAGCGCAGACCCTATCGCTCTTATGGAGAAACTAACCGCCCTGCTTATGGGGATCGTCAGAGCCGTCAAGGTGGCTATGACAATGGCGGTTACGGAAATCGTCAGGGTGGCTATAACCGCCAAGGGGGTTATAATCGCCCGTCGTATGGGAATAGCCGTTCGAGCTACAACGCTCCTTACGAGGGTAATGGAAAGGCCTATTCTGCCTCTCCGAATGGGGATGCACAGGCCGGTGCCGTTCGCAAGAGACGTGCACGCGTAGGTGAGACCCGTCTGGATTACGGTGAGGCACGTCCGTCACAGAATTATTCCGCTCCTCGTCGTTCCTATGACAATGGTGGCTATGGGGATAACCGTCAGGGTGGCTATGGTCGTCAGGGTGGTTACGGCGACAACCGTCAAGGTGGCTATGGTAACAACCGTCAAGGTGGTTATGGCAACAATCGCCAGGGAGGTTACGGCAACAACCGTCAGGGTGGTTATGGTAACAACCGTCAAGGTGGTTATGGCAATCAAGGAGGCATGCAACGTCGTCCGAACAACAATCGTCCGCAGCAACCGCAGCAGCCGAAGCGTCCCGCACGTCCAAAGCAGATTAAGTATCAGGAGGTATTGGCCGATCCGATGGAGCCGATCCGCTTGAACAAGTTCTTGTCTAACGCAGGTGTTTGTTCTCGTCGTGAGGCGGATGAGTACATCCAGAAGGGTGTCGTGTCTGTGAATGGAGAGATCGTAACTGAGTTGGGTACGAAGATCACGCGTCAAGACAAGGTCGAGTTCGGTGGCAAGGAGGTACAGATCGAGAGCAAGGTCTATATCTTGTTGAATAAGCCGAAGAACTGTGTGACTACTTCCGATGATCCGCAGGAGCGTCTGACCGTGATGGATTTGGTGAAGAACGCATGTACGGAGCGTATCTATCCGGTAGGTCGTTTGGATCGTAACACCACGGGTGTATTGCTGTTGACGAACGATGGCGATTTGGCTTCCAAGCTGACACATCCCTCGTTCAAGAAGAAGAAGATTTACCACGTTTGGTTGGATAAGAACGTAGCGATCGAGGATATGGAGAAGATCGCGAATGGTTTGGATTTGGAGGATGGTGAGGTACATGCCGATGCGATCAGCTATGCGAGCGAGGATGACAAGTCGCAGGTGGGTATCGAGATCCACTCTGGCCGCAACCGTATCGTGCGTCGTATTTTTGAGGCATTGGGTTATCATGTCATTAAGTTGGATCGCGTCTATTTCGCTGGCTTGACCAAGAAGAATCTGGGTCGTGGCAAATGGCGTTATCTGAATGAGAAAGAGGTGAACGCACTGCGTATGGGTGCTTTCGAATAACAAATAAATAGCTTAGATGGAAACAATTAAGAGAACAAAGATTGTTGATTTGTTGAAGAGTGAGGCCTTTGGCACCACTGTCAATGTGAAGGGTTGGGTGCGTACCCGCCGTGGTAGCAAACAGGTAAACTTCATCGCGTTGAACGATGGATCAACCATCAATAATGTTCAGATTGTTGTGGACGTGGAGAAGCTGGGTGAGGAGTTCTTGAAGCCGATCACGACAGGCGCAAGCTTGAGCGTGAACGGCATCTTGACCGCCTCTCAAGGCAAAGGCCAGCGTGTGGAGATTCAGGCAACCGAGATCGAGATCTACGGTACGGCTGACCCCGCTGTCTATCCCTTGCAGAAGAAGGGCCACACCATGGAGTTCTTGCGTGAGATCGCGCATTTGCGTCCACGTACGAACACGTTTGGTGCGGTGTTCCGTATCCGCCACAACATGGCTTATGCGATCCATAAGTTCTTCCACGATAAGGGTTTCTTCTATTTTCACACCCCGATTATCACCGCTTCTGATTGCGAGGGAGCTGGCCAGATGTTCCAGGTGACGACGAAGAACCTCTACAACTTGAAGAAGGATGAGAATGGGTCGATCTTGTATGATGATGATTTCTTTGGTAAACAGACCAGCCTGACGGTATCTGGCCAGTTGGAGGGTGAGTTGGCAGCAACGGCCTTGGGTCAGATCTATACGTTTGGCCCGACATTCCGTGCGGAAAACTCCAATACGCCGCGCCACTTGGCTGAGTTCTGGATGATTGAGCCGGAGGTCGCTTTCAACGATATTACGGATAACATGGAGTTGGCGGAGGAGTTCATCAAGTTCTGCGTGCAGTGGGCTTTGGACAACTGCCGTGAGGATATCCAATTCCTCAACGACATGTTCGATAAGGAGTTGATCGCTCGTTTGGAGGGTGTCTTGAAGGATCGTTTCGTACGCCTGCCTTACACCGAGGGTATCAAGATCTTGGAGGAGGCTGTGGCGAAGGGTCATCAATTCGAGTTCCCGGTTTACTGGGGTGTCGATTTGGCTTCTGAGCATGAGCGCTTCTTGGTAGAGGAGCACTTCAAGCGTCCGGTTATCTTGACGGATTATCCGAAGGAGATCAAGGCCTTCTATATGAAGCAGAACGAGGATGGCAAGACCGTGCGTGCGATGGACGTGCTCTTCCCGAAGATTGGTGAGATCATCGGAGGTTCTGAGCGTGAGGCTGACTACGACAAGTTGCTCAACCGCATCAACGAGTTGCATATCCCGATGAAGGATATGTGGTGGTATTTGGATACTCGCCGTTTCGGTACGGTACCCCACTCTGGTTTCGGCTTAGGTTTCGAGCGTCTGTTGCTGTTTGTGACGGGTATGGCCAATATCCGCGACGTGATTCCTTTCCCACGTACACCGAAGAACGCAGAGTTCTAATCATAAAAAAAGAGAATCCGCTTAGCGGGTTCTCTTTTTTTATTAATAATCATCCTCCTCCTCTAAATCAATGGGGATTTGTCGCTTGAAGGCCTCCTTGAAGGAGATGAGCGACTCGGTGCGCGCCAACCCTAAGGGCTGAAGCTTGTTGTGGATAATGCTCAAGAGGTGTTGGTTATTCTTGGCGTAGATCTTGATGAATAGATCGTATTGCCCAGTCGTGTAGTGACATTCCACCACCTCTGGTATCTGCTTTAATGCCTCTGTCACTGTCGGGAATTGCCCCGGTGTTTTCAAGAAAAGTCCCATGTAGGCGCACGTCTCATAACCAACCTTTGTGTTGTCGATAATGAACTCCGACCCCTTAATCACACCCAGAGCGGTCAGTTTCTGTATGCGTTGGTGAATCGCTGCACCAGAGACGTTACACTCTCTGGCTACCTCTAAGAACGGGATACGTGCGTTACCCACAATCATCTTTAGAATCTTTCCGTCTAATTCATCCAGTTGATGATGTCCCATATATTTTGTATGTTTGTGTACGTTATGATTTGTCTCTTTCAATTTGTGGACAAATATACGGATAATCTAATAATCGGCCTGCTTTAGGAGGCTGTTATTTTTATTTTGTAATAGATTAGGTCAAACTTTCAACTTTACGGAATTTATGCGAACAGACTTAGTAATAAATAGTAAGCGGGTGACGGAAGCGAACGATCCGATTCTGGATCAAGTAGAGAGAACCTATAATGAGGCTTTCCCTGTGGAGGAACGGCGTGATTTCGCCTTGGTACGGCAGTTGATCGCTAATGAACCGGCTTTTCAACTTCGGGTGTTCTATCGGGAGGGTACCTATGTGGGTTTCCTGTCTAACTGGCAGTTTGCCGGTTTTCGGTATGTGGAGCATTTTGCGATTGATCCGGCTGCCCGTAATGGGGGCATCGGAGGGATAGCCTTGCGTCTGTTCCTCGCTTTGCAAGAGGACGCAGTGGTGTTGGAGGTGGAATTGCCAGTGGATGAGCTGACCCGTCGGCGAGTGGGCTTTTATGAGCGACAGGGTTTCCGTCTGGATACCCAACGCTATATCCAGCCTCCTTATCGCTTGGGCGGTACCTCGTTGGAGTTGCGTTTGATGAGTTATGGCCCGTTAGATCTCTCTCAGCGGTTTGCGGAGGTGCGTGATGCGCTCTATCAGAAGGTCTATGGGGTAAAATCGCTTTAGAGTCGGTTGGTGTGGTGTGCCTGCATCCAGCGTAGGCATTGCTTTTCGTCGAAGCCTCTCGCTTGGGCATAGGCTATGGTGAGGGTGTGCAGCATCCGATCCGTCAGCGGTAGCCGCTCGAAGTTGCGGCATCCCTCCATCCAGCCTATCTGTTTGAAGCGAATGCGATTAAGGTCGATGATTTCCACCTTCACCCCCTGTTCGGTGAGGGCGAAGAGTATATTGCCACGGGAGTAGTCTTTATGCAGCAATCCCTGCTCATGCAGTTGGGCGGTGGTGCGAGCGATGGCTTGCAAGATAGCCTCCTCTTCGGCGAAAGGTTGCTGAATGAGGTCGGCGAAGGTATAGGGGCAGACCGAACGTCGGCTGACGTAATAGCTGCGGTGGAAAAGCAGGTTTTTCCGCTCGGTGTAGTAGCCGATGGGTTGAGGCGTGCCGATCCCTAATTGCTGCAAGCGCTCGGCGTACTCAAACGAACGTTGCGCCTTGGAGGAGCGAAAGAGGCCATAGGCGATCCGATTGACGAGATTGGGTATCTGGAAGGCTTTCACCACCAACTCAACCTCTTGATAGCGCAGCAGACGTAACTCGTTTCTTCCTTTATATAATAGTTCTCCCTCCTGCTGTGCGAAGGCTTCGGGAAGCCGTTTGAGGAAGGGGAGAAACGAGTGGTAGTCGGCTCCTGCATGGACGTGCGATCGGGTGAGACAGTGCATAGCGGCGAAAACTTAGATTTTATCCAGTCCTTTGGTGAATTTCAACCAGTAGTATTTCCAGGGATTGGTGTATTTCAACAGCTTCCATGGACGGCTACTATGGGGACGATGCCATACGGTCAGGTTGGTAAAGAGGTAATTGGTGAAGCCTAACTCCGTGGAACGGTGTGAGATGGTGACATCATGCCAGTTCTTTGTGGGATCGAGCAGGTGGAAGTCGAACGCCTTCAGGAAATCGAGTGTTAACAATGAGCAACAGAAACTGAGGTGTTTCTTCTCCGCGAAGACCCGGTTCTCTTTCCCCTTGGCATAGAGATAGGGATAGTTGATCCGTTCCTGCTCATCCACCGTCACCGCTGCGGCGATGCCACAGTTGGATTGTTGTTGGGCACCGTCAAACAGGGCTTGTAACGTGTGCGGCTTCACGACCACATCCGATTCCACGATCACTAAGCCCGCTTCCTCCGCTATGGCTCGTTGTTGAGCCATTTGTAATACCAGCAGGTAGTTGGGCGAGGGGTGATCGGTCAGTGCCGACAGGTTGACTAACTCAAATCCCAAGCGTGTGGCAGCCTCTGCCAACCGAGCACTATTGGCGGGTGTGCTGAAATCGTTATAGACGGTATAATGGATAGGTACTTGGCATTGCGAGGCCAACACCGATTCGATGGTCTGCAATGTCAGCTCTATCGAGTCCTTAACTGGGGTGATGATATGGATTTGCTTCATGTCTGTCTCTCTTTGTATTTAGAAATACCGGATGTAGGAGAGGGCGTATGCGTGATAGAGATCGTCTTTCATGCCCTGCTTGAACTGGAAGGCCAGTGCGTTCTTTTTCAACTCGTATGCCAAGCGAAGGCGCACCGACATCGGACGATCGCCCACATTCTCATAGCCTCGTATGCCTTGGTACAGGCCCGAAAGTGTGAAACCTCGCCATTGACCGGTCAGCCCCAATCCATAGCAAAAGGCATCGTTTTGCCGATGAATCATGTCGTTCGTCATCCAACAATAGAAGCCCACTAATCCTTGTAAACGGATGGAGGCTTCGGCATTGCGCCAAAGATCACGGCCGATGTTCGCATCAAACCAATAGGTCACGGCATCCGTGAAGCGTGCGTCGCATACCCGTCCGCCACTGGCGGTCTTGAGGTTCGCACTGACTGTAATGTCTGCCCATCGTTCGCTTTGCAGCACTTGGTAATGGCAGTTGACGATGATATCTCCATAGCAGGGAATGGGCGATTTGGTGCCAACCGCACTACGCTCGTCACGCACCGCCTCACTCGTCTCGTAGAACTCACGGATCACACCTTGGATCTTGACGCTGGCTTTGCCTTTGGCAACGGGGATATACAGGCTGGCATAGATGTCTTTGGTGTCGTCTCCATCTGCTTTCATCTGGTGGAAATCCCCTCTGACCTCCACTGCCCACCGGGTAGGCAATTTACCGCCATACATTTCCGGGGCAGGGAAAGCATTCGGCCCAAAATAGCGGGGGGCGTAGATCAATCCCTCCATCTTGTCTCGCCAACTATCCTCTGCCTGTGCGGAGAGGCTAAGGCAAGCCCACAAGCAACCCAACAGCCAACAGATGATCCGTTGTGGTTGGTACGTACGATGTGTCGGTAGGTTACTCATAGGCAACGGCATCATAAATCTTGATCTGTTTATAGAGTTTGAGCCGTTTTTTCCCACTGCGGATGTCCGCTAACAGTTGGTCGAATGCGGTGGATAGGTCATCTTTCTGCATCACCAATTGCGCCTCCATCTTGAGCAGACTCTCTTGCAGCTTGAGATCTTCTGTTTTTAACAGGGCCCTACGGATATGGTAGATGCGTAGGCAAAGTGTCGATAGGCGATCGAGTGCCCATCCTGGGGTCTCTGTATTGAGGGGGGCATCCTCTCGTACCTTCGTGGGGCGATACATCTCTGCGACGATGTTGTCGATCAGTTCCACCATATCCTCTCGGTCGGTGTTGAGCTTCTTGATGCGTCGCCAAAGACGGGCGATCTCTTCCGGCTGTACCTCTTTCCTGCGGAT
Source organism: uncultured Parabacteroides sp. (assembly GCA_946055095.1). GTDB lineage: Bacteria > Bacteroidota > Bacteroidia > Bacteroidales > Tannerellaceae > Parabacteroides. Next base: position 2,239 of record CAMGEM010000079.1, on the reverse strand, counting down.
CAAGCACTCCAGATGCCACTGAACACCATCGATCCAATTCTTCATATAGAGATAAAACTCAAGACTGTTGACGGGATAGGGGTTTCGTGCAGGTGCGTCCACGCTGTCTGCCACGTGATAGGCCCGGGTCGCTTGTTCAAAAATCCGGTAACATTTTTCGCTGAAGTTCATAATCCCACGTTATTTTGTTCTACGTTTGCTTTTGCGAGGGCAAAATTAACGTAAAAATCCGATAACTCAACCCTTAGGCATTGCCATCGGCATAAAAAAAGAGTTCGCTCATCGGGGAACGAACTCTTTTTCTGTATTCAGTAACTCTTATTTACTTTCCTGCGCTCTCTGCGGCTGCACGCTTGTTGATTTTCTTCTTCTGCAACTCGTAGGCGATCGGTGTAGCGACGAACAGTGTCGAGTAGGTACCTACAATGATACCCAACAGGATCGCGAACGTAAAGCTACGGATGGTAGCGCCACCGAGGATGAAGATACACAACACAACGACCAAGGTCGTCAATGAGGTATTCAACGTACGGCACAAGGTAGAGTTCAAGGCCTCGTTGATCACCTGATAACGATCACGCTTCGGATAGAGGGCGATCGTCTCACGAATACGGTCGAAGACTACCACGGTATCGTTGATGGAGTAACCAATGATCGTCAAGATAGCTGCGATAAAGGTTTGATCCACCTCCATGGAGAAGGGAAGGATCTTCCACAACAAGGTGTAGAATGAGATGATACACAAGGTTGTTGTGGCTACGGAAGCAAACGCACCGATAGAGAAGGAGATGTCACTGAATCGCAGCAAGATGTAGGCTGCCATACAGATCATCGCAAAGATGACGGCCAAGATCGCGGCATTCTTGATATCGTCTGCCATGCTCGGACCTACCTTCTGTGAACTTTGGATGTAGCTGTCTGTGAACTGGCTAACAGTCGTACCGTCGGGCAGCAAGCTCTTGACACCGTCATACAGCTTCTGCTCGATCTCTTGATCTACGGAAGGATCGTTGCTATCAATCTTATAGTTGGTAGATACACGAACCTGATCCGCTGTACCGATCTGGATAACGCTTACCTTGCCCTCCAACTGCTCAGTCAACAGCTCTCGAACAGCCTCTGTCTGTACCTCCTTGTCGAAGCGGATCACATAGTTGCGACCACCGGTGAAGTCAATACCGTTGTTCAAACCGATGGTTGCCATAGAGATCGCACCTAACACGATGATCGTTGCCGGAATCAGATAACCCTTCTTACGGGCACCCAAGAAGTTCACCTTCGGGTTTTGCAGCAAATCCTTTGTGATGGAAGTGGTGAAGGTCACGTTGTTCAGTTTCTCCTTAGCCAGCAATGCCTCATAGACAATACGTGTCAAGAAGACAGCGGTCAAGAAGTTGGCACCCAAACCAATGATCATCGTCGTAGCGAAACCACGGATAGGACCTGTACCGAAGTAGAACAACACGATACCGGTGATGATAGAGGTCAAGTTAGAGTCGAAGATCGCGGAGAAGGCGTTGCCATAACCATCGGCGATCGCTTTGCCTAATCCTTTACCTGCACGCAACTCCTCTTTCGTACGCTCGTAGATCAACACGTTCGCATCGACCGCCATACCCAAAGTCAAGACCATACCGGCGATACCCGGCAATGTCAAGACGGCTTGGAAAGAGGCCAAGACACCCATCGTGAAGAAGATATTCAATACCAATGCGCCGTCCGCTACTAAGCCTGGAACAAGACCGTAGAAGAGACACATGTAAACCATCAACAATACCAATGCGATCACGAAGGAGATCACACCGGCGTTGATCGCCTCTTGACCCAATGACGGACCAACCACATCCTCCTGAACGATATGTACGGAAGCGGCCATCTTACCAGACTTCAAGACGTTGGCCAAGTCCTTCGCCTCCTCCGGTGTGAAGTGACCTGTGATTTGTGAACGACCACCTGTGATCTCATCGTTGACATTCGGCGCTGAGTAAACCATCTCATCCAATACGATGGCGATCTGGTTACCGATATTCTCTTTCGTCAGACGTGCCCAAGCCTTTGCGCCCTCGGCATTCATGACCATGTTCACCATCTGCTCTGAACGACCTACCTGCTGCACGAAGTCAGCGTTTGCGTCCGTTACGACATCACCACCCAAAGCCGGGCTACCGTCACGGTTGCTTGTCTTCAAAGCGTACAACTCAAAGTATTGCTCCTTCTCGTCGATCGCCTTTACGCTCCA
>CAMGEM010000078.1 GCA_946055095.1 uncultured Parabacteroides sp. | reverse complement strand
TGCGGGCTTACCATATATATAATGTAATAGGAAATGTGATGGCAACCGGATCGGCGAGTGGCAACACGCTACGCATCGATGGCTCCGCTTGGCCAACAGGTATCTATATCGTGGCGATCGAAACGGCGGATGGAAAAACAATGATCCAAAAGATACGCAAGTAGGGACGCAAGTCCTTTGTGTGCGGATCAAAGCATCGGGATCTCGTTTTTGATGATAGCCACACCGATCAGTCGGTCATAGCGACTGCCCATCGGATGGTAATAGACATAGACGCTGTATTGGTTCTCTGTCTGGAAGAAATCGCCCTCGATGGGAGCGGTTTGCCCAGTCGTCTCGCCATTGGGCACGAAGAGGTATTGATAGTTGTATAGTCCCTGCTTCAAGAGCACCGACTTCTCGTATTGTCCTGTCTCCGGATTGAAACCCATCCGGCTCTTCTCATCCAATACATTATTATAGATCTCGCTGCTCAAATAGACGTTTCCATCGGGAATTAGCCCCTTTTGCAGCGTGAAATGGACGATGTAATAATCGGCCTCCGTGTCCGGGTCGCTGCAATTGCTACAGCGCACTAAGTAGCGTCCGTTTTGATCTTGATCATATTCGTAAGGATACTGGTTGCGTGCCATGTCGGGCATCACCTCGGCGTGATAGTAGGGGTTGTGAAACGAGAAGCCCTCGATGCGCATCCCGTTGTATTTGTTGCTCAGGAACTCCATGCGGCGATATTCGTTACCTGCCGGGAAGATCAGCTGGCGCAGGTTGGTGTAGGCTAACTCATGCTCCCGTATGCCCATGGGCAATAGACCTGTTACGGCATTATCCCGCCGGTTGTTTTGATAGACCCAGATCTTCAGGTCGCTTTGTGGGTGAGGAATATCCAACTGCTTATGGTTGATCACGAAGCTGACCTGCTGATGCGACTGGTTGGTGTCGATGTCGGTGTTGCTGCTGACACGGGCGGCGATGCTGACCATCGGCTCATACACGGAAAAGCAGGCAGTCAAGACAATCTGCTCTGGGTGATCCTCCTCATACACCTGCACGGCGTAGTTGCCTGAGATCTTAGGTGCCATGTCTTCGTTGGGGAGCAAGAGACGATAGTTAGTATATTGTACGGTCGTGCCCATGGATGTGGCAAAATCCTCGATGGTAGATCCTTGAAAACCATCGAGGTATTCGATGGGCGAGAGGTTTGACCGTTGCCAGTCGGCATCGCAATGGATGAGTTTGTAGGCATAACGGTTATAGCCAGGGTCGATGGCATCAAAATTGATCTCGATCTGTTGGGGGCTACCTAACTCGATCAGGGGATCGGAGAGGGGCTCGTCGGCTATCCGCACTTGCAACGTCTTGATGAGTTTATCGCTGATGTTGGTGAAATAACGTTCTTGTGCTGTCGTTGCGGTGAAAACGGCACAAAGTGATACGAAAAAGATAATAAATCGTTTCATTTTTCCAATCTCTCTTTTAGACGGCGCAAAATTATGGAATAATTTCGCTATTTATTTGCCCAAGGCTACCGCAAAGCATGAAAAATTGTTTACATTTGCGGGAAAATTACATATAAACATTTTAGTTGTATCATGGCAAATGTGATTAAGATTAAAAAGGGTTTAGACATCAATCTGAAAGGTAAGGCTTCGGAAGTGCTGTTAAACGGCGGAAAGAGCGAGACTTATGCGATCGTCCCCGACTTTTATAGCGGCGTGCTTCCTAAGGTTGTTGCCAAAGTAGGAGACAAAGTCAAAGCCGGTTCTGTATTGATGATCGATAAGAACCGCCCCGAGATCAAGTTCGTTTCGCCGGTGAGTGGTGAGGTAACAGCCGTTAACCGAGGCGCGAAACGTAAGGTGCTAAGCATTGTAGTGACACCGGATGCTCAGATTGAGTATGAGGAGTTCGGAAAGAAGAACGTGGCTTCCTTGAAGGGAGACGAGGTGAAGGAGGCGATGTTGAACGCCGGTATGTGGCCGTTCGTCATGCAGCGTCCGTATGACATCGTCGCTACCCCGGGCGAGACGCCACGCGACATTTTCGTTTCCGCATTCTATTCGGCTCCGTTGGCTCCGGACTTCAATTATCTCGTGAAGGGGCAAGAGGCCGACTTCCAGACAGGTCTGGATGCGTTGGCAAAGTTGACAACAGGTAAAGTGTATGTGGGTATCCGCAAAGGCTCAGCCGTTCAGCAGGTGAAGGGTGTTGAGCTGGTGGAGATCGAGGGTCCGCACCCCGCGGCTAACGCCAGTGTGCTGATCAACCATACCAAGCCTATCAACAAGGGTGAGACGGTTTGGACCGTAGATCCAGCTAACGTGATTATCATCGGTCGTTTGTTTAACAAGGGTATCGCTGATTTCAGCCGCAAGGTAGTGATCACAGGCTCCGAGACGAAGGAACAGGGCTATGTGCAGGCTATCAGTGGCTGTACGATCAAGAGCTTGGTGGGTGGCCGTGTGGCGACTGACGCACATGTCCGTATCATCAGTGGTAACGTATTGACGGGTACGAAGGTGTCTATGGAGGATTACTTGGGCGCTTACGATAACCAGATCACGGTGATCCCCGAGGGTGACGAGACACACGAGTTTTTGGGCTTCGCCATGCCGCGTACGGATCAGTATAGCATGAGCCATAGCTACTTCAGCTGGTTGATGGGCAAGAAGGAGTATGTGCTGGATGCCCGCATCAAGGGTGGTAAGCGTGCCATGATCATGTCGAATGAATATGACAAGGTGTTCCCGTTGGATATCTATCCGGAGTATCTGTTGAAGGCGATTATTGCGTTCGACATTGATAAGATGGAAAACTTGGGTATCTATGAGGTGGCTCCGGAGGACTTTGCGTTGTGTGAGTTCGTGGATACCTCCAAGATCGAGCTGCAGAAGATCGTCCGCGACGGTTTGACCCTGTTATATAAGGAAATGAATTAATAACAAATAAACTTATAATACTTTGAAAGCGTTAAGGAATTATCTCGACAAGATTAAGCCTAACTTCGAGGAAGGCGGCAAGCTGGCGATGTTCCGTTCTGTTTTTGATGGCTTCGAGACCTTCTTGTTTGTCCCGAACGAGACCTCAAAATCGGGCGTTCATATTCATGACAGTATCGACTCAAAGCGTACCATGACGGTTGTCATCATCGCTTTGTTGCCTGCATTGCTTTTTGGTATGTACAATGTCGGTTATCAACATAACCTGGCGATCGGTAGTGATCCCGGTTTCTTGATGACCTTTATTTATGGATTCTTGGCCGTGCTGCCTAAGATCATCGTGTCTTATGTAGTGGGTTTGGGAATCGAGTTCACGGTGGCACAATGGCGTAACGAGGAGATCCAGGAGGGTTTCTTGGTTTCCGGTATCTTGATCCCGATGATCGTACCGGTGGATACGCCACTTTGGATGATCGCTGTCGCTACGGCTTTTGCGGTGATCTTTGCGAAAGAGGTGTTTGGTGGTACGGGCTACAATATATTTAATGTAGCGTTGGTGACTCGTGCGTTCCTGTTCTTCGCTTATCCGGCTGCTATGTCGGGCGATCAGGTTTGGGTGCGTACGGCTGATACCTTCGGCTTGGGTGCTGGTCAGGTAGTGGATGGTTTCTCTGGTGCGACTCCGTTGGGCCAGATCGCCACGGCTTCGTTGGATTCTTTCCAGGGTGTAGTGAATACGATCGGTCAGCCGATCTCCACTTGCGACTATTTCTTGGGTTTGATCCCTGGTTCTATCGGTGAGACCTCTGTCTTGGCTATCTTGATTGGTGCGGTGATCCTGTTGATCACAGGTATCGCCAGCTGGAAGACGATGGGCTCTATCTTCGTGGGTGGCGCAGTGATGGCATTGATCTTCAATGCGATTGGCTCTACCGTTTCCATGACGGTTTGCCCGATCGACCACTGGTGCTTGGGCGGTTTCGCCTTCGGTGCGGTCTTCATGGCTACAGATCCGGTCACTTCCGCTCGTACGGAGACAGGTAAGTATATCTATGGTTTCTTAGTCGGAGCAATGGCGGTTATCATTCGTGTGCTGAACCCCGGTTATCCCGAGGGTATGATGCTGGCTATCCTGCTGATGAATGTATTCGCTCCGCTGATCGATTACTATGTGGTAGAGGCTAACATCTCTCGCCGCTTGAAACGTGCAATCAAATAAGTAGTAGGAGTATGGCAAAGTTTAAGTGTAAAGTATGTGGATATATCCACGAAGGGAATAAAGCACCGGATCTCTGTCCGGTATGTCAGGCTCCCGCTTCTGAGTTTGAGGAGATCAAGGAGGAAGGGGCAGGCCAGAAGAAGGGTTTGAACCGCGATAGCAATATCTACACAGTGCTGTATGCCGCAGTGATGGTGTTAGTCGTTGCTGTTGTGTTGGCTTTCACCTCTCAATCATTGAAGAGTGCGCAGAAGGCGAACGAGGACAACGACAAGCGTCAGCAGATCTTGCGTTCAATCAATGTCTCTGTAGCGGCTAATGAAGCGGAGGCAAAGTTCAATGAGTTGATCACGGATGGTTTCGTCAAGAAGGGTTCTGCTTTCGAGCAAGTGGGCAAGGATGTGGCTTTCACGGCGATTGAGGCTGAGGAGTTCCCCGTGTTCGTAGCGAATGTGAATGGCGAGACGAAATACATCATGGCCTTGCATGGTGCAGGTTTGTGGGGTCCGATTTGGGGCTATATTTCTGTAGATGCGGATAAGAACACGGTGTATGGTACGGACTTCAGTCATGCCAGCGAGACTCCGGGCTTGGGTGCTGAGATCACGAAGCCGGCTTTCAGCGGTCAGTTCGCAGGCAAGCAACTCTTCAAGGGTAACGAGTTCAAGTCTATCGCCGTTGTCAAGAAGGGCAAGAACGCCGAGGGGCAGGACTATGTAGATGGCATCTCGGGTGGTACGATCACCAGCCAGGGTGTAAGCGCTATGTTGTATAACAGCTTGAATAGTTATGTTCAATTTTTAACTTCTAAATAAGCAAGAAGATGGGATTATTATCTGAAAAGAATAAAGACGTATTGTTCGGCCCGTTGAGCATAAACAACCCCGTGGTCGTCCAGATGCTGGGTATCTGCTCTGCATTGGCCGTGACATCAAAGTTGGAGCCCGCCATTGTGATGGGTATCTCAGTGACTGCCGTTGTGGCATTTGCGAATGTGATTATTTCCTTGATTCGTAATACAATTCCTAACCGTATCCGTATCATCGTGCAGTTGGTGGTTGTCGCTGCTTTGGTAACGATCGTGAGCGAGGTATTGAAGGCTTACGCATACGACGTGAACAAACAGCTCTCCGTGTTTGTCGGTTTGATCATCACGAACTGTATCTTGATGGGTCGTTTGGAGGCATTCGCCTTGGGTAACGGTCCGTGGGAGTCTTTCTTGGATGGTATCGGAAATGGTTTGGGTTATGCGTTGATCCTGATCATTGTCGGTTTCTTCCGCGAGTTGTTAGGTTCCGGCACATTGCTCGGTTTCCAGGTGATTCCGCAGGCATTCTACGAGTTGGGATATGCGAATAATGGTTTGATGATTCTGCCTCCGATGGCCTTGATCACGATTGCCGTGATTATCTGGGTTCACCGCTTGAAGAATAAGGACCTTCAGGAAAAATAATGCTAACGATTAAAGGAATAATAGAATGGAACAAGTATTAAGCACATTTGTACGCTCCATTTTTGTGGACAACATGATTTTCGCATACTATTTGGGTATGTGTTCTTTCGTGGCTGTTTCCAAGAATGTGAAGACTGCATTAGGATTGGGTATGGCGGTGACGTTCGTGCTTTTCTGTACGTTGCCTATTAACTATATGCTTGAGAATTATGTACTGAAAGAGGGTGCGTTGAGCTGGTTAGGACCGGACTTCGGCGAGGTGAACCTGAGCTTCCTCTCGTTCATCATTTTCATCGCGGTCATCGCCTCTTTCGTGCAATTGGTTGAGATGGTGGTTGAGAAGTTCTCTCCGGCGTTGTATGCCTCATTGGGTATTTTCTTGCCGTTGATCGCTGTGAACTGCGCGATCTTGGGTGGCTCTCTGTTCATGCAGCAGAAAGAGTTTGCCAATGTTGGCGTGGCAACGGTTTACGGTTTAGGTTCAGGTCTCGGTTGGATGTTGGCCATCGTAGGTATGGCGGCTATCCGTGAGAAGTTGACCTATTCCAACGTGCCTAAACCATTGAAAGGTCTTGGTATCACGTTTATCATCACTGGTTTGATGGGTATGGCATTCATGTGCTTCTCAGGTCTTAAGATTTAAGTATTAACGCATTAAAGAGTATTAGAAAATGATGATATTAATGTCGGGCGGACTTACCATCGCAGCCAGCGCCGTAGTGTTCCTCTTGATCACGTTGATCTTGGTTGGTGCGTTGTTGTTCGCCAAAGCGAAATTGGTTCCCTCTGGAAATGTGAAACTGGAGGTTAATGGGAAAAAGGAGATCCAGACACCCATTGGAGGTACGCTGTTAGGTGCTTTGCAGAGTGGCAATATTTTCCTCTCTTCCGCTTGCGGTGGTGGTGGTAAATGTGGCCAGTGCCGTGCGCAGGTGATCGAGGGTGGTGGTGAGATCCTTCCCACAGAGAAGGGTTTCTTCTCTCGTAAGCAACAGAAAGAGCACTGGCGTTTGGCTTGCCAGACCAAGGTGAAAGAGAACATGACCGTTCAGGTGCCTGACTCGGTATTCGGTGTCAAGGAATGGGAGTGCGAGGTAATCAGCAACAAGAACGTGGCTACCTTCATCAAAGAGTTTATCGTGGCGTTGCCGAAGGGCGAGCACATGGACTTTATCCCTGGATCCTATGCGCAGATCAAGATCCCTGCATATTCCATGGACTATGACAAGGATATTGATAAGAGCTTAATCGGCGACGAGTATTTGCCGGCTTGGAAGAAGTTTGGTCTGTTTGATTTGAAGTGTAAGAACGACACGCCGACGATCCGTGCCTATTCTATGGCCAACTATCCGGCCGAGGGTGATCGTATCATGTTGACCGTGCGTATCGCTACACCGCCGTTCAAACCGAAACCTCAGGTAGGATTCCAGGATGTGATGCCGGGTATCGCTTCCTCTTATATCTTTACCTTGAAACCGGGTGATAAGGTGACGATGAGTGGTCCTTACGGTGACTTCCATCCGATCTTTGACTCTAAGCGTGAGATGATGTGGGTAGGTGGTGGTGCCGGTATGGCTCCGTTGCGTGCGCAGATCATGCACATGATGAAGACGTTGAAGACGACAGATCGTAAGATGTCTTACTTCTACGGTGCACGTGCCTTGAATGAGGTCTTCTATTTGGAGGATTTCTTGCAGCTTGAGAAGGAGTTCCCGAACTTTACCTTCCATTTGGCGCTTGACCGTCCGGATCCTGCGGCAGACGCAGCTGGTGTGAAGTATGTAGCTGGTTTCGTTCATCAGGTAATCTATGAGACCTATTTGAAGGATCATGAGGCTCCTGAGGACATCGAGTACTACATGTGTGGTCCGGGTCCGATGTCGAAGGCTGTCGAGAACATGTTGGATAGCTTAGGCGTTCCGATGGAGATGCTGCACTTCGATAACTTCGGTGGATAAAACATCCAATCAGATAAGGAAAAAGCGAGGAATGAATTTTCCTCGCTTTTTTTGTACGATTATGCAGCGTTTTCCGTTCTATAAACATCATAGGAATTGAATCATCTATAATCAGAACGGATATGAGACTATTGATCTTATCATTTTTTGCGGTGCTGTTGGGCTATTCGTTGCTCTTTGATCAACAAGAAGAGACGAAGTTGATAAAGAGACCACAGGAGGTCTCACCCTCTTCAGCGGTGATGGCTCCTAATGCATCAGATTCAATTTCCTATTCCTACATGAATTGGTTGAGCATAACGCCGGGTTTGCATTCATTTCGTGAGCAAAAGCCTGTTTTTAGGTGCTTGAAGTAATCGTTTTTGATGTTTTGCGGCAAGAAACCTTTGTGTGTTTGAGAAAAATGGTTATGTTTGCGGCAAAATTATTTTTCAACCGCATCATCATGATTAACATATCCTCTATACTTCACCTGTTGACGTGTAATTGGCTCGTTGAGTTCTTTATCTGCTGGGCTAATTGTTTGGTAGGATTGCTGGGCAACGCATGTCAGAATCCTGAACAAAGAGCGTCTGCAATCTGTCTTTATCGTATTTCTCCCTGTGTGGTAATTCCTCCTGTTCACGGAAGGGATAGATGCGCATATACCGTGCCTGATGCAGGTCGATTGGGGTGAGCAAACCCTTATCGGTTGGCTGCGTGAGTAGATAACGATAAGGGATTCTTAAGTTAATTGGCCGACCTCCTGCGCATCAGGAATCTCCTTTAAGAAGCGATAAGATAGGGTTTCATAGTCGATTTGGCAACAGAAATGGCGTATGCCGTTGCTGACGATGAGATATTGTACATGTAAAACCCTATTATAGCGAACGATTTGGTCGAAAACCTTCGGGGTAATTGTGATGGAAGGGGCTTTGTATTCTACGATCATTAAGGGGGTCAGTAGCCGATCGTAGATAACCGTGTCGCATCTTTTCGCTGTTCCATTGAGTTTAATAGAGACCTCATTGGCGATTAATTCTTGTCGGTATCCCTTCTCACTAATGAGAAAATGAACGAAATGTTGCCGTACCCATTCCTCAGGAGTGAGTGCGACATACTTACGTCGTGTCTCATCCCAAACAAGGAGCTGGTCTGCTGACTTTTTTACTTTGATGTCAAAATTTGGCAGATTTAATGGAAGCATTTGCTTATATTTGTCACTCATATTTCAGACTTCAAAGATAGTTATTTATGAAGACAAAACAAGAAATCGTCGAGAATTGGTTGCCTCGTTACACGGAGCGTCCTTTGGAGGCATTCACCAACCATATCTTGTTGACCAATTTCACGAAATATGTGGAGCTGTTTGCCGAACGTTTTCAGGTGCCTATTCTGGGACTAAAAGGTTCAATGCCTAATGCTTCGGCTGATGGGATTACGATCATCAACTTTGGTATGGGTAGTGCTAATGCGGCTACGATCATGGATTTGCTGACGGCGATTATGCCTCATGCGGTTTTGTTTTTGGGCAAGTGCGGAGGGCTAAAAGTGGATAACCAGTTAGGAGATTATTTGATACCGATAGCGGCTATTCGAGGTGAAGGAACCTCCAATGAGTACCTGCCGCCAGAGGTACCTTCGTTGCCTGCTTTTTCTATGTTACGGGCCATCTCATCGGCTATTCGTGACCATGGAAAAGACTATTGGGCAGGAACGGTTTATACGACTAATCGGCGAGTTTGGGAGTATGATAACGATTTCAAGGAGTACTTGGTGCATACCCATGCGATGGGCATCGACATGGAGACAGCCACCCTTTTGACAGCTGGTTTCGCCAATCAAATCCAGACCGGAGCGCTATTGATGATCTCTGACAAACCGCTCGAAGCCGATGGTATTAAGACAGAAAAAAGCGATCGTGAAGTCACTAAACTGTTTGTGAAAGAGCATCTGAATCTGGGTGTAGATGCCCTTCGGCAGATTATCGAAGAGAAACGTACCGTGCGGCATATTCGCTATAGTTGGTAACGCAAAAAGCAAGAAATATGGCAAAAAAAGAGATCTCTTACGAGTCTATATGCAAAGAAATAGCGGAAAGGAAGTTCTCGCCCATATATGTATTAATGGGCGAAGAGCCTTTCTTTATCGACCAAATTACCGATTTATTGATCGAGAATGTGCTGGCAGAAGAGGAACGAGATTTTAATCAATCCATTTTTTATGGAGCGGATGCCGATGCGGTCTCCGTGATCAATGCGGCAAGGCGTTTTCCCATGATGTCGGAGTATCAATTAATCGTCGTGAAAGAGGCGCAATTGATGCGAGATATTGAGCTGCTTAGTGCCTATGCCAAGCATCCTTTATCTTCGACAGTGCTGGTGATAAATTATAAATATAAAACGCTTGATAGGCGGAAATCTTTAGCGGCTGCCGTAGAAAAAAATGGTATTTTGTTTGAGTCGAAAAAGATTCCTGACTATAAAATGCCTGGCTTTATTACGGGACTTTTGCAGCAACGTTCCCTCGCCATCGACGCAAAGGCCGCTCAGATGCTCTCAGATTTCTTAGGAAACGATCTAAACCGTCTCAGCAAGGAATTAGACAAGCTGGCGATTGTAATGGCTCAGATGGGCTCAAAACGCGTCACTCCAGAGCTGGTGGAACGCAATATCGGCATCAGTAAAGAATACAATAACTTTGAGCTGATCAAAGCGCTTGCGACAAAGGATGTACTGAAGGCGAATCGCATCGCTCAATATTTTGAGAAGAATCCTAAAACCAATCCGCTCCAGATGACCCTTGCTGTACTTTTTAATTACTTCTCAAACCTGTTGATTGCCTATTACAGCAAGGACAGATCAGAGGCTGGATTGATGGCTGCGCTGGGATTGCGCAGTGCCTTTCAGTTGAAGGATTACCAAATGGGGATGAGGCATTATTCGGCTATGAAAGTCTTTCTGTCGATTGGTGAGATCCGAAAGGCAGACGCTGCCTCGAAAGGAGTGGACAATGCTTCGGCTTCTGATGCCGATTTGCTCAAGGAATTACTCTATAAAATCATGCACTGACCTGTCGTAGGCTAAGATTCATGTAAGAAGGCTCCTTTTTCTGGTTTGTTTCAAAAGACAGACTGTGAAAAAGGAGCCTTTCTTTTTTGCTTTCAAATGTTTAGCTTCATTTTTGCTTGCTGAGAATTTGATTTTTTGCCTCTGTTGGGGAAGGGATGGATAAAATCACAGAAATGGCGCAATAAACGGATTCGAACAACCGAGACTCATTTCTCTTTGTCATCGAAGTCTCAATAGATGCCAATATGACAGTATCTGCAATTACCTTTCTGGCCTCTGTCTTGCCTGTGTTTA
>CAMGEM010000077.1 GCA_946055095.1 uncultured Parabacteroides sp. | reverse complement strand
TGAAATAGCGATATTACACACCGGCAGAATAAAAAATTCTATTTTATAGAGGAAATTACCAATGACCGACCTTCGACATTACTAATGACCAAGCCTGATCATTACTAATGATGGAGGCTGGAGATACCCGGGTGCTTTTGCAGGCATACCCGGGTATTTTTGCGTTTCTACCCGGGTATAAATTTTTTTCCAACGGGAGGAAACTATTTTCCCAACTGGAAAGAAATTTTTTCCTAACTGGGGAAATTTTGGGGAGTAACTGTGGACATGGGGAAGAATTGGCGGATGAGGAGGACTTGCGCAGAGGAGATTTTTTAGGATAAAGGATGATATTATTTTGGCGAAAAGTGTTTCAATTACGGAAAAAGCTGTATATTTGCGGCAGTTTTTTGCAAACAAAGTGAAAAACAAGATGCCAAAAGGCTACGCAGATCCATGAAGCACCTGCGAAGAAATTGGTTTATAAGAAGAGAATCATTATTGATATACTTAGATCTATCTAAACTTAATTTAAAAACAAAGTAAGATGACAAAGAATGAATCGAAGCTGTTCTCCGTACAAGGAGTAGCAAAAGCCTCTATGTTCTGTTTGTTGCTTTCTGCGTTCTCAGTGAGCGGAGCGTTGGCAGCCCCTGTGACAACAGGTGACGCAAGCGCTATGGTCGTTCAGCAAGGCAAGAAGGTGACAGGTGTAGTCGTTGACGCTACCGGCGAGCCGGTGATTGGCGCCAACGTAGTTGTTAAAGGTACGACAAACGGTACGATCACCGATTTCGACGGTAACTATACCATCGAGGGTGTATCTGCCAGCGATGTATTGGTATTCTCTTACATCGGTTACCTTTCCCAGGAGATCACCATAGGCAATCAGGCGGCTATCAACGTAACGTTGAGCGAGGACTCTCAAGCATTGGAAGAGGTCGTAGTCGTTGGTTATGGTGTGATGCGTAAATCAGATGTCACAGGTTCTATCGGTGTCGCTAAGGGTGACGATTTGACTAAGAACCAGAACTTCTCTGCATTGGACAACTTGCGTGGTAAGGTGTCTGGTGTGAACATCTTCTCTAACTCCAGCCAGCCGGGTGCTTATTCGAACCGCGTCGTGATCCGTGGTATGGCAACTATCAACGCATCTTCTAACCCGTTGTATGTGGTCGATGGTGTCGTAATGGAGAACTTCGACTTGGTGAACCCGAACGATATTGAGTCTATGGAGGTGTTGAAGGATGCTTCCGCAGCCGCTATCTATGGTGCGCGTGGTGCGAACGGTGTCATCATGGTTACGACGAAGCGTGGTAAGAAGGATGGCGAGGGCGTTCAGATCAGCTACCAAGGTTCTGTCAGCGCAAGCCACATCGCCCGCAAGATGGACACAATGACCGCACAGGAGTGGTGCGACGCCTTCATGATCGGTTTGGAGAACGAGAATAAGTACCAGGGCAAGAACTGGTCATTGAACCGTACGGATTGGTTCAACGATCCGGATTATTTCACGAATGGCAATCCTATTTACGATACGAACTGGCAGGATGAGGCAACTCGTACGGCTGTTTCTCACAACCACCAGATCAATATCCAGCAGGCCGGCAAGAACTCCTCTATGGGTGCTTTCTTGAACTACACGGATCAACAGGGTATCGTGAACAATACCTACAACAAGCGTATCAATGCCAAGATGACTTACGATGCCAACCCGACACCTTGGTTGTCAACCGCAGTGAACGTGTTGGTAAACCACACTTGGGGCCGTTACACACCGGAGGATGGTGGTGGCCAGGAGGCACGTCGTACGATGATCGAGATGTTGCCTTGGTTGCCGGTTAAGGATAAGAATGGTAACTATACCACTTCTACCTCTTCTTCTATCAACGACGTGCTCGGTTTCGAGGGTATGTCTAACCCCGTGATGATCCTGGATTTGCAGCGTCGTATGCGCTACAACACGCAGATCTTCGGTAATGCGGCATTGACTTTCCACTTGGCTGAGGGCTTGGATCTGAAGACCCAGTTGGGTATCGACCACCACAACCAGACCTATCGTGGTTATTCTTCTATCGGCTTGAATAACATCTCTATGCCGAACGGTTGGGCAGAGTATCAGAACTGGAACACGCTCTACTGGCAGGAGGAGACCTATTTGACTTATAACAAGGTGTTCGGTGAGCACCGTTTGAACGCTATGGCCGGTTTGTCTTGGACAGAGCGTACACAGAACTGGAATAAGGCTCGTACGGAGGGCTTCTCAGATGACTTCTTCGAGGATTACAACATGTCTGCCGGTACGACTCCTTCATCTCCCGAGTCTTCTTGGAACCGTTGGAGAATGAACTCTTACTTCTTGCGTTTCGCTTACACCTATAAGGATCGTTACTCAGCAACCGTTACGGGTCGTGTCGATGGTTCTTCTAAGTTTGGTGACAACAACAAGTATGCGTTCTTCCCCTCTGCCGGTTTGGCATGGAACATCTCTCAGGAGGATTTCTTGAAAGACAACAATACGATCAGCAACTTGAAGCTGCACACCAGCTATGGTTTGACGGGTAACTCTGAGATCGATATGTATCGTTCGTTGGCACGTGTATCTTCCGGTACGCTGTTGATCAATGACGTTCGTAATCCCTATTCTTATGTAAGCTCCATGGCGAACCCCGATTTGAAGTGGGAGAAGACAGGTCAGTTCGACGTAGGTATGGAGATCGGTTTGTGGCAGAACAAGTTGACGTTCGACATCGCTTACTATAACAAGAAGACAACCGATTTGTTGCTCGACTGTCCGTTGCCTCACTCAACAGGTTTCTCTACGGTATATAAGAACATCGGTTCTGTTCGTAACTCTGGTATGGACTTGATGATCAACGCACGTCCGGTGACTACGAACGACTTCTCTTGGAGCTCTACGGTGAACTTGAACTACAACAAGAACAAGATCCTTCACTTGGGTGAGAACGACGAGGACATTGAGATGAACTGGTGGGTAGGTGGTTCTGAGTCTATCTTGCGTGTAGGCGAGAACATGAGTGCCTTCTACGGTTATCGTCGTCTGGGTGTTTATACGCAGGAGGACTACAACAATGGTTTGTGCGATTTGAACCAGGTAGGTCGTGCGAAGCGTACGGACAAGAAAGAGATCATCGGTAAGGGTATGCCTGATTGGACCGGTAGCTGGATCAACAACTTCTCTTACAAGAACTTCGATTTGACGATGGACTTCCAGTTCGTATGGGGTGTGGAGACTATGCAGCAGTTCTATCACTCAACCTACGACCGTTTCGGTATCACCAACGGTTTGAGCAACATCCTCTATGACGCATACAACGGTTCTAACCCGGAGACTATGCAGCAGGCTATCTACCTCTGTAACTCAGGTCATGCGGGTCAGGATACCACGATTGATGACTCATGGATCGCCAACGGTTCTTACCTCCGTCTGAACATGTTGCAGTTGGGTTATACCTTCGACTCTGCGGTGGCTAAGAAGATTGGTTTGGCTGGCTTGCGTGTCTATGCAAGTGGTAACAACCTGTTCTTGATCACTTCAAAGGACTACAACGGTTACGATCCTGAGGGTACTTCACAGGGTGACAACAAGTTCGGTCAGAACATGACCTTCTTCTCTTATCCGAGAGCGAGAACTTACACATTCGGTGTTAACGTTACATTTTAATTAATCAATTCAAAGTTATAAGGATATATCACGATGAAAAATATATTGACAATCGCAACTGCGTGCGCGATGTTGGTTGGCTTCAGCTCCTGTAACGATTTCTTGACGGAGGAGTCTAAGTCTTCATTGACTGCACCAGATTACTATCAGACACAGGCACAGGCTGAGGCTAATGTGAACTACCTGTATCGTACGGGTGCACCGAGTGTGACGACGGGTGCTGGTAGTGCATACGTTGGTCCGTTCGCCTCTATCACGGGTCAGTTGACCGGTTATTTTACGAATAGCTATGAGGGTCAGGAGTTGACCTGTAAGTATTCTCGCGAGTTGACGCGTCAGCAGAACACCATGACCGTTTCTGGCACGATGGACGGTGTTTGGGATGGCTGCTACAAGGCAATCAATGTGGCGAATGGTGCGATCAAGCACATCCCGGAGATCGCTATGGATGGCTCTGTTGCCGCTCGTTTGGTTGGTGAGGCGAAGTTCTTCCGTGCCTTCAACTACTTCACATTGGTGAAGACGTTCGGTGCGGTTCCGATGCCCACTGAGCCGTATGAGAGCATGGAGAACCTCTATTTGGAGCGTACGGCTGTTGAGACCGTTTATGGCTTGATCGAGTCTGACTTGAAGGATGCTGTCAACAACTTGCCGGCTGAGAAGTTCTATAGCAATGGCAACCGTGTGACGAAGTATGCTGCCGCTATGTTGTTAACGGCTGTTTATATGCAGGAGAATAAGTATGCAGATGCTGCTTCATCCGCAAAGATGGTGATCGACTCTCCGCACGCTTTGGCAACCAACGACGACTTGGCTTTGGGTTCTGCCTACAACAAGATCCGTACGACAGATGGTTTGGATGAGTCTATCTATTCTTATGAGTATAACGCTACGATTAGCAGCGGTGGTTGGTGGCCGACTTACGCATTCAACTCATCAGCTGTATCTGTCTTCGGTACATACTCAATCTTCGAGCGTGTATATGGCCCGACAAACCAGTTCTTGAATGTATATGAGGCGAATGACTTGCGCGTACAGCCGAATCAGTTCTATCACTGGAACTATACGAACCCCGAAAATGGCAAGACTTGGACAGCTCCGGCTGACGCTTGCGGTTGCTGGTTCTTCTATGACGAGGACGCTTTGTTGAACTCAGGTCGTTCAACGAAGGATCGTGACTTCTTCCGTTATGCGGAGGCATTGCTCGACGGTGCTGAGGCTATCGCTCAGTCACAGGGTGTAACCGCTGAGGCTGCCGGTTACTTGGCACAGGTGAAGGCTCGTGCGAACATGGAGGGCAAGAGCGCTTCAGCGATTGCTGCTGACTTGCAGAAGTTAGGCAAGCAGGCCTTTATCGAGGAGTGCTGGAACGAGCGTCTGCGTGAGTTCCCGTTCGAGTTCAAGATCTGGGATGATTGCTTGCGTACGAAGAAGTTCCCGGTTATCTCTAAGACTGAGAAGGGTAAGGTTCAGTATGTGGACTTGGTTGGTGCACAGAACGCTTCTGGCGCTACTTTCAAGCAGTCTGACCTGTTGTGGCCGATCTCTTTGAACGAGATGCAGCGCAACCCGAGCTTGACACAAAACGATGGTTATCAACTGAACTAATCAGTTGTCTTAACTGAATTATATCCGAAAAAGGGAAGGGTGTGTATTCATTCTTCCCTTTTTTATTCTAATATAATCACTATCTTTGTCCCGTCACCTCTTAGTTCCAAGATCATGAAACAGACATTGCGACTTTGCCCGGTGGGCATTCAGACCTTTTCGGAGATCCGCACGAAGAATTATCTTTATGTGGATAAGTCGGCACTTGTCTATCAGTTGGCAAATGCGGCCTCGAAATATAATTTTTTGAGTCGTCCGCGTCGCTTCGGGAAGTCGCTGTTGCTTTCTACACTGCAAAGCTACTTCGAGGGGCGTAAGGAGCTTTTCGAGGGATTGGCCATTGAGCAGTTGGAGACTGAGTGGACTGCGTATCCGGTGATTCGGTTTGACATGAGCTTGGGGAAGCACATGGATAAAGAGCAACTGGAGTACTTCTTGGGTGATCAGTTGGCGGAGTATGAAAACCAATATGGTATTGTTCAGCCTGCTAAGACAACGAATGTTCGACTTTGGCACTTGGTTAAAGCTGCTTATGAGCAGACACAACGGCAGGTGGTTGTCTTGATTGACGAATATGACGCTCCATTGCTTGATGTGGTACATGAAGAGCGCAGTTTACCCCTTTTGCGGCAGGTGATGCGTAACTTCTATTCGCCACTGAAAGCTTTAGATCCCTATTTACGCTTTGTCTTCTTGACTGGAATCACGAAGTTCTCTCAGTTGAGCATTTTTAGTGAGTTGAACAACATCAATAACATCAGTATGCTGAAACCCTATGCCTCGATTTGTGGTATCACAGAGGAGGAGTTGTTGACGCAGATGGCTGATCATGTTGATCATTTGGCAGCTGTCTTGAATTGCAAACGAGAGGAGACGATCGAGCAGTTGAAACGCAAATATGATGGTTACCATTTTACATGGCCTTCGCCGGATATTTACAATCCATTTAGCTTGCTCAATGCGTTTGCGAATGAGGAGATCAATGATTATTGGTTTGGCAGTGGCACACCCACCTATTTGATTGAGATGATGCGCAAGTTTCATGTGTTGCCGACGCAGATAGGAGGCGTTCAAACAAAGGCCTCCAGTTTCGACGCACCCACGGAAAAGATGGGGGGCATTGTCCCGCTGTTCTATCAGAGTGGTTACCTTACGATTAAGGATTATAATCCCTATGCTAAATTGTATCTGTTGGACATTCCCAACAATGAGATTCGCTCGGGATTGATGGAAAGCCTGTTGCCCTACTATCTCCACAACCATGCGGATGTGGGATTAACCACCATTGGGTTGATGTATGATGCGATTCGTCAGGAACGGATGGACGAGGCGCTTTGCCTGCTGCAAACATTCCTGCGTACAGTCCCCTATACCGACCATACGGATTATGAGGGGCATTATCAGCAACTGTTCTATGTGATCTTCTCGCTCTTCGGCTTGTATGTGGATGTGGAGGTACGTACCTCCGATGGACGGGTAGATCTGGTACTGCGTACCCAGACGACCCTCTATGTCATGGAGCTGAAGCTGAATCAAAGTGCGGAGGTGGCGATGCGTCAGATTGACTTGAAGCAATATCCTGATCGCTTTCGGCTTTGTGGTTTGCCTATGGTCAAAGTTGGTATCAACTTTGATACGGAGCGGCATACGTTAAAAGACTGGCTCATTGAGCCAGTTAGTTAATTCTATAGGTACAACAATATTATCAATTTAAAAATAGTTTATATCATGAAAAAAAAGAGTTTCTTGGCTTTGGCATTGGCGGCTGTTTTGTCGTGGGTAGGTCAACCTACGGAGGCTGCTGAGCGTGAGGCTTTCGACCCGGTAGAGTATGTGAATCCGTTGATGGGTACGCAATCTACTTTTGAGTTATCCACCGGTAACACCTATCCGGCGATCGCACGTCCTTGGGGTATGAACTTCTGGACACCGCAAACCGGTAAGATGGGTGACGGTTGGCAGTATGTCTATACGGCGAACAAGATCCGTGGCTTTAAGCAGACACACCAGCCAAGCCCCTGGATCAACGACTACGGACAGTTTGCGATCATGCCGATCGTGGGCACGCCGGAGTTCGATCAAGACAAGCGGGCAAGCTGGTTCTCTCACAAGGGAGAGGTAGCTAAGGCTTATTATTATAAGGTATATCTCGCCGAGCATGACATCGTGACGGAGTTGACACCGACCGAGCGTGCGGCAATGTTCCGTTTTACCTTCCCCGAGCACGAGCATTCCTACGTCGTGATCGACGCTTTGGATAAGGGTTCTTACGTGAAGGTGTTGCCGGAAGAGCGTAAGATCATCGGCTATTCTACGAAGAACAGTGGCGGTGTACCCGAGAATTTCAAGAACTATTTCGTGATCGAGTTCGACAAGCCGTTCACCTATACCGCTACCTTCGCCGATAAGGCTTTGAAGGAGGGCGCAAAGGAGCAGCAGGCGGATCACGTCGGCGCTGTCATTGGTTTCCAGACGAAGAAGGGCGAGATTGTTCATGCGAAGGTGGCCTCTTCTTTCATCAGCTACGACCAAGCCGCAATCAACTTGAAGGAGTTGGGCAATGACTCATTCGACACGTTGGTGGAGAAGGGTAAGCAGAGCTGGAACGAGCTGCTTGGCAAGATTGAGGTAGAGGGTGGCGATTTGGATCAATACCGTACCTTCTATTCTTGTATGTACCGCTCGTTGCTTTTCCCGCGTAAGTTCTATGAGATCGACGCGAACGGTCAGGTGGTGCATTATAGCCCCTACAACGGCGAGGTGCGTCCGGGTTACATGTACACGGATAGTGGTTTCTGGGATACGTTCCGTTGCCTCTTCCCCTTCTTGAACCTGATGTTCCCCTCTATTAATAAGGAGATGCAGGAGGGCTTGATCAACACCTACAAGGAGAGTGGTTTCTTCCCCGAGTGGGCGAGCCCCGGTCATCGTGGTTGTATGGTCGGCAACAACTCTGCCTCTATCTTGGTGGATGCCTATATGAAAGGTGTGAAGGTTGAGGATCTGCAGACACTCTATGAGGGCTTGATTCATGGTACGGAGAATGTGCACCCGACCGTTTCCTCAACGGGCCGTCGTGGACACGAATATTACAACACGCTGGGTTATGTACCTTACGACGTGAAGATCAACGAGAATGCTGCTCGTACGTTGGAGTATGCCTACAATGACTGGTGCATCTGGAAGTTGGCGAAGGACTTGAATCGTCCGAAGAAGGAGCAGGAGCTTTTCGCTCGCCGTGCGTTGAACTATCGTAACCTCTTCGACAAGGAGACGAATTTGATGCGTGGCCGCTTGGAGAATGGCGAGTTCATGGCTCCCTTCTCTCCGTTGAAATGGGGTGATGCCTTCACCGAGGGTAACAGCTGGCACTACTCTTGGAGTGTGTTCCATGATCCGCAGGGTTTGATCGACCTGATGGGTGGAAAAGCTACGTTCGTGCAGATGTTGGATTCTGTCTTCTCTGTTCCGCCTTTGTTCGACGATAGCTACTATGGTCAGGTAATCCACGAGATTCGTGAGATGACGGTGATGAACATGGGTAACTACGCCCACGGTAACCAGCCGATCCAGCACATGATCTACCTCTACGATTGGGCAGGTGAGCCTTGGAAGGCACAGTATTGGTTGCGTGAGGTGATGAACCGTATGTACACGCCGGATGCGGACGGTTATTGCGGTGACGAGGATAACGGTCAGACTTCCGCTTGGTATGTCTTCACGGCACTGGGCTTCTATCCGGTCGCTCCGGGTACGACGCAGTACGCCTTGGGTGCTCCGCTCTTCAAGAAGGCAACCATCCACTTCGAGAATGGCAACAACCTCGTGATCGAGGCCCCGAAGAACAGCGACGCCAACCGTTACATCCAGTCGTTGAAGTTCAACGGTCAGAACTACACGAAGAACTACTACGAGCACAACGACCTCTTCAAGGGTGGTAAGATCGAGATCGAGATGGGTGACAAGCCCAATATGCAACGGGGTACGCAAGCGGCTGACCTGCCTTACTCTTTCTCCGTGAATGAGGAGGGTATCAGCAAGTTGCAGCCGATCAGCGCAAAACCGAGTAAAAAGAAAGGAAAGAAATAAGCATGAATATAAAGAAGCAGATCCTGCTGCCGGGCTTGGCAATCAGCTTGGCAGCATGGGTGGCTTCCTGTGGAACGACACCGCAGCAAGCCACTTCGGTAGCAGATGCCGATTATACCCAATTTGTCGATCCCTACATCGGATCAGGTGAGCATGGCCATGTGTTCGTGGGTGCGAACGTGCCTTTCGGTGCGATCCAAGTAGGTCCGCAAAATATTCACAAGGGTTGGGATTGGTGTTCTGGCTACCATTATAGCGACAGTGTGATTATTGGTTTTAGCCATACGCACTTGAGCGGTACAGGTTGTGCCGACTTAGGCGACGTGCTGTTGATGCCTTATACGGGCGACGTGCGCACGGCACGTGGTGAGCAGGACAACATTGAGGGCACGGCCTCTTCCTACTACAAACATGCCAATGAGCAGGTGGCTCCGGGCTACTACTCCCTGTTGATGGACAATGGCGTGAAGGCCGAGATGACCGCTACGGAGCGTGTCGGCTTGCATCGCATCAGCTATCCCGCAGGAGCGCATCGCCTCTTGATCAACTTGAAAGAGGGTAATGGCGACCGGGCATTCGACACCTACTTGAAAAAGGTGGATGATTTCACCATCGAGGGGTATCGCTTCTCGCACGGTTGGAGCCCCACGCACAAGGTGTTCTTCGTGTTGAAGTGCGACCAGCCGATCGAGTCGTTAGCGGTGTTCAACGACGACGAGGCCGCAGGCAACGATGAGTTGACCGGTAAGGCCGTGAAGGGTGTGGTTACATTCAAGGGGGAGGCTGAGCAGGCGTTGGTGAAGATCGCTATCTCTTCCGTGAGTTGCGCGAATGCCTTGGCGAACATGGAGGCGGAGTTAGCGCATTGGGATTTCGACGCTGTGCGCAACGAGGCCGTCAAGAAATGGAACGAGCAGCTTTCGAGCATTGCGGTCGATACGCCAGACGCACGGGCGAAGAAGATTTTCTATACCTCCATGTATCATGCCTTCATCGCTCCGACGCTCTATTGTGACGTGAACGGAGAGTTCCGTGGTCATGACGATAAGATTTATAGCAACAACAGCTGGAAGAACTATTCCACCTTCTCGCTCTGGGATACCTATCGCACCTTGAACCCGCTCTTCACGATCTTGAAGCCGAAATTGGTGGGCGATATGGTGAACTCCTACTTGAGCATCTTCGATCAGCAGGGCAAATTGCCGATCTGGCCGTTGGTGGGTGGCGAGACAGAGTGTATGCCGGGTTACAGTGCCGTGCCGGTCATTGCCGATGCTTACTTGAAGGGCATCCAAGGCTTCGACGCGGAGCGTGCCTATAACAATATGGTCTCTTCAGCTACCTACGACAAGCAGAAGGGTGTGACCTACGTCATGGAGCGGGGATATATCCCGGCCGACAAGATCCACGAATCTACCTCCATCGCCTTGGAGTATGCCGCGGATGACTGGGGCATCGCGCAAGTAGCGAAGAAGATGGGTAAGCAGGCCGATTACGAGACCTTCTTGAAACGAGGTAAATACTACGAGCAATATTTCGATAAGTCATTGAACTATATGCGTCCGCGCATGGATGACG
>CAMGEM010000076.1 GCA_946055095.1 uncultured Parabacteroides sp. | reverse complement strand
CTGTTGACTCAACAACATACTCAGCACCTACTGCATCCCACTTCAAGTCAGCCGGGTTGCGCTCTGCAGTTACGCGGATCTCGTTACCGTTAACGATCAACTTGCTGTTCTCAACATCAGCCTCGATCGTACCGTCGAACTGACCGTGCATTGTATCATATTTCAACATGTATGCCAAATAATCAACCGGGCACAAATCGTTAATACCTACAATCTGGATATCATTTCTTGTTTGTGCTGCACGGAACACGAAACGGCCAATACGACCAAAACCGTTAATACCTACTTTAATCATTGTTGTAAAACTTTTATGAGTATATTAATAATAGATTCGTTTATCTAATTCAGTCTTATGAGGAAGTGTAACCTTTCACTCCCGCTTTTCAACGCTGCAAATTTACTTATGTTTTTTGGATTAGCCTGTATGTTACACAGGGAAAAAACATGCCTTATAACATAAATTAATTGTTGCAGCTTACTCCTTTTTAGAAAAAAGGCGACGGGAAAACCATTTTCTCACTTTTTGGATTCCCCAAGTCATAATTAATGGCTGCACCACCTCCCAAGCTACCGGCAAAAGGCTCTTCCCGATGGACAAGAGATCGCCCCATCCCAAAGGCATGGGCGAGGCAGCAGCTGTCGCAGTTCGATGGGTGGATGCGGTAGCCTCCTGTTTCTTATTTCCTCCGGGAAACAACAACGAGGAGAGGCCGGATAGCAACAAGCTGCCCGCATGCGCCTGGATATAGGCACAGTCAGCATTCAATTTAATCTTGCGCAACTCACACTCCACGGTCACACGTTGTTTCTCATGAAGCAACCGTTCCAGCGGTGTCAGCGTCTGCGGCAGGTTCGTCGTTTGTTGTCTCATTCCTCTTTTCGTCGTTAGATAGCAAGGTAGCGATGACCTCATTCAATACTTTTGTCGTGATAATCTCTCGATTACGAATGATGAGTCCCATCAGTAGCAGATAGAGTACCGCCACTAATGCGAAGCCCGCACCCGTAAAGCCGATCCACTCTCCCAAGAAAAAGCCTAAAGCCAAGAAGATGAACAGGATCGCAAAAAAAGCGAGAAACAGAAGTACCAATCCATACGAGAGGACGGCGATCACCTTTCCCGTCCGCTCGTATGTATTGAGTTTGAGGAGCTCCAATTTGAGTTCCACAAAGGCTGATACGTCCTCCCTCAGTTCTTGGATGATCTTGTCAGGATCCTTCTCCATACGCGGGGATTATTCAGCAGCCGCCTCCGTGGCAGCCGCAGCAGCCTCTTTTCCCTCTTTGTATTTCGCCAAGGCAGAGTTGAAACCCTCTTTTACCTTGCCTACTACGCCGTTCAACTCTTCCAGCAATTGCTCTCTCTTGTCTGTAGCAGCTAAATAACCTACTGCCGCACCTACTGCCGCACCTACTACGAGGCCCAGCAACAACTTAGAATCTACGCTTTTCATGATCATTCCTTTTTTTAATGAATAATTGTGTATATGGATAACGTTTTTAATTCTTGGATAGTTTATCGACAACTTCGTTTTTTATCGTTAAACATTGTTATGCTTTCACCACTTTCACGGCCACCCAATTATGACGTTCCTTGTAGCCCTCTACCCGTAAGCCATTGCGTTGGCATTCCTCCTCAATAATCGGGAGATCCTCTACATAGAAACCACTCATAAAGAGTTGACCACCGGGTTGCAGTGCTTCCGCATAGTGGTGCATATCCTGCAACAGGATATTGCGATTGATATTGGCGAAAATCACCTCAAACGGCGCAAAAGCCGCTATGCGCTCCGCACCACCTAAGGCCACCTCTATCTCCTCCGTATGGTTGAGCCGAATATTCTCCAAGGCATTCTCATACGCCCATTCATCAATGTCGATGGCCACCACCTTCTCCGCCCCTTTCATACGGGCCAAGATAGCCAAGACAGCCGTGCCGCACCCCATATCTAACAAGCGTTTTCCCACCAATGGCTCTTCAAGCATCCAACTGATCATCAGATAGGTGGTCTCATGGTTACCTGTGCCAAAAGCCATCTTGGGATCAATAATAATGGTATAGGTATATCCGGGCTCCGGCTCATGGAAAGAGGCACGAATCAAGCAGTCGTTGCCAATACGGATCGGTTTGAAATAGTTCTTCTCCCACTCCTCGTTCCAATCCTTGCTCTCAACCGGCGTGCATACATAGTGTATCGTGGTCTCCTCCAAAGGGAAGGCAGCAAGGGTATCCTTCAAAGCGGCCTCATCAAACAGCTGATCGGAGATGTAGCCTTGCAGACCTTGCTCATCCTGCGTGAAACTCTCAAAACCAATCTCGCCCAACTCAGCCGCTAAGACATCGTTGAGAATCTCCGTCTCGATGGGAGATTGATAGGTGAAGCGAAGTTCGTAATAGTTCATCATTCGTTGTTTTTAAATAGGAGCAAAAACGGTGCCAATCAAGCGCAGAATGGCCTCACTTGCTTGAGCCTTCCACCGAGAGGCAGCCCATCTTCGCTGTGTTATTGGGACAAAGTTAAACAAAAAAACTATTTCTCAATGAGCACACGATGGGTTTTACCCTCCACATGTTCCACCGCCAAGACCTTAAAGCCCTGCTCTGACGCGCTGCGAGGCACATTATTCAACGGTTCGCCTTCACTCAACAACACCTCCAAGGTATCCCCCTTGGCCATCTGTGCCAATTTCAACTTCGTCCGTACGAAAGTCATCGGGCAATGCTCTTGCGTAATATCCAATTGATGCTTCATACTGATCGCTTTTATGATTATACAAATAGTGTCTGACCACCCTCTGAGAGGCGCAAGAAAGTTGCCACACCCAACACATCCTCCACCTCATGCACGAAATCGTCGGCTTGCAAGCCCAACACATGCATCGCCATCTCGCAGGCATAGAGATGCACCCCCAATGCCTTCGCTGCCTCGACCAACTCCTCTAACGTAGCCACCTGATTCTTCCGCATCAGCCAACGGAACAGACGGGGGCCAAGGCCAAACAGGTTGAAACGACTGGTCGGCGTACATCGCAAGCCTCCCATCAAAAAACCGAACAGCTTTTGCATCGGGCTCTTGCCCAAAAAGGCACGCCCCTCTTTGCGCTTGATCGCGTCCAACCCCCAAAAGGTGAAGAAAATGTTTACCTCATAGCCTACGGCAGCCGCTCCCGTAGCTAACGTGAAGACAGCTGTCAATTTATCGAAATCGCCACTGAAGGCAATCAGGGAAAGTTTCTTAGGGCCTCCCTTCGCCTGTATCTCACTTAGTGTTTCCATATTTTTCCCTTTCTGTTTCCTAATCCCTAAAAAAGCCTACTACCTCAACGAGCAACTCACCTGTTCCTCCATCCGTAAAGTCGTGAGGGAAGGATGCTCGCCACAGAGGGGGCAATGATGATTATGCGGAATTTGGATCTTATGAAAATCCATCGTCTTAGCATCGAACGTCAGCAGCTGATTGGTCAGCAACTCACCCACACCCGTCAAATATTTCAAGGTCTCGGCCGCTTGGATAGTCCCCAGCATACCAGCAATCGCCCCTAAGATACCCGCTTGTGAACAGGTAGGCACCTCACCCGGAGGAGGTGGTGCCCCATACAAACAACGATAACAGGCCGTGCCTGGCACATGCGTGAAGGTCTGCCCCTCGAAACGAAGAATCCCCCCATGCGAGAAGGGCTTACCCGCCATCACACAGGCATCATTGATCAAGAATTTCACCGGGAAATTATCCGTTCCATCCACGATAAAGTCATACGGACGAATCAGTTCCAAGGCATTCTCCACCGACAGGAAATCGGCATGTACATGCACCTGCACACCGGGATTCAGCCGCAACAGCTTCTCTCGTGCCGATTCCACTTTCAACCGCCCTACATCGGGTGTCGAATGGATCACCTGTCTTTGCAAATTGGAGAGATCCACCCTATCGCCATCCACCAAGCCTATCGTGCCGACACCAGCGGCAGCCAAATAGAGCGCAACGGGGGAGCCCAATCCACCCAACCCGACAATCAGCACCTTTCCTTGACGGATACGCTCCTGTCCTTCCACCCCCACCTCTCGCAACAAGATGTGGCGGCTGTAGCGCAACAAATCCTCTTCGCTATACTCTATCATGCCTATCCTTTCTTTCTATAACGGGCACAAATGTAACGAAAAAACATAAGCAAACCGTAAGCAGATCGGCTCAATCAAACTGAGTGATCACCCGACGGATGCGGGTAAAGCTGTCGCTGTCTTTCTCCAACTTATAGATATGCTTATAAGCAAGCGCATCCTGCTCCGTCGGGGAACCGTTGATCAAGAGAATATCTCGGTCGTTGGCAAACCGTAAGATACCAGCCACGTTGTTGGGATGCAGCTTGCCGATCTCATCCATCATGCAGTGGAGCTTAAAGGCAGAGAAATGGGTAGAGGCGTTGTTCTTAAAGACATTCAGCAACATGATGTTGACCATCGACTTCACCAAGATGTCGGTTCCCTCCGAGCCGATGTTACTCAACCGCTCGACGAAGCCGGTATCATTACGGTTCTCCACGACACGGAACTTCAAGTCGAAGAAATCGGTGAGGCGAATGAGGTTGCCACTGAAGCTCTCCATCGCCTTGATTAAGGCTCGCAACAACGCAGTCGCCTTCTCTCGGAGCAACTGCTCATCGTCTGCTGCGGCAAACAGATTCTGCCCCAAATCCCAGCCATACTCCTCATTGAAACGTTTGATCTCCTTGAGTAGATTGACAATCTTATGTTGTGAGGGGTCGATACGCATCTCGATGCACTGAATCACACCCACAAAGTTCTTCTCCTTGAAATCAGCATTGATCTGATCCACCACACCACGGATCGCCCCTTCCTGCGCCATCATCGCCTTGGTGTCAGCTGTCACCTGCCGGAAAATATCGGCATTACGAATCTGAATGCGCGAACGATATTCCGCAATCTTGTTCTCAGCGACAAACTCCGCTAAGTCGTAAGCGAAATCCAAATAGGCGGCATCGTCGGAAAAGGTGGTCTTGAAAGCGAACACATTGCCTGGCGTGAAATGCCCCACATAGGAGGTGATCTCTTTGCGCAGCGCTGACATCCGCTGCTGTTGCTCCGATACGGCCAAAGTAATCTCCCGTATCAAGGTGCGGCAATCGCTTCCTGTATCGGTAGGAGCCTCCGTAAAGATCGCCTCCCGCTGCTTAAACCAATCCAACAGGGTGCAACGATGATACTCCTCCCGGTTTTCCGTAGCCTTGCGATGTGCCTCCCGTAACTCCTTGAGTTCCGCATCCGCCCGCTGAAGGGCTTGCGTCAGGGTGGCAGTCTCTTGGCGAAGCCGCTCTCGCTCCTCTGCGATCTGCCTCTGCAACCGCTCACGGTCAGCTTGCCAATCGGGCATTTTATCCAGCCATTCCCGTTTGTCCTTCCAATATTCAATCACCGTTGCCTGCGCACCTTGGATGAAACGCAACTCCTCCTCGACCGTCTGGAGTCGTTGTTGAATGGCAGCTAAGCGCTCGGGCTCCCCTCCATTGGCAGCCAACTGCGCCATCTGCTCTTCGTCGTAGGCCGCTTTGCGCTGTGCCAATTCTGCTTGCTTCTCACGGAGTGCCTCCGCTATGCGGGTTTTACTCTCCGCCCATTCCCGCTCCAAGGCTTGTAAATCATCCTGCTCTTGTGCGGCAAACGCAGCCAATGATTGCCGTTGCTCCTCCTGCCGTTCCGCCAAAGCCTGCTCTGTCTGCGTCAAAGCGATCTCCGCCTGATCCAAACGCTGCTCCAACTGAGCCACCTCCGCTTGCTGCCGCTTGACCGCCTCCGCTTTCCACTGATCGGCTTGTGCCTCATCCGCCTCCCGCTGATGTGCTAACTGCTCCAGGGCATAGGTGGCTTGATAAATCTCCTCCTTGATCGGTTTGGCCTGAGCTTGAAACTGCTTACGTCGTTGCGCTAAGGTTGTCTCCAAATCCTGTTGGGCCGTCATCAAAAATTGCTGAATCGCCTTCAACTCCTCCTCAGCCTGCTCCCGCTCCTGCAAATAATCGGCCTTCGTCTTCATCAGTCTGGGTTCAGCCGGAGTGAAACGCACGCCATAAAAGCTATCTCCCTCTGTCAACTCAGCCGAGAAGGCAGCCCCGTAGAGCAAACGCTCGTCGCACACCTGCCCGATGTTCTGCTCCCATCCAGGCTTATGCTCGGAGAGCCAATTGAAAAAGCTATCCTTCTGATGATCGAGAAATTCAGAAAGGTCAGTTATCTTCGCCTTCAAAGCCTCCTGCTTGATCGACTGCTTCTCGACAAGCTGCTGATAATCCGCCTCGATCTGCTTCAAGGCACTCTCAGTCTCTTTGGTGAGACAGTTCAACTCGTAGTTCAGCTCTTTCTGTTTCAACTCGATGCTCTTCCGATCGGTCTCGTAATGGCTGAGGCGTAACTTCAGTTGCTCCCACTCCGCAGAGGTAGCCTTTTGCTCCTTGCTCGCCTGCAACTGCATACGCAGGGTCGCCACCTCTGCCTTGCGGCGTTCCCGCTCCGCCAACAGTCGCTCCTTGCCCTCCGCTACCGTATGCGTCAAGGTCTCCCTTTGCTTACGGAAGAAGGCTCTTCTCGCCTCTTTGCGGGCATTGATCTCGCCCTCCAACGCCAGCAACTGCTTTTGCTGCTCGTTCTCGAAGGCACCCAACTCATTCTTCAGATTCGCCAACAGGTTCGCATGAACCAGCGAGGCCTCCCGATTCTTGGAGGAGAGCAACGACTTCTCCATCGTCAGGGACTCCTGCTCCTGTTGCAAGAGTTCCAGTTTCCCACAGCGGTCGATCAGTTTGTCAATCTCTTTCTGATCATAATCACGCTGCTTCGCCTCCGCATCAGAGAGGGCTTTGTTCACCACTGCCAACTCAGCCTCCCATTGCGTCGTTTGCGTTTTCGAGGCATTATCCAACTGCTCTCGCTGACGATAGCCCGCATTGCGCTCCTCCTCCTTGGCATGCATCCGACTCGCCAATCCCGGCAGCTCCGCCTCATTGCGCAGATAGGCGGCACGTAAGGCACGACACAAGTCATTCAGCCGCAATTCCCGACGACGCACCTCATCAGAGAGTTGAGCGATCGTGGCCGCTATTCGCTGTAAAGCCGGCTCCTCAAAACGGGCGATATCACTCAACTGTGCCTCAAAACCGGCCAAGTGACTTCGATAGCGGCTCAGGTCGATCACGCTGTTCTCCTCATTGAGCGAGGAGATGATCGTTTGCTTGATCGACTCTGCCTCCAACCGCGCATTCAGCAGCACGTTCTGAATCGTGCGGACGATATTGGGATAGGAACTGCTCTCCATCAACGCAAAACAGGAATAATCCTTCTTGTTGTCGGAACAGCCATAGAGAATGTTGCGATACTCCTCGTAGGTCGAGATCGCTCCGCTGTAACGAATCCCTTGCTTGTCAAGCACTGAACGGATGCGATCTGCGGTATAGGGCGCACCCTCCGCGTCAATGAACAGATCGGGGCGATAGGGCGAGGCGATGAAACGATAGCAAATGCGATTCATCGTCTTATAACTCATTACGCAAAAGTTGCCCTGCTCATGCGCCACCTCATAGATGATCGAGGAATCGGCATAGGGAAAGTAATAATCGGGATAGGATTTCTTCTCCACCGGGATGCCTAAACGTTGCGTGTCCGCATTATAAAAGAAAAGGATAGCACGCAAGATCGTACTCTTGCCCACGCCCTGCGTACCGATTAAGTGAATATTTCCGTCAAGCCACACCTCCGAATAGCGGATAGCGGCACTGTTGATAAAGATTATTTTATTGAGGTATCTCATTTTCGTTGTTTATGTGAATACTATCGATCATCTTGAGCAGGTAATCCCAAGAGGCTAACACTTTCCAGGTGCCATTCATATCGCTGACACACTCCATAAAGCCCTCCTTGCTCATCCGATCGAGAATCGCATCGAGAATGTCTTTGCGTTTCTCCTTGCCCCCGGTGTGTTTCTTCAAGCCATCCAACTTCAGCTCGAGATCCATGTCGATACGGGAGCGCACCAAGATCTCGGCAGGTGAGAAGGTAAATCCCGGCCCGAACGCTGTGTCGTAGGTCGTAAAGAAATCCATGATGTCTATCCAAGCAAAGAATCGTTGCAATTTCTGCTCCAAGGTAGCACGAGGCTCCTTACGTGAGAAATAGAAATAGTTGTTGCCCTGCTCCAAGACAAAGTTGATATGCGAAAAATAGCTCCGCAACACCTCGAAGTGCTCCTCCACCACCATGAAGAGCGTCCGTAGCTCTTTCACGTTGGTATTCGCACACAAGAAATTTCCTTTCGAGAGATAGTCATAGATCTGCGCCGTTTGCGCAGGCAATTGTTCAAACATCATTTTTTGTTTTTGATGATGGCATACTCCACCTGATCGGTATGCCCAAATTGATTGGTGATCTCTAACTCCTGTTCATAGAGCGACAGTAACCGACAGAACAGTGTCACTTTGGCCTCGAAGTCGAGCGGCCGGTGGTAGGCATAACGCATAACGAAGCTAAACAGATCCGTGTCGCTCAAAGCGAATTGGTCCATCAACCTGCGTGTATCTATCGCCGTCTCTTGCGTCGCCTCGCTCTCCATCTGCTCTGCCGAAAGTGCCCCTAACTCCTGCCGCCGCACCGTACGCTCCGGACGTAAGCCATCCGCCACCCTGAGGATAATATCCAGCGCCTCATCGGTCTGCAAGAAGGGAATAGACACCTTGAACAGCGTGGGTTGCACTCCTTCAAGCACCACCGCTTGATTGGCCGCTACCACCTCTCGCACATTGGTATGCTCCAACAACTCGAATTGCTCACGCAGGTATTTCACCCGCCTCAATTTGCGTGTGAAGCTCACCTGTGTACGAATCTGATTGAGGTAATCGATGATGTCTTGCTGTGAGTGGATCAAGCTATGTCCCGCACTCAACAGTTCTCCCCGCAAATCGCGTACGACGGTCAACAAGTCCTCATCGGGCACCAATGCGAAGAAAGAAGCCTGTTGCTCCTCCAAAAGCCGCTCCATCTCCTGTATCAAGCGATTGATCTCCATGCGCTTGGCATCTAAATGCTCCAGCTTGGCGATCTTCACCTTATAGCTCGGCTCATTCTTGAAGGTATTGTCAATCACTCGCTGCAACGAGACCACATTACGCACCAAGATCTTGCCGATTTTCCGCAGATGCGCTTTCACGGAACGGAGATAGGCTACCTTGCGTGACGCACTATCCTCTTTTTGATAATAATCAATCAACTGATACACCAACTGAATGTTCTCGTCGATGATGGCAGTCGAGATCTCCTCGTTCGCCTCCAACAGCAATTCGAAGAACGAGAGATAATGATCGTCCAACTCGATATAGGGGCCATTGCGACGGATCACCTCCCGCTCGATCAAGATATTCAGCTTATGTTCATCAATGATATCCAGGGCATATTCATATCGGAAAGGCATCGATTTACGCTTCTCAAACAGAACCTGCAACAGCTCCTTTCCCAAGTTGAGCGTATTGATAATATGGGGTATCGAATTATAGATATACATTCATTCCTCCTTTTTGGAGGCACGAAGATACGAAAAAAATCGTTACTCTTTTTCTTCCTCGGAAGGCGCTTCGGCCACCTTTCTTGATTTCTTGGGCATACGCTTGGCCTTCTTCAACGCCTCGGCGATGATCCATTGTAACTGCCCGTTGGTCGATCGGAACTCATCCGCCGCCCAAGCCTCAATCGCATCCATCATCTCCGTGTCGATGCGCAAGATGAAACTCTTTGTCTTTGCCATACGCGTATGCCCTTCTAAAGGATTAGTGGTTCAATGTGCCCGTGTTCAAGACTGGCTGCGCAGAGTCCTCTCCACAGAGCACCACCATCAGGTTGCTGACCATCGCAGCCTTCTTATCATCGTCTAACTCTACTACCTGCTCCTCGGCCAACCGATCCAATGCCATCTTCACCATAGAGACCGCCCCCTCCACAATCTTCTCTCGTGCGGAAATCACGGCTGAAGCCTGTTGACGACGAAGCATGACAGCCGCAATCTCCGGTGCATAAGCCAAGTAGTTGATACGGGCCTCCACAACCTCGATGCCAGCGATCGCCAACCGTTCGTTCAGCTTCTGCTCCAACTGCTGGTTGATCTCCTCGCCTCCGCCTCGCAAGGTCAACTCATTCTTCTTTCCGTCCACATCGTCGTAGGCATATTGTCCAGCCACCTGGCGCAACGCCGCATCACTCTGTGTCTTCACAAATTGCTCCAAAGCATCCATGATGCTCTTCACATCCGTACCGATACCATTCTGTGTCTTCGCCATGGTCTGCGCATCAATCTCAAACATCGCTTTATAAGTATCGCACAATTTCCATACCAGCACCAAGCCAATCATCACCGGATTGCCCACTTGGTCATTCACCTTAATCGGCTCCGCATCGAGATTACGCGCACGCAACGAGAGCTTCTTCGTCGTGATGAAGGGATTGACCCAATAAAAGCCTGTCTTCGAAAAAGTACCTCGATAGGCACCGAAAAACATCATCAGTCGTGCCTCACCCGGTTCCAGCATCACAAAGCCCGCTGTCATCACCAAGCCAACCACAAAAAGCAAAGCGCCTCCTATGCCCAAAAGTACACTTTCGTCCTTCACGCCCAAGACGAACACAGCCACACTGAGCAACAACCACACGATGACCGCAAACAGCATCAAGAACCCATTCAGGGTTACACCTCCAAAAACCACTTCTTTCTTTTCCATAACTATTACATTTACTTGTTGAAAACGCTAATCAACCTCCTTATGCGCACCTTAGGAAGTGATATCATTTTGATAGCGCAAATATATCGCGTTTCTTGGACTCTTGCAAGTGTTTTTTCAAAAAAATGTCTCGATCATCAAAGGTTGGCAAAATCCAGCCGTTTGTACTCAAAGTCCTTTTCAGGGTCGAAATATTCCTGGCTGCCCCCTTCACCTTGGAACACCAA
>CAMGEM010000075.1 GCA_946055095.1 uncultured Parabacteroides sp. | reverse complement strand
ATGGGCAACGAAATAAATTTCGATGGGCAACGTTTTCAAAAACGATGGGCAATGAATTTCAGTTCAACGGGCAACGGATTTCAATCCGTTGGGCAACGTTTTTTACTGGATCTCGATGACTCGGTTGACCTTCGCTTTCTCCTCAGGAGCCTGTTTAGGCAACTCGATCGTCAAGATACCATCGTTGACGCTGGCACTGATTTTCTCCTTTTCTATGTTGTCGGGCAGGACAAAAGACTGCTGGAACTTCGAGTAAGCAAACTCGCGACGCAAGTATTTCTTGTGCTCCTCTTTGTTCTCGTTCTTTTGCTCCATTGTGATGATCAACTCGTTGTTGTCACCCAAATGGATATTGAAGTCTTCCTTCTTCATACCCGGAGCGGCTACCTCCACCTTGTAATCTTTATCGCTCTCTACGACATTGATCGCAGGGGCTGTGGCGTTTGTCTTCATCATCCAATCGTTATCGAAGAAATCATTGAAGAAAGTCGGTAACCAATTCTGATCATTGTTATACATTCTTTTAGTCGGCATCATAATCTTAATCTCCTATTCTTTAGTTCTTTATTTATCTATTTTTCTTTTGAACCCGCTCTACCTTTCGGCTTCCCGAATTCGCTAAGGATTGTGCAAACTGCGTGCCCGAACGACCAGCCCCTTGCTAAGGCCATGTTCCTTTTAAACGTATGCAAACAAATTTAATCGATGCGCCACCCGCTTTAAACCTACGCAAACTTCTTTGATGTTTCTAATTGAAAATCTGTCAGATAAGGCAGACAACCTGGCAGAGAGATATGCGATTTTGGCAAAAAAATAGGGGCGACCCTTACGGATCGTCCCTACACTATGCCGTGATGGCTGTTTGCAATTACTTATACTCTTGCCAGCTCTTGATCTGGATGTCCTCTTGACGCATCTCGCAGAAGGCATCGATGAAGGCACTGGCTAAACGAGCGTTGGTGATCAACGGAATGTTATGGTCGATCGCCGCACGACGGATCTTGTAACCGTTGGTCAGCTCACGCTTGCTGTGATCCTTCGGGATGTTGACTACCAACTCAAAGACATGCTTGCTGAACATCTCCATGATGTTGTTGTCGCCCTCCTCATCCGGCCAACAAACGGTGATCGCCGGGATTTGATTGTCATTTAAGAACTTCGCCGTACCGTGTGTGCCGTAGATGGTATAACCCTTAGCGGCCAACGTGCGACAAGGCTCCAACAGATCCACCTTGCTCTTAGCCGCACCGGAGGAAACCAAGATGTTCTTCTGCGGGATCTTGTTGCCCACTGCGATCATTGCCGAAAGCAAAGCCTCGTTGAAGTCATCGCCGATACAGCCGACCTCACCCGTTGAGCTCATATCCACGCCCAAGACCGGATCGGCCTTGTGCAGACGAGCGAACGAGAACTGTGAAGCCTTTACGCCAATCCAATCAATATCGAATGCGCTCTTATCGGGCTTGTCGTAGGGCGCATCGAGCATGATGCGGGTAGCTGTCTCGATAAAGTTGCGCTTCAACACCTTGGACACGAAGGGGAAACTACGAGAGGCACGCAAGTTACACTCGATTACCTTCACGAAGTTGTTCTTTGCCAAGAACTGGATGTTGAACGGACCAGAGATGTTCAACTCCTTGGCGATCATCTTGCTGACCTTCTTGATGCGACGAGCCGTCTCGAAATAGATCTTCTGAGCCGGGAACACCAAAGTGGCATCGCCGGAGTGAACACCTGCGAACTCGATGTGCTCACTGATCGCATACTCCACCACCTCGCCATTGCGGGCAACAGCGTCGAACTCGATCTCCTTCGTACCTTGCATGAACTCTGAAACCACTACCGGGTATTCCTTAGATACCTTAGCCGCCAAGCCCAAGAACTCAATCATCTGCTCCTTCGTGTGGCAGACGTTCATCGCCGCACCGGAAAGCACGTAAGAGGGACGAATCAAGATGGGGAAGCCTACCTTCGCGATGAAGTCGTCGATCTCCTCCATACTGGTCAACTCTGCCCAACGAGGCTGGTCAATGCCTAACTGATCCAACATCGCCGAGAACTTGTGGCGGTTCTCCGCACGGTCGATCGAAAGGGGAGAGGTACCCAACACCGGCACGTTCTGGCGGTGCAGCTTCATCGCCAAGTTGTTCGGGATCTGACCACCCACTGAGACAACCACACCCTTCGGCAACTCCAAATCGATCACATCCAAGACACGCTCGAACGAGAGCTCATCGAAATAGAGGCGGTCGCACATATCATAGTCAGTCGAAACCGTCTCCGGGTTATAGTTGATCATGATGGACTTATAGCCCAACTTACGAGCCGTTTGTGCCGCATTGACCGAACACCAGTCAAACTCCACGGAAGAACCGATGCGGTAAGCACCCGATCCGAGGATAATCACATTCTTCTCGTTGGGATAATAGGTGATGTCGTGCTCCTTTCCGTCATAGGTCATATAGAGATAGTTGGTCAGCTCCGGATGCTCAGAAGCGATCGTGTTGATACGCTTCACGGTCGGCAGGATGCCCAACTTCTTACGTAAGCTACGCACACGGATGTTCTCTTTCTCCATATTGCCCGAGGGATTCTCCACGAAACGAGCGATCTGGAAGTCGGAGAAACCCAGACGCTTTGCCTCTTTCAAGACATCGGCCGGCAGCTCCTCGATCTTGTGGTATTGCTTCAAGACAGCCACATAATCGACGATATTCTTCAACTTATTCAAGAACCAGGCGTTGATCTTGGTCAGCTCATAGATACGTTCCACGCTGTAACCCTGCATCAAAGCCTCTGCCACAGCGAAGATACGCAGGTCGGTCGGGTTCGCCAACTCCTCCTCCAGGTTGTCGAAGTGGATGTCGTTGTTGCCCACAAATCCGTGCATACCCTGGCCAATCATACGCAGACCCTTCTGCATGATCTCCTCAAAGCTCTTACCAATAGACATGATCTCACCGACAGACTTCATGCTGGAGCCAATCTGACGGCTCACGCCCACGAACTTGGTCAAGTCCCAGCGCGGGATCTTCACGATCATGTAATCTACCTCCGGAGCTTTGTAAGCCGAGTTAGGGGTGCCCATCTCGCCAATCTCGTCCAAGCCATAACCCAACGCCAACTTAGCGGCTACGAAAGCCAAGGGATAACCGCTGGCCTTAGAAGCCAACGCGGAAGAACGACTCAAGCGGGCATTTACCTCGATCACACGATAGTCGCACGTGTCGGAGTTGAAAGCATACTGGATGTTACACTCGCCCACAATACCTAAGTGACGGATCGCCTTGATCGAAAGCTCCTGCAACAGCTCCAACTCCTGGTTGGTCAATGAGCAGGTAGGCGCTACCACGATACTCTCGCCGGTATGCACGCCCAACGGATCGACATTCTCCATGCTCACCACGGTGAAGCAGTGGTCATTCTTGTCACGGATCACCTCAAACTCGATCTCTTTCCATCCCTTCAACGACTCCTCCACGAGGATCTGCGGTGAATAGGCGAAAGCGCTTTCCGCCAAGGTGCGCAACTCTGCCTCATTCTGGCAGATACCGCTACCCATACCACCCAAGGCATACGCTGAGCGGATCATGATCGGATAACCAATCTTGTTAGCGGCAGCTACCGCATCCTCCATGCTCTCCACCGCTTGGCTGATCGGGGTCTTCACCTCGATCTCATTCAGTTTCTTCACGAAAAGATCACGATCCTCCGTGTACATGATCGCCTCTACGGAGGTACCTAACACCTTCACGCCATATTTCGCCAACGTGCCGGAGGTGTAAAGCTCCGTACCACAGTTCAACGCTGTTTGTCCACCGAAGGCCAAGAGGATGCCGTCAGGGCGCTCCTTCTTGATCACCTCCTCCACGAAGTAGGGCGTGATGGGCAAGAAATAAACCCGATCGGCCACTCCCTCTGAGGTCTGGATCGTCGCGATGTTAGGGTTGATCAAGACGGTGCTGATCCCCTCCTCACGCAACGCTTTCAACGCTTGTGAACCGGAATAGTCAAACTCGCCTGCCTGTCCGATCTTTAGGGCGCCGGAACCCAAGACGAGCACTTTCTTCATATTGTTTTTTGACATAGTCGCTCTGTTTGTTTAGTAGTTGATTTTTATAGAATGTTATACCGCACTGGCGGCTATGCGGCCGCCAGGTTTGTGTTTTTAATGGAGCTTCGCTAATGCCTCTTTGATTCGCTTGATGGCCTCCTCAATGTTGGCATCGCTGGTGGCGTAGCTCATGCGGATGCACTCCGGCGCACCAAAAGAGGTACCGCCCACGCAAGCCACATGACCGACCTCCAAGAGATACATCGCCAAGTCGTCTGCGTTCTGAATGGTCCGCTCGCCGTCGCTCTTACCATAATAATAGCTACACTTGGGGAAGAGATAGAAAGCACCTTCCGGCTTGTTCACCTCAAAGCCCGGCACCTCTTTCGCCAACCGAACGATCAAGTCGCGACGACGCTCAAAGGCCTGACGCATCTCCTCCACAGGAGCCTGTGTGCCGGTATAAGCTGCCTCGGCCGCCTTTTGTGAAACAGAGCAGGGACCAGAGGTGTATTGACCTTGCAATTTGTTTACTGCCTTCACGATCCACTCCGGACCAGCCACGAAACCGATACGCCAACCTGTCATCGCATACGCCTTAGAAACGCCATTCACGATCACGGTGCGCTCCTTCATGCCCTCAATCGTGGCGATACTGTTGTGCTTGCCTACATAGTTGATGTGCTCATAGATCTCGTCGGCGATTACGATCACCTCCGGATACTTCTTCAACACCTCTGCCAAGCCTGCCAACTCCTCCGCACTATACACCGAACCTGTCGGGTTGGAGGGAGAGCAAAGGATCAATGCCTTGGTCTTCGGC
Organism: uncultured Parabacteroides sp.; assembly: GCA_946055095.1. Lineage (GTDB taxonomy): Bacteria > Bacteroidota > Bacteroidia > Bacteroidales > Tannerellaceae > Parabacteroides. Next base: position 6,117 of record CAMGEM010000075.1, on the reverse strand, counting down.
GTAATGGCTGCCTCTAACTGAGCCGGCGTAATCTTGAAGTCTTGCTCAATACCTGCAGAGACAATCACTGGCTTACCCTCCGCCAACTTCACCATCTCCGGATAGCTTACCCAGAAAGGAGCGGGGATGATCACCTCATCACCGGGGTTGACCAATACTAAGATGGTGTTGCAAACGGATTGCTTCGCACCATTCGCGCAAGAGATCTGATTGGCTGTATAGTCCAATCCATTCTCATTCTTCAGCTTTGCGACAATCGCGTTGCGCAACGCTGGATAACCTGCCACGGGTGAATAGCGAGAAAAGTTCTCGTCGATCGCCTGCTTGGCTGCCTCCTTGATGTGATCCGGCGTGTTGAAATCCGGCTCACCTACACTCAAATTGATAACATCTACGCCCTGAGCTTTCAATTCGCCGCTCTTTTGGGACATGGCCAGTGTAGCCGAAGGCGACAAACTGGCTAAACGAGCTGAGACTTGTGTCATATCTGTATATTCCTTATTATTTAATGTTGTGCAAAATATGGCCCATACGTTCCTTCTTGGTCTTCATGTAGAACTCGTTGTATGGGTTGGTTTTAATCTCGATAGGGACATTCTCCACGACAGAGAGGCCATACGCCTCCAAGCCGACACGCTTCACGGGATTGTTGCTGATCAAGCGCATCTTGGTGATGCCTAAGTGACGGAGGATCTGCGCTCCTACGCCATAATCACGCTCGTCTGCCTGATGACCCAAGCAGATGTTGGCATCAACAGTGTCCATGCCATTCTCCTGCAACTTATAGGCGCGCATCTTGTCCATTAAGCCTATGCCTCGTCCCTCTTGGTTGAGGTAGATCACGGCACCACGGCCCTCTTTCTCAATCATGCGCAAAGCCTCATGCAGCTGATCCCCACAGTCACAACGCATAGAGCCAAAGATGTCGCCTGTCGCGCAAGAGGAGTGAACACGTACCAAGACCGGATCCTCTGTGGTCAAATCACCCTTGATCAAAGCGATGTGCTCCAATCCGTTGCTTTTCTGGCGGAAAGGAATCAGATGGAAGTGTCCGTAGAGGGTCGGCATATCCACCTCCTCGCCCTTCTCCACGATGGATTCTTTCTTCAAGCGGTAGGCAATCAGGTCGGCGATAGAGATCAGCTTGATGTGGTGTGCGTCAGCCATCTCACGCAACTCCGGCAGGCGAGCCATCGTGCCATCGTCGTTCATAATCTCCATCAAGGCGGCAGCCGGGTAGAGGCCGGCCAAGCGACACATATCCACGCAGGCCTCCGTGTGGCCCGCACGGCGCAACACGCCCTTCTCTTGTGCATAAAGCGGATTGATATGGCCGGGGCGACCGAAGGTCTCCGGGGTAGAGGCAGGGTCAGCCAACGCACGGATAGTAGCCGCACGGTCAGCCGCGGAAACGCCTGTTGAGCAACCCTCTAATTTATCTATAGTCACCGTGAAGGGAGTACCTAAAACGGAGGTATTATTCGTCACTTGGTGGGGCAAGTCCAACTCCTCGCAGCGAGAAACCGTGATCGGGGCGCAGAGCACGCCACGTGCGTTTTTCAGCATGAAGTTGATCTTCTCCGGCGTAACCTTCTCAGCGGCGATAATCAAGTCGCCCTCATTCTCGCGATCCTCGTCATCTACCACAATGACAAACTTTCCCTCGCGGAAATCGGTAATAGCCTCTTCAATGGTGTTCAATGTAATCTTGCTCATATCTATTGTTTATTTATTATCGGTATTCTTATTCCTCAGCAAATGTAGTGAATATATCATATCAATCAGCTCTTTGGCTGTTTTTTGTGCTTGCGAGATGTCGTGCCGCAACAATTTACGCTGATAGACGGCGATCAGATAGAGTGGGAGACCTAACGGAAGGCACCAGCCGACCACCCGAGCCGCCTGCGGTGTGAGCCTTTCGCCCAACGGATTGACATAGCCGCCCACGATCGGGAAATCCATCAATTTATTCAGTAACAGGATCTGGTCAGAGTTACCCAACTCTTCCACGACGGCCTCCACACGCCCGGCGAGTTGCTCCGCTTGGTTGTCTTTACCGCCTGCTCGCCAGTAGTTCAGATAGTTTACCCAACGGCGATGCCCTCGCACGTACATGCCGCAATCGCCCTCCAAACGCTGCAAGACGGGCAACATCGCATCGTAATCCGGTGCGTAGATGATCACCTCCTTCTTCTCTACCTTGCGTCCCTCACGTTTGCCCAACAGGTTCTTCAAGGCATTCAGGTAAGTATCCGCATTCATGATCACGGAGTCTTTCGCCGCCTTGTAGGTCAAGAACGCCCCCATCGGGGTAAGCACCACCGAGCTGAGCCACATGCCTTCCCATGCACTCCACACGCCGTCTCGCGCCATTTTGAAGCCCATGTTATCTATGATATAATAGAAGATGAAGAGGATCACGGAAATAACCACGGGCACACCCAAGCCACCCTTACGGATAATAGCCCCTAAAGGAGCCCCGATGAAGAAGAACATCAGACAGGCATAGGCCACCGTGAACTTCTTGTGCCATTCCGTCAAGTGACGACGCACCTTATACGCCTCATCACCCACCGAGGCTGCCCGAAAGAAGTAGTCAGTTTTCATGTTTTCCAAGCTGTTCTTCGCCCGTTTCAAGGTTGTGGCTTGGCTACTTTTGGACATAGCCACGAAAGCGCTGTCAAAGTCCAGTCGCAACGTACCCGCTAAGTCTGGCATAGGGCGTACCGCCACCACTAACTCCCGCTTGCCAGGCGCCGTGTCACGCAGAGCCGGTTGCACCTCCTGTTCGCCAAATGCACGCACTGTCCGCAGGTAAGAGCCTTCATAGATGCTCCTTGCGTTCAGCGTCTTGATGCTGTCTAACTTTGTCCCCATAGAGTCGATAGAGGCCTGCAAGTCCTGCAAGTTCTTGCCCATGTACTGGTTCTGCAAGAAGCTGTCATCCGTCCTTTTGAAATTGGCGTCAAACTCAATCAAGATCTCCTTCGTCTCGAAACTCTCCCTTCGGTAGGGCACGGCTGTCTGATCCTGTCGCCCGTTATCCTGGTTGCGCAAGTTCTCGAAACTCTCCCCGTTATAGAGCGAGAGTACCAAGAACAACTTATCGGCTGAGGTCTTCAGTCGCCCCGAGTCAGCCACGATCACCCGGGCATTGTTGAAACCCTCCGAGTAGTCGTAGATCATCAGGTCGCTCAAAAGACCCGTCTTCGTGTCTTTCCGCTGCACATACACATTTAATCCGGGAATATCCTTATAGAAAGAGCCTTCGGGAATCTCCAACTCGGGCGATTTCTGTCGCATAGAGTAAAGTAGGGTGTAGAGCTTCACCTGCACGACAGGCATGGCGTTATTCTGATAGAAGAAAGTACCAATACTCACCAAGACCAAGGTGATAATCAAAGGGCGCATGATGTGGATCAACGAGATCCCGGCAGATTTCATAGCCAGCAGCTCTAACCGTTCGCCCAGGTTGCCGAAAGTCATCAGCGAGGCTAATAAGACCGCCAAGGGAAGCGCCATTGGCACGAGGCTGAGGGCGGCATACATAAACATCTCCGCCAACACGGCAATGTCGATACCTTTCCCCACCATATCGTCGATATACTTCCAGAGAAACTGCATCAACACGATAAATAGGCAAATGCCGAAGGTCATGAAGAACAACGGCAGGAATGTTTGCAGCATAAAAGTATATAATCGTTTTATTCTCAACATTGCCTAATGATCGATATTGCTATGGACTGGCAAAAGTAGTGCAAAAAACGATAACAACCTTGCTGATGCGGTAAAAACTACCCTAAATGATGCCGAGCGAACGTTTGAGGTCGTCCACCTGAGAGTCCCAAAGGTCGATGGAGTCACTCTTGTCACCAGCCTCTGCGAAATCGGTCACCTCCAAGGCGGTCGAGCCTGTCAGCTCCAAGGTGTGCATCTTGAACTCGAAATAGGCATCTGGGTCCTCCTCATTGTCCCAGCGGAAACGGATATAACGCTCAGGTTCCATCTCTACCATGGTAGCCGCTTGTTGCTCCTTGTTCCAGCGGAACACGTAATGCTCTCTCTTAATCTTCACCTCATCGGCGAACCAGGCGGAGAGCCCCATTCCCGTTGTCAACTGATTCCATAAGCTCTTGCGCGACACCTTGTCGAACACATATTCAATATGAAATTTCTCCTTTCTCATGGCATATTTGACTTTGTTTCGGCGCAAGATAGAAATAATATTTGAAACAGGTACTCTTTTTCGTATGAAAATTCAATTAAAAATCAATTCAGAATGAACTGTTTAGTGTAAACAACTAAAAATAGGTAGATTTTTATCTCCAAAAAAGTTGTGTATTCCAAAAATTCCCTCTACTTTTGCAGCGTCAATCAGAACAATGATGGCGAGATAGCTCAGCTGGTTAGAGCGCATGATTCATAATCATGAGGTCCCCGGTTCAATCCCGGGTCTCGCTACTAAGAAGCCTTGGTAATCATTCGATTATCAAGGCTTCTCGTTTTATTGGGCAGCCAAAGGGTAGTCGGGAAATGGGCGTTGGTCACGTTGCTACGCTCGACTATCTGGAGCAGGAAGGGTTAGTGAATCGTGTCGCCCAAGCTACTTTCCCACCACACGTGACAGATGCTCAGTAGGTTCATGAGGCCATGCAGCAAAACGCCTACCGCAGGCAGCCCTTGCTTGAAATTGGAGGGAGAGAGTATCAATAGGAGCAAGAAGAGACCCGTGAAAAGGGTATAGCGTCTGTTCCAAGTATGCGGCAGGAAACTGAACCTCTCCCTGCGGCCATACCTCACATAAGCAACCACCACCCCGGTAAGCAGCAACATACAGCCCATCGTAAACAGTTTGTAAGCTACTCGTGTGTCGGGAAAAAGAGGCAACAACAGCCACTTCATTCCCCAAAGGGCCGCCTGTAACGCTCCCATCCAGACAAGTGCTTCCGTAAGCACATAGCTCATCCTACCACTTTTCTTTTCCATCGCCCATCATTGATTTAGTTATTTAACGCCCAATCCCACTGTTTTAGTATCTCCCCAGCGCAACATGTCCGATTTATACACAGGCGATCCAATAATATTATGTAGCTTTGCTCCAACACATAAAATAGTGAGCAAGATGATGAAACAAACAGTCATGGGACAAAAGACAAGCCGAGGATGGGGTAAGTTACTCTTCTGGAACCTTTTCATAGGGATAGGAGCGATAGTGGGTAGTGTAGGTATGTGGATAGATCCCAGTGGGAAAGCGATGGGATTGGCCGAACAATTGCCTTGTTTTCAAGTACTCCCATTCGCCAATTACCTATTTCAAGATTTCGTGGTGCCTGGCGTGGCCCTTATGCTGGTGAATGGTTTACCCAACCTTTTTGTAGCTTGGTTAGCTTGGCGCAAACGTCCTATCGCAGCTCCGCTTAACGCTTGTTTAGGGGTGGTCCTCATGCTCTGGGTCTCTCTCCAATTCTATCTCTTCCCCCTCAATCCAGTTTCAACCCTCTACCTCTTCTTCGGCTTCACGCAAGCCCTCACCGGTTGGCATCTATCTCATTGCCCTAATTAGGAAGGGCCCCGGCGCAGCATGTCCGATTTATACACAGGTGATCCGACAAGAATCGCTACTTTTGCGCACAAACAAAATAAGTTATTCATCATGAGAGAGATTATCTATGTACTGCTGCCGCAATTTGCGGATCACGAGATACCCTTCCTGTCAGAGGGAATCACGAATGGAGAGATGGGGCCACGTCAGGAGCCCGCCTATTGCAACAAGATCGCAGCGGCAAGCCTCGACCCTGTAACCTCTACCAGTGGCTTCAGGGTGCTCCCAGATTATACCTTCGACACTATGCCTGATGATTATGCCGCCATTGTGCTGATTGGTGGCTACGGATGGCAAGGCCCAGAAGCCGCCAAGGTAGCCCCGATCATCCGCAAAGCCCTCCAAAAGGGGACGATCATCGGTGCTATCTGCAACGCCGCCTCCTGGATGGCCAGCCAAGGTTTCCTCAACCATGTGAGCCACACGGGCAACGGCTTGGAGCAGCTAAAACTATGGGGAGGAGATCGCTATACTAACGAAGCAGGTTACCGGAACAAGCAGGCTGTGAGCGACCA
>CAMGEM010000074.1 GCA_946055095.1 uncultured Parabacteroides sp. | reverse complement strand
TATAGGTACATAGTGTTTTTCATGGTATTAGATTAAGTCAGATTACACCACTTCTTCTCGTTCGTGAGGATAGGAAGGGTTGAAAATAAATAATCCGCCAGCAGTGTATGCCAGCGGATTATTTATTTTTATACGCCCTTGTGGATAGCCCAATTTTCATTGCCCATAGTTTTCAAAAACGATGGGCAACGCCTGAAAAAATGACGGGCAACGTTTTCAAAAAACATGGGCAATGTTTTTCAAAACCATCGGCAACGTTTTTTGAAACGATGGGCAACGAAAAACAATTATTTCTTCTTCAACAGATACTCGTCGATTTGCTTCACGAAATCCTCGCGAGGCAAGGCTCCCATGGACATCATCGGTTTGCCCTCTTTCGGGATAAAGAGGAACGTAGGGATACTTTGGATGCCAAAGGCGGCCGCCAACTCTTTCTCCTGATCGACATTGATCTTATAGACAATGATCTCCTTTTTGTAGAGGATAGCCAAGTCTCGCAAGATGGGGGCTACCTGTTTGCAGGGGCCACACCAGTCGGCATAGAAATCGACGATGCAAGGTTTGCTGCCCTCATAGACCCATTCATTGGGGTGCTTCTCGTAATTGAACACCTTCTCCAAAAACTCTGCTTTTGTCAAGACGATCACCTCACCCTTCGCGGGAGCCTCCTTTTGGGTAGGCGCTGCGTCGTTGCCTCCCTCTGTCGAGGCGGAGGCATTGCAGCTGAGCAGGCAGAGGAGGAGAGCGATCAATCCTACATTTTTCAATTTGTTCATTTTATATTCGAATTATAGGTTATCTATTTGTGATTAAAAATCGAGCCGCACGACATAGTCGATGTCGGTAGGTACCTCAGCCAAGCGTAGCAGCACGCCCTCCTTGTCTTGCTGGAAGCGCACCTTCTCGCCATTCTTAAAGAGGGTAGCCTGTTTGATTTTCTTATCGGTGATCGGCAGGAAGAGCCCTTTGTCCTTCAGGTTGAGGATATGGACGAAGAGGCTGTTGCCTTTTTGGGTAGTTACACCCCAGTCTCTCGGTGGAACCAGTCCGCCTCGTGTGCCGTAGATGGTCTCGCCATAGATCTTCATCCAATCGCCCATCTCCTTCAAGCGTTCGACAGAGATGGCAGGCAGTGAGCCGTCGGGCTGCGGGCCAATGTTCATCAAGAGATTGGCATTCATGCCGGCCGCTTTCACGAGGTAGTGGATCAGTCGTTCAGTGGTCTTATAGTTCTGATCGGTGATCTTGTAGCCCCACATACCGTTCATGGTCTCACAAGTCTCTAAAGGCAGCTCGCCTACGGTCTGTCCGGCGGAATAGCCAGCGGTGTTCTGTCCGGGCAGGTCACGCTCGAAAAGTTGGAAGTCCTCGCCAGGGTGCAACGCCTTGTGGTGGTTGTTACCGATCATGCAAGCCGGTTGCAAGCTGTGGATATGGCTGTAGATGTCTGCTAAGCCCCAGTCGAAGTCGGGGTTCACGTTCTGGTCCCATTCTCCATCAAACCAGATCGCGTCGATCTTGCCGTAGTTGGTCAGCAGCTCGCTCAACTGATCCTTCATAAATTGGTGGTAGGTCTTGAAGTCGCCATGCTCCGTGCGCCCTGTGCCATGTCCGGAGTTTCCCAAGGGGTAGTAATCCTCACGTCGCCAGTCAAGCAGCGAATAATAGAAGTGGACGTTGATCCCCTGCTTGTGGCACTCATCCACCAGCTCCTTCACGATGTCGCGCTTGAAAGGGGTCGCTTGCACGATGTTGAAATCAGAGTAGCGGCTATTGAACATCGAGAAGCCGTCATGATGACGGGTCGTGAAGCAGATGTATTTGGCTCCCGCCGCCTTGAAAGCCGCTACCCACTCGGCGGCGTTGAAGTTGGCAGGATAGAAGCCTCCGGCCAGTTTGGCATACTCCTCGTAATTGAGGTTACGGTTGTTCATCACCCATTCGCCATCGGCCATCATGCTATAGATGCCATAGTGGAGGAAGATACCGAATTTATTGTCTTGGAACTCTTGTCGAGCCTTCAGGTTCTCGGGTGTAGGTTGATAGCCCTCTTGAGCCACAACGGGAAGGCTCAAGCCAGCGGCCAGCAGTAAACTGATGATTCCTTTTTTCATGTGTATATCTTTATAAGTAATAGGATGATCGCGAACTTACAGAAAATCTGTGAACTTCCCAATGATTTGTTGCATCTTTGTGCCCAAGAAATCTGCGAAGACTCCCCTTGCCAACAGCTACTTTTATTTAGTTAGGATAAATTCGTATAACCTGCGATCAGAAAAAATGGAGTGGAAAGAACTCCTCCCTTAAACACCTTGAGGAGGCCAAAGAATCGCAAGCCATTCAGGTACATAGTTGTTACCCCTTTTGGGGAGTGATTCGCTTGGGGCTCGAACCCAAGACCCCAACATTAAAAGTGTTGTGCTCTACCAGCTGAGCTAGCGAATCATCCTATGGGCATAGCTTTACTATGCGGGTGCAAAGATAGGTATCTTTTTGAGGAAGACAATAGTACGCTTGTTAATTTTCATGAATGCAAGGTTACTCTAAGCTGTAACGACGAGGAGAGCAACCGACTGCGGCCTTGAAGAACTTGCCGAAGAAGGAGGCATTGGAGAAGTGAAGACGGTCGCTCACTTGCTGCACGGTGTATTTCTTGCTCTTCAACAGGGCTTTGGCCTCTAAGATGACATAATCCTTGATCCAGTCGCCCGCATAGCGTCCGCTGGTCTCCCGGATCACCTGCGAGAGGTATTTGGGGGTGAGGCAGAGCTTATCGGCATAGAACTGGATGCTGCGCTCCGTCAGGTAATGCTCTTGCACCAATGCCAAGAAGCGATCGAGCAGCTGCTTCTGTCTGTTTTGAATATTTTGGGAGGATTCTTGGTTCATGTTGTTGCTGAGCCAATGGGAGCCGTTGGCCGAGAGCACCTGCATGTAGCCTCGGAGGGCCTCCCTCACGAAGCCATAGTTGGGATCTTCTACCTTCTTGCGCATCTGCTGGTAGATGAGCAGTGTCTCGTCCATCTCCTCGGGGGTGAGAGAGACGACCGCATGGTTCATCAGGTATTTTCGAAACTCGATGACAGAGCTGGCATTGAGATCAATGAAATAGTCGTTGCCGGTGAAGGCGATGAGTACGATACGCAGGTTGGGGGTGTAGCCGATGCATTCGCCAATGGAGCCTTGCGTGATGGTCATCACATGGCCGGGTGTCAGCTCATATTCCTTCAGGTTGACTCGGAAACGCATGGTGCCTTCCACACAAAAGAGCAGCGTGGTGAAGTTGATTTTGAAGGGGAAAAAGGCTACATGGTTAGACTGAGCCTGCTCGGGACCGGAAAGCGTGTCGAGCAGCAGGAACTCATCCTCGTAAATCAGGGAATTACGGGTGGTTGGCAGCATAGCCAGATCCAGACTCTTAAATACGGAATGTTCGCGCATATCTTGTTGTTCTTATTGATTGATGCAATGCTTCTTTGGTGACAAAGGTACGTTTTAGATCGGAAAAATCTCTTCCTTTTGCTTAAAAAGGGGTATAATCCGACTTTTAGAATGTTTTTATAGCGTGAAAGAGTATATGGAGTAAGCGAAAAAGCCTGTTCTTTGCATCCGAATTCAATAAAGTATTATCAGAAAAATGAAAGATTTAGTATCTATTTCGGTTTTCGCGTTCCTTTTGCTTTGCGGATGTACCAAACAGCAGCAACCCACGTTTACGCACAGTGTAATGCTGACGCAACCCGTTCAAAGAGGTCTGGAAAACGAAAAATCATTCTCAGGTATCGTGGAGGAGGCGCACGAGATCAGCCTCGGGTTCAAGACTCCTGGCCAGATCAAACGGATCTTGGTGAAGGAGGGTGATCATGTCCGCCAAGGGCAGTTGATCGCTACCCTCGATGAGGTGGATTATCAATTAGGGGTGGATCAGTTGCAGATCCAGTATGATCAGTTAGACAGTGAGATGAAGCGCTTGGAGAAGCTCCATCAGAACCATAGCTTGTCGGACAACGATTATGTCAAGGCGGTAGCCGGATTGAAACAGGTCGGGGTGCAACTGCAGACCTACCGGAACAAGTTGGAATATACGCAACTGAAAGCGCCTGTCAGTGGCTATGTGCAGAGCGTGAACTTCGAGCCTGCCGAGATGGTGGATGCGGGTACGCCGATTATCAACCTGCTTGACGTGCATCGGATGGAGGTGAGCGTGAATCTCCCGGCTAATCTCTATATGATCAAGGATCGCATTAAGCAGATTGTTTGTCGCTCGCCGTTCGAGCCGGGTAAGGAGATCCCGATGAAGTTGATCAGTATCGCTCCGAAGGCCGATGGCGTGCAACTCTATAAGATGCGTTTGACCTTCGAGAACGAGGGTGACGTGCGCCTGACGGCGGGCCAGAACATTGAGGTGAACCTGCGCGTCGCTGGCACGGATAGCCAAAACGAGGTGACTTTGACACCCCATGCCATCTTCCAAGAGCAGGAAAAGGCCTATGTATGGGTGCTGGGCGATGACTCGGCGGTGCATAAGCGGGCGGTCACGGTGGCTGGTCTCGACGAGAAGGGCAATGCCATCATCACGAACGGATTGACGGGCAACGAGCAGGTGGTGCGTGCCGGTGTGAACGTCCTTCAAGACAACGAGCAGGTGCGTGTGGTTGAAGAGCAGGTAAAGACCAACATAGGAGGATTGCTCTGATGAAGATCACGGAGTTTTTTGTCAAACGACCCACCCTGTTCTGGTCGTTGATGGTAGGCATCCTGCTGGCGGGTATTTTCGCTTTCACCCGGATGCCCAAGCTGGAGGATCCGGCGGTGGCCGTGAAGCAGGCCATGGTGATGGTGCCCTATATGGGTGCCTCGGCACATGAGGTAGAGCTGAAGGTGGCGCAGGTGATGGAGGACGAGTTGCGTACCCTGCCCGATGTGCGTAAGATTACGACGGAATGCCACGACGGTATGGCGCAGTTCACCGTGGAGTTTAACATGAGCGTACCCAATGCGGAGGTGGAGCAGCACTTTGACCAGCTGCGACGCAAGACGCACGATGTAGAATCGAAGTTGCCGCAAGGTTGCTACTCACCCATTGTGGTGGATGACATGATGGATGTCTATGGCATCTTCTATGCCTTCACGGGTGATGGCTATACCTATCCGGAATTATATAAGTATGCCAAGATGATCCGTCGAGAGCTATTGGCGGTGAAGGGCGTGAAGCGAGTCAACCTCGTGGGTAATCGTGACGAGGTGATCAACATTACCCTTTCGAAGGAGAAGATCGCTCGCAACGGTGTGATCCCTACGCAGATCATGATGGCTTTGCAGAATGCGGGCAAGACGGTCAATGCCGGTGCCTACGAGACTGGGGGTGACAAGATACAGCTGCGGGTGAACGAGGCGATCGAGGATGAGCGGGACATTGAGAACTTGATGTTCAGCACCTTCGATGGCAAGCAGTTGCGCATTGGCGATATTGCCACCGTGGAGCGTACCTATGCGGAGCCACAGACGTATGGCTTCTTCGTGAATGGCAAGCCAGCTATCGCGATCTGCTTGGCGATGCAGGCCGATGCGATCGTGCCCGACGTGGGCGAGTTGGTCGATGCGAAGTTGGCGGAGACGATGCAACGGGTGCCTGCGGGTATGGAGACCGAGAAGATCTTCTTCCAGCCCGATAAGGTGACGACCGCGATCAACTCCTTCATGGTGAACTTGGTGGAGTCTGTCTTGATCGTGATCATCGCCTTGATCTTCACGATGGGCTTCCGCAGTGGATTGATCATTGGTTTTGGTTTGATCTTAACCATTTCTGTCTCATTCCCAATCCTTTTGACTTTGGGTACGACCCTGCAACGTATCTCCTTGGGCGCTTTCATCATCGCCATGGGTATGCTGGTGGATAATGCGATCGTGATCATGGATGGCATCTTGGTGGATAAGCGCCGGGGTATGACCCCCGATGTCTATCTTTACCGCATCGGGCGCAACACCGCTATGCCCTTGTTGGGTGCTACGATCATCGCCGCAGCCACCTTCTTGGCCATCTATCTCTCGCCGGGTTCGACGGGTGAGTATGCGGGCGATCTCTTCTTGGTGATCTGCGTCAGTCTGCTTGCCAGCTGGGTGTTAGCCTTGGTGCAGGTGCCGATGTGCGCCAAGCAGATGTTCGCTAAGGATGCGATCATCAACAAGGAGGCTACCCCTGAGGGACAGCTGATGAACTCCCCGGTGCATCGGTTCGTGCGAGGAAGTATCTCCTTTTTGATTGGCTATAAGAAGACTACGATCACCCTGGCTTTTGTGGTGCTTTTCACCTGTTTCTTTGGCATGACGAAGGTGAAGAACCTCTTCTTCCCCGATTTTGATTACAGCCAGTTTATCGTGGAATATTGGTTGCCCTCGCAATCCAGCCCTGACCGGGTGAAGCATGACCTGTTGGAGATGAGCGACTGGTTGCAAGAGAATCCGGAGGTGACCCGGGTAGCGGCCAGCATGGGTAGCGCGCCGGCACACTATTGCTTGGTGCGTCCGATGACGGCAGGAGGTAACTGCTATGGTGAGTTGATGGTGGATTGCAAAGACTATAAGACGGTGGTGGAGCAGATCCCGGCCATCCGTGACACCCTGCGTACCCGCTATCCCGATGCCTACATTCGCATCCGTAAATACAACTTCTCGATCACGACAACCCACACGGTGGAGGCCCAGTTTGCCGGTCCCGATCCAGCGGTCTTGCGTGACTTGGCCGGTCAAGCCGAGGAGGTGATGCGTCGTTGTCCTTACGTGGATCCCTATTCGGTGCAGAACAACTGGAAGCCGAAGGGTAAGACCCTTGTGGCTGATTACGTACGGCAAGATGCACTGCGTTCGGGTATTGAGCGGAGTGACGTGGGTAACGCCTTGATGGCCGCCACGGATGGTATGACGGTCGGCGTGATCAATGATCAAGATCGGTCGGTGATGATCAACCTCATGGTACGTAATGCCGATGGCACCAAGATCCAAGACCTGCGTGAGATTCCTGTCTGGAGCACGATGAATATGCATGTCACCAACGAGGACCTGCAGAGCGTGATGCGTGGCACCAAGGGGGCGGAGCAGATTCAAGATGACATCTATAAAAGTGTACCTTTGGGCAATGTGACAAGTGACGTGCGCCTCTCGTGGGACGAGGAGATGGTGATCCGTGTCAATGGGCAGCGCACCATCGAGGCGGAGTGCGATCCGAATCCCTATTTAGACGAGGCTACGCCTGCCAAGGTGTTGGCTTCCATTCAGGAGGAGATCGAGCAGATCCCTCTGCCTACGGGCTATTCATTGAAATGGGTGGGAGAGATTGATACGCAAGAAGAGGCCAATGAGAACCTGTTGGGCTTCCTGCCGCTTACCTTCTTCATCATCCTCTTGATCCTCTTGTTGCTGTTCAACAACTGGAAGAAGGTATTGCTGATCTTGGTTTGCTTCCCCTTCGTCTTCTGTGGCATCACCCCCTCGCTGTTAGGTTTCGGCCAGCCCTTCACCTTCATGGCCATTATCGGTATGATGGGCTTGATCGGTATGATGGTGAAGAACGCCATTGTCTTGATGGACGAGATAGGTCGTCTGCAAGAGGAGGAGCACAAAGCACCCTATGTGGCTGTGGTGGAGGCTACCGTCTCTCGTGTACGTCCCGTCTTGATGGCCTCGTTGACCACCATTATCGGTATGGTGCCGCTGCTGGGTGATCCGATGTATGGCTCTATGGCGATCTGTATCATGGGCGGATTGGCGATGGGTACGATCATCACCTTGATCCTCTTCCCCTTGTTCTACACCGCGGCGTTCCATATCAAGAAAGAAATTTAAAAACGAAGGATTTATGAAGAAAACAACAATATTAGTAGCTGCCCTGTGTGTGGCAGCCTTTGTGCAAGGGCAGGAGCGTAAGCCGCTTTCGCTCGGTGAATGCCGCCAGTTGGCCATTGCGCATAACGAGGATCTGAAACAGAGCGACAACAAGTTGAGGCAAGCGGAGTTAGACAAGGCGATCGCGTTCAGCAATTACCTACCTAAGTTCGATGCCTCCGTTTCGGGTACCTATATGTTTCCAGACATGGAGATGAACGGGATGACCATGCAGTTGCATGGCATGTATTTCGCCGGAATCACGGTGACGCAACCTATCTATACCGGCGGTAAGATCATGGCCGGTAATAAATTGGCGAAAATCGGTAAGGAGGCGGCGAGTGAGACACTGCGCAAGACCCGTATGCAGGTGATCGCCGATGCCGACAATGCCTATTGGAGCCTGATCGCCGTGAATTGGAAAGTACGTATGCTGGAGGCCTACAAGGCGCAAATGGATGCGCTGTACCAACAGACGGAAACCAGTGTAGATGCGGGTATGGCGACGACCAACGACCTGTTGCGTATCACGGCGAAACGGAGTGAGATCGACTATCAGCTGCAAAAGGCGAAGAATGGCGAGAACCTTTGTCGCCTTTCTCTCTGCAATGTGTTGGGATGTACGTTAGACACCGAGATCATCCCCGTCGATACGATCATCCAGGTCACTGCTCCCAGTCAGCTGGATGAGAATATCTCGCTGCGTCCGGAATTGCGCCTCCTGCAGAGCCAAGTGGATGCCGCCAAAGAGCAGATCAAGGTGACTCGGGCTGACATCTTACCCTCAGTAGCCTTGATGGGTAGCTATATGTTCTATGGCAACGAGAAGATCAAAGGTTATACGCAAGATGAGGCAGGCAACAATGTCCCCTTCACCAACAAGATTGACGATAATTTTGGTATGGTGGCCTTGACGGTTAGTGTGCCATTGTTCCATTGGGGAGAGGGATTGAAAAAGATCCGCAAGGCGAAGTATGAGTTGCACAATGCGCAGCTCGACCTGCAAAAGAACACCCGCTTGCTGAGTATCGAGGCTCGTCAAGCTGTGCAGAACGTGACGGACGGGTATAACATGGTGGAGACAGCCCGTTTAGGCGATGAGCAGGGACAGGAGAATCTGCGAGTAATGACGGATCGCTATCAGAATGGGCTCTGTACGTTGACTGATCTGCTCGATGCGCAAGCGCAATGGCAGCAGGCGCAAAGCAACCTGATCGAAGCGCAGACGCAATACAAGATTTACGAGACGGAATACCTGCGTGTGACCGGACGGTTGGAGTGATTTTTGTGTGTTATTGTTTTAACCTCAATGAGGGGATCGGTGAGTGCGTTAGGGCCTCACGGTGATCACCTCGTTGAGGTTTGTTGTGAAACGGCGAGAGAGAAAAGCGGTGCGCAAGCCAAAGTTTTGCAGCTCTCCTTGTGAAGCCACCCGTACCGTGCCCGTTCCATTCGTGCGATTGATCGCGTCAATAGCCTCTAATAGTTTTTTCTGTTTCGTGCGATCCATCGTGTCGAACAGATGGGTCTGTACCGCTCCAGCAGGAACGAGGTCATAACAGACAACCCCCGCCTTTTTATACCAATAGATACCCTCTTTGTAGTGGGCACGAAGACCATCGAGAGCGGCTTTGATCAATTCCCGCGGGTCATTGGTCGCTACGGTCAAGCTGATGCTTTGCTGAATCACATCGCTCGACGCATCGGTGTGGAAGCGTGAGGTATAGGCGAAGACCATCACTTGTCTGGCACAAGCCTTTCGCTCACGAAGCCGACGGGCACACTCCGCGGCGAAATTCGCTACGGCCTTCTCTAAGGTCGCATGATCGGAAATGCCCTGATCGGCGAAGCTACGGCTGGTGCAAAGACTCCGTTGCAGGGGCAGCTCATTCAACTCGATACAGGGTGTGCCTCGCAACTCCTTCCAGGTGCGTAAGCCAGTGACGGAGAATTGTCGCTGGATCCAGTCCGCTCGTCGTTGCGTGAAATCCCAAGCGGTGATAATCCCTGCATCGGTTAATCGCTGCCGCATACGCCGACCGATACCCCACACATCGCCTATCTCTGTGAGGCGAAGCGCTTTCGCACGCCGTTCATCCGTGTCGATCACTGCTACACCATGATAGCCGGGATACCGCTTGGCAAACTTGCTGGCCACCTTCGCCAAGGTGCGGGTAGGGGCGATGCCCATAGAGACCGGGATGCCTGTTCCTTTGGAAACGGTGCGCACGATCTCCTCGCCATAAGTATGCAGCTGATGCCCGTCGCCCATCCCGCTCAAGTCTAAGAAGCACTCATCAATCGAGTAAATTTCCTGTCGGGGTGTATAACGGCTGAGGAGCGACATCACCCGACGGCTCATGTCGCCATACAGCGCATAGTTGCTGGAGAAAACCGTCACCCCTTCACGTGCTAACAGGTCACGTACCTTGAAGAGCGGATCACCCATCTTGACTCCCAGGGCCTTTGCTTCATTGCTGCGTGCGATGATACAACCATCGTTGTTGGAGAGCACTACAACGGGTTTTCCCATCAGATCAGGCCGGAAGACCCGTTCGCAGGAGACAAAGAAATTGTTGCAATCCACTAAGCCAAACATCTTGTGCTCAATGCCATTTATAGAGGGATTTAATGGTGTAGGTCACTACACCCCAGATCAAGAACTCATTTTCGGCCGTCACCTGTAGTGGTGGGTAGAGGTCGTTGGCAGGGATAAGCCATCCGCAATGGTTGGCTTCGTCATGGCGATACTCCTTCAGGGTGAACTCTCCATCGAGGAAAGCCACCACCAGGTCGCCGCTGTGTGCCGTGAGCGATTTATCAATCACCACTAAATCCCCATCGAAGATGCCGGCATGAATCATGGAGTCTCCCGTGACACGTGCGAAGAAGGTGGTCTCTTTATGGCGTATCAACTCCCTGTTCAGGTCTATGCTGTCGGTCATGTAGCCCTCCGCTGGCGAGGGAAAGCCCGCCTTGATTCCCTCCTCAGCCAGGGGTATCGCCAACGAGGTGCGTGTGTCCGCCCGAAATAGCTGTAAAGTCGTTTCCTTTTTCATAGGCGCGAAGATAGCAGAAAATTTACGCATGCGGCATACGCTATGCTGTTGCGTTTCGTGTGCCAATT
>CAMGEM010000073.1 GCA_946055095.1 uncultured Parabacteroides sp. | reverse complement strand
CATCGTGCGGATTGATCACCAAACGGGCGTAAGCAATCACATCCTTGATCTCCTTACGCTGATAGAAAGAGAGCCCGCCGTAAATCTTATAAGGAATACCCCGTTTGCGCAAAGCCTCCTCCAAGACACGGCTCTGGGCATTCGTACGGTAAAGAATGGCGAAATCGGTATAGTCATAATCTTGCCGACGGCGCATCTCTCCGATGCGTGCGGCCACCGTGTAGGCCTCTTCGTAATCGGAATAAGAAGAGAGCAAAGCCACCTTGCTACCCTCCTCCCGCTCCGAATAGACGGTCTTGCGGATCTGCTCCGTATTCTTGTCGATCAAGCTATTGGCCGCATTGACAATATTTTGGGTTGAACGGTAGTTACGTTCCAGCTTGAAGATGCGACAACGGGGATAGAGACTCTTAAAACGTAAGATATTGTCGATATTCGCCCCGCGGAAGGAGTAGATGCTCTGCGCATCGTCACCCACGACACAGAGATGCCCCTCCTCACCACAAAGTTGCTGCACGATCTGGTGCTGGGCGAAGTTCGTATCTTGATACTCATCCACCAAGATGTAGCGGAAGAAGGCGCTGTAACGAGCCCGTACCTCGGGATGATCCCGGAAAAGCTGATAGGTCTGCAACAGCAGATCGTCGAAATCCATCGCTCCGGCCTGCCGACAGCGTTGCTGGTAACGTTTGTAGATCTCCCGAATCAGTGGCACCCGGCTCTGCAGGTCGTTCTCGACCAGCTCTTGATCAGCCTCATACCCCTCTGCGGTGATCAAGGCATTCTTAGCGTTTGAGATACGACTCTGCACCATGCCGACACGATAGGTCTTGTCATCCAGCTGCATCTCCTTCAAGATGGATTTCAAGAGGCTTTTCGAGTCGGCCGCATCATAGATCGTGAAGTTGCTGCTAAAACCGATATGATCCGCCTCCCGGCGCAAGATGCGGGCGAAAATGGAGTGAAACGTGCCCATCCAAAGACGCTGAGCCGTCTGTGGGTCTGTCACCGCAGCGATACGTTCCTTCATCTCACGGGCCGCCTTATTGGTAAAGGTCAACGCCAAGATACTATAAGGCGCCCAACCCAACGAAAGCAAGTAGGCGATTTTATAAGTCAACACTCTCGTCTTTCCCGATCCCGCTCCGGCCACAACCAGCTGTGGCCCGTCGCAATAACACACCGCCTCCAACTGGCTCTCATTTAATTGTCGCAAATATTCTTCCACGTCCGCACATTTTAAGGCGCAAAAGTAAGGAAAAGCGGGAAAATTAGAGGTGCACATCCCTGACTTTTGCATCTTTCAACCCCCATTTTCCGCTTTCTACATCTTCTTTCCTATTTTATACCAACGAGACCGATTTACCTACGAAACCGGATTATTTATCTACTAAATTACGCTTTTTATCAGCAAAATCGGCACAAACAGCCCATAAAGGAGCCAATCAAACAGACCAACAGCTTGTTTGAATCAACCAAATCTCCTACCTTTGCCAAAGGTAATAGCACTAATGAATTCCGTACATGCTAACTCATGTACGACAATTTGATCATAAAGCAATGAGTAAAGAGAAAAAAGCAGATTTGCTCGACTGGACAGAGAATATCATCTATTTGATTATCTGGGCATTATTATTTGCCATACCGTTTTACGGTGCCTACCGCAACGGCATGAAGGAGATCGACTGGTATTTCGTCGGACGGTTTTGGCTGAAACTGACTCCCGTCATGATGGCATTCGCTATTCACAACTATGTGTTATTGCCCCGCCTTTTATTCCGTAAACGTGCAAAGAGCTACATAGCCTATGTCATTGGATTGATCGCCCTCTTAGTAGCCGTGAATATCTACGATAATGCCCTGCTACGTATGCAGTCGGCTGATCGTGCCCCTTTCAGAATCATACCCAAAGAACAGACAGGCCCGAAAAAATACCGACAGGAGCGCACCCTCACCTTTCGGGAGCGTAACGCCGTGCAACCTCCCCACATCCTACGCCCTAATCCACACAACCCACCCTTTATCTACATGCCTTTCCTGCCGCTCCCGATGATCCTCTCTCCCATCGTGATCGCCATTTTCATGATCGGCTTGAACATGGGTATCAAATCGATCATTAAATCCATACGCGACGACCAACGGCTGAAAGAGCTGGAGACACAGAACCTACAAACCGAGTTGGATTACTTGAAATACCAAATCAATCCGCATTTCTTCATGAACACGCTCAACAACATCCATGCTTTGGTGGACATTGATCCCGAAAAAGCGAAAGGAACGGTGTTGGAACTCTCTAAAATGATGCGCTACGTCTTGTATGAGTCGAATAAACGCACCGTTACGCTTTGGGAAGAGATCGACTTCCTACAACACTACATTGAGTTGATGAAGCTACGCTACACCGATCGGCTGGAGCTGATCATCTCCATCCACAAAGAGGAGCTACCTCCGGCACATGTGCCTCCCCTGTTGCTGATTACCTTCGTGGAGAACGCCTTCAAGCATGGCGTGAGCTACCAGGAGCCCTCATTCATCCATATCACGATGGATGTTTTCGAGGGGAAATTGCGCTATTTAGTGGTCAACAGCAGCCACAAGGCCCCCGAGGGAGAGCCGCATGGCATCGGATTGGAGAACGTGCACAAACGATTGCAACTGATATACGATCAACAATATACGCTCGACATCCAAACACGAGTGAATGAATACCAAGTTTTACTTTTAATCCCATTACAATTATGATTAACTGTTTAGCGATTGACGACGAGCCTTTGGCACTCGCCCAGCTGACGAACTATATCGAGAAGGTCCCCTTTTTCCAGTTAGCCAAAGCCTGTTCCAATGCGATGGAGGCATTGGAATGGCTCAGAACCGAATCCGTAGATCTGATTTATGTCGATATTAACATGCCTGATATCAATGGCCTTGAATTTGTTAAATCACTGCATAATAAGCCCCTGGTCATCTTCACGACCGCCTATGCGGAATATGCTATCGATGGATTTCGGGTGGAGGCCTTCGACTACCTGCTGAAACCCATTGGGTTTAGCGACTTCCTACGCTCCGCCAACCGAGCCGCCCAACAGCTGGCTTTGGCGGAAGCGAAAATCAGTCCAGCCACAGAAAAAGGTAAGTTGGCTGAGGATCAAGAGGGGTATCTGTTCGTAAAAGCAGATTATAAGATGCTCCGAATCGACATCAACAAGATCCTCTACGTGGAGAGTCAAAGCGAATATATCCGGATCTACCTCGACAACGACAAGCCCATCATGACCCTCCTCAGTATGAAAGCCTTGGAGGAACGGCTGCCGGCTGACCGATTCATGCGTGTGCATCGCTCCTATTTGGTGAACAGGACTAAGATCACCGCCGTGGCCAACAACCGCATCATCATTGGCAAGGAGACTTACATCCCCATTGGCAACCAATACAAAGAGCGATTTAATCTGTTTGTTGAACAGCACTTTTTGGGGAAGCCATAAGTTTTTCATACATTTGTGCCCCATGAGAGCGGGGCTATCTCCCGTTTCCTTGAGGAGAAAGAAATGAATGAGCTATTACTGCTGCTGAAAAAGTTTTTTGGCTACACCCATTTTCGCCCCATGCAGGAGGAGATCATCCAACGCATCGTAGCGGGCAAAGATGCGCTTGTCTTGATGCCAACTGGTGGCGGAAAGTCCATCTGTTTCCAGCTTCCAGCTATCTATTTGCCAGGAACGGCCTTGGTCGTCTCGCCCCTGATCGCCTTGATGAAGGATCAAGTGGAGGGGTTGGTAGCCAATGGCATTCCGGCGGCAGCCCTCAACAGTTTCCAGTCCGAGGAGGAACAGCAGCAGGTGAAACAGCTCGCCATCCAAGGGAAGCTCAAGCTGCTCTACATCTCGCCTGAGCGGGTGATGGCCGAGATCGGCTGGTTCCTGCCTCGCTTAGACCTCTCCCTCATCGCCATCGACGAGGCGCATTGCGTCTCCCATTGGGGGCATGACTTCCGTCCGGAGTACACCCAGTTGGCGATCTTGAAGGAGCGTTTCCCCAAGGTGCCCATCGTGGCACTCACCGCTACCGCCGACAAGATTACCCGTCAAGATATTCAGAAGCAGCTTCACTTGAGCAATCCAGAGGTCTTTATATCCTCGTTTGACCGCCCCAACCTCTCACTCAATGTGCGCAGAGGGCTCAATAAGCGGGAGAAGATAGCCGCCATCACCCGTTTCATTCGGCAACGCCCAGGCACCAGTGGTATCATCTACTGCATGAAACGAGATGACACTACCGACTTGGCCACAGAGCTGACCAACCACCAGCATATCCCGGCTATTGCCTATCACGCTGGCCTTTCCGCAAAGGAACGTACCAACGCACAGGAGGATTTTATCAACGACCGTGTCAATGTAGTCTGCGCGACAATCGCTTTTGGCATGGGTATCGACAAAAGTAACGTACGTTGGGTCATCCATTACAACATGCCCGGCAGCATTGAGAACTATTACCAAGAGATTGGACGGGCCGGACGCGACGGATTGCGAAGCGACACCTTGTTGTTCTACTCCATGAGCGACTTGATCGTGCTTCGTCGTTTCGCCGAGGAGAGCGGCCAACGGGAGGTCAACTTGGAGAAACTCAACCGGATGCAACGCTTTTGCGAGAGCGACATTTGCCGTCGAAGGGTATTGTTGAGTTATTTCGGCGAGGAATCAGCGGAAGATTGTGGCAACTGCGATGTCTGCCGGAATCCCCCAGAACGTTTCGACGGAACGATCTTGATCCAAAAGGCCTTGAGTGCGATCGCTCGCACGGAAGAACACATTGGTTTGCCCATGTTGATCGACATCCTAAGAGGGTCTGCCCGTGCGGAATTGCGGGCCAAAGGCTACGATCGCTTGAAAACTTATGGTGTAGGTCGTGACCTGCCTTACAAGGTTTGGAGAGAATACCTTTTCCAAATGATTCAGTTGGGCTATATCGAAGTGGATTACGAAGCGGGGCAGGTGTTACGCATCACGCCTTTGGGCAGGCGAGTGCTCTATGGGCAGCAATCCGCCCAACTGGCACTCTACAAAGAGTCAGCGGAGACTTCCCAAGAGAAGGCTTCCACAAACGGGTTCAAAGCCAAACCGATTCGCCCGAAGCGAACCACGAATGTGGATGATTCCCTGCTCGATGCCCTCAAGCAACTACGAAAGCAATTGGCTGAACGGGAGAAGATCCCACCCTATTTGGTCTTTACGGATGCCAGTTTGGAAGATATGGTGACACAACGCCCCACTACGCTCGATGCTTTCAGCGACGTACATGGCGTGGGACAGATCAAGCTCGACCATTACGGGCGTGTGTTTGTCTCACTGATTCGCTTTGTCTTGAAACTTCCTCCTTTGCCATAAACCGATGAGACCGTTCTATTTCTTCATCTGGATAGGGTGTTGTTTCGTAACGCTCACCGCTTGGAGCCAATCGTCCTCCATTCCTGAAGCACAGGCAGACAGTATGATGCGTCAGGTGATTCGTTTAGCGCCTCGCTATCAACAGGCGATCCAGCACTATGAAGCCGATACCTATGTCAAGGGCTATACTTACACCCCTAAACGCAACCGCATGATGCGCTACATGCACTGGCTCACGCCTGTGGATAAGCATCCCGACAACCAGCTCTTCGAGTTGGATGCCCAATGCAGTTATCAGGCTCCTAACCATTATCAGAATCAGATAAATGCCTTCAATGCCAACCGATTGTCAGCGAACAGCCATTATCAAGAGCTCTTTACCTTCATCAACATGAATATCTATGCCCCCACGATCTACGACAAGGAGATCATCACACCGCTCTCGCCGGAGGCCGATAGATACTACGCCTTCCGATGGGAAGGCAGTGAGGTGGTGGAAGGGCGCTTACTCCATCGCATCCGCTTCACCCCACGTAAATGGAGCCAAAAGCTACTGAGTGGCGAGTTGCAGGTGGTTGATAGCCTTTGGACCGTTGATCGCATTCTCATGCAAGGACGTGCCTCGTTAGAGGATTTCGAAATGGATATACGTTTCGGACGGGAGGAATCACAACAGCTACTTCCCGTGCAGGCAGATCTCCGTATGCGGTTTGAAGCCTTTGGCAACCAGATCATCACCGAACTACATGCCGCCCTCCGTTATCGGGAGGTCATCCACAACACCTCATTCGAAGAGGGGAATCGCCCTTCGCTCGACGAGACCCGTTACTACTTCGTGGCAGGGGATAGCCTTCACCTCATCACCGACTCCAATTACTGGGCTTCACGCAGGGATATACCGCTATCCGCTACTGAACAAGCCATATACAACGAGACACCCTCCATTGAACGGATTGACAGCAGCCTCATCAGCCACTATGCTCAACTGGGGCAACGCTTGACCAGCACGGTCAAACGAGATTACAAGAGCGTACGTATGCAATATTCCGGACTGCTCAATCCGCTGCAACTCTCCTACGGCAGTGAACATGGAATTACCTACAAGCAAGAGCTTCGCTTGAGCCATACCTATGCCCGAGATCGACAGCTGCGTTTCCATCCCGAGGTAGGTATCCTCTTCAAAAGCAAACAGCTACGCATCAAAGCGACCACTGACTGGGAGTATATGCCGGAACGACGAGGGATGGTGAGCCTTACCTTAGCGAACGACAACCAAGAATTCTCCTCAGAATATATAGAGCAAATCCTCAATCGCTTACAAGCCGACAAGGGAAATAAGTTCAGTTTTGAAGACTTGAACCTCCCCTATTACCACCATTACTATGCCGAACTAAGCAATCAGTTTGAGCTGTTCAACGGGTTCACCCTCTTCGGTGGCCTCTCTTACCATTTGCGCACACCCGTGCAGAAACAACAGGCAGACAATTTGTTGCAATTCCAGAATGCCAACGACTTCGCACCGTTCATCAGCGTGACATATACTCCTGAGCAACATTACTGGATGGATGGGTATCGGAAAGAGTACCTCTCCTCCCGTTTTCCAACCTTCCGTTTCGAGTTAGCGAAAGGATTCAAAGGTGTTTTAGGGAGCAAAAGTGATTATTGGCGGATGGAAACTGGACTCAACCAAACCTTGCGATTGGGGTTGAGCGAACGTTTAAGTTATAACCTGAGCAGTGGATTCTATGTCCACCCGAAGTCCAGCTACTTCACCAACTTCCGCTACTTTGCTAAGCAATACTTCCCTGAGCCTTGGAGAGACCGATTCGGGGGAATTTTCCATCTGCTCAGCAGCGACTGGTATTATGCCAGCAAGCAGTACGTACAAGCCCATCTGATGTATGAGGCCCCTTTCATCCTATTCCACTTCATCAAGCCTCGGGCACATCGTTACATTGTCTCCGAGCGTTTCTACCTCAGTCAACTTTGGACACCGGTGAAACCCAACCATACAGAATTGGGCTACGGAGTAGGTAATGACCTGCTCAACGTAGCCCTCTTCCTGGGTTTCGACCAATTCAAGTATCAAGGCGCTGGCCTTAAACTCTCACTGGAGCTCTTCCGCTGATCATAACCGATGCTTATACAGGCGGGCAACTACCGTCTGGTATTGATATTGCAAGCGGAGGTAATTCTCCACACTCTGGTAGTAAGCCGTGGCATCCACAAAGTAGGCGATCATGGAGATCTGCCCCGCTTGGATCGCTTTGTTGAGCAACGCCATACTGTTCTGGCGCTGCAACAGCTGCGCATACTCCTGCATGGAGCTACGCAAGGTCAACGCCTCCTCATAATCCTGCCGCAACGTGTTCTCCACCATGCGGGTCGTGCTCTCTAACTGCAACTCTGTGTAAAGTTGTTGCGCACGTGCCTGTTTGATGTAGTTCCGATTGGAGAAAAGTGGAATACTGATTCCCACCAAGAAACCATTGAAGCGTGCGCCACCCGTCGCGGAGTTCATCCGGTAGCCCAACTCGAAACCGGGCAAGCGTTTCGCTTGATTCACTTTCAGCTGGCGACTGGCTGTCAACTGCTCACCGCGCAACAGACTCAAACGGCTATCTGCCGCCAAAACCTCCTCGCTCAAGGCCGCATAAGGCAGCAACTCCGATTCCGTGCGATAGGTAGTGTCTTCAAACGCTATCGCCTCCCCACCATTCAGGGTAGCCAACTCCCTCAGCTTGGCCTGTCGAGCCGTTTCGTTCGCCCTTGCCTCTGTCTTGACATTCAACAACTCCAATTGGATCTTATTTGTTTCCAACACATTGGCATCACCACGTTCTAAACGGGTAGCGAAGAGGGCCGCCAACTGCTCCGCATTGCGCAAGCGTTCGTTTAATAGTGCGCGTTGCTGATTGAGGAACACCAAATCCAAGCAAAGGGTCTTTGCCTGTAACAGCAGCTCCTGCCGAAAAGCGTTCTCCTCACGATCTAATCCAACGGATTTAGCTTGCGTGAGTTGATGTTTCCGCCTATAAACCGTTGGGAAATCGAACGATTGCGAAGCGATTAACTCACCTTGGAAACCCATACCCTCCCGATTCCCAAACTGATGGGAGTAGCTGACAGAGGGATCTGGCAGGTTATTATCCAAACGAGCCTCCAACTTGCGTGACTGAATCAGCTGTCCATTCGCCCGCAACTCCGGATTGTTCGCTGCCACACTACGCAACACCTCGTCAATAGCGGTCTGGGCTGAGGCCCACATCGCGCAGCACAACAGGATAGAAATATAGTATGCTTTCATCGTTTTACTTTTTTATTCATCATCAAATAGACAATCGGAATGATAAAGCCATTCAAAAGGGTGGATGTCAACAGACCGCCCAAGATCACCGTTGCCATTGGACTTTGAATCTCATTGCCAGGCAAATCACCATTCAATGCCAAGGGAATCAAAGCCAAAGCCGAACTTAACGCAGTCATCAAGATCGGGTTCAAGCGATCCAACGAGCCCTTCACAATCGCCTCACGCAACGCCAATCCCTCTCCACGAAGCTGCGTGTAGTGGCTGATCAGCAACATACCATTTCGAGTGGCGATTCCAAAGAGGGAGATGAAACCAATAATCGCCGGAATACTGATCTCACCAGAGGTCATCCAAAGAATCAACACGCCGCCAATCAAGGCCAAGGGCAGGTTCAGGAGGATCATACCACTCTCTTTCACATCCTTAAACTCATGATAGAGCAACATGAAGATCACCAAAAGCGACATCAACGAGGTGAGCAAAAGCGTACGGCTGGCCGCCTCCTCGCTCTCGAACTGACCGCCATACTCAATATGGTAGCCCTCAGGCAAAGCGATACCTGCATCCACCCGCTCACGAATCTCGTTCACGACACCACGCAAATCCCGACCGGAGACATTGGCGCTGACCACAATCTTGCGTTGCACATTCTCCCGGTTGATCGTGTTCGGACCGGTCACACTACGCACCTCCGCCACTTGGCTCAACGGCACCTTCTGTCCGCCCGCATCAATCAACAGGTTGGCTATGTCGTCCATCGTCGCCCGGCTGGCATCGGAAGTCTTCACGGTCAAGTCGAAACTCTTGCCGTCGTCATACACTTGGCTGACCACCTCACCGCCTAACATGACATTGATATACTCCTCCAATTCCGGCAACGGAATGCCATACTTGGCCAACAACTCCCGACGGGGTGTAATGGTCAGCTGCGGTCGTTCGATCTGCTGCTCCACCTTCAAATCCACCAAACCGGGTACCTCTTGAATCGCCGCTTTCACTTGATTACCGATCGTAAAGAGTCGGTTCAAATCCGTTCCGAAGAGTTTGATGGCAATGTTCGCCTCCGTACCGGAAAGCATGGCATCGATACGGTGAGAGATGGGCTGACCAATCTCGATATTCGCTCCGCTGATGGTGGAGAGTTTCTGACGCACCTCTTCCGCCACCGCCTCCCGACTTCTGTCTTTCAGTTCGAAGGGAGCCTCGATCTCCGAGACATTCACGCCCAGCGCATGCTCATCCAACTCCGCACGTCCCGTCTTACGAGCCACGGTTTGGATCTCCGGCACCTGCAACAGCAACTCCTCGGCCCGACGACCAATCCGATCCGACTCCTCCAACGAGATACCAGGCAAGGAGCTGACATTGACAGTAAAGGATCCCTCGTTGAAACCCGGCAAGAAGCTCCTTCCCAACGTAAAGAAGAGTCCCAGCGCAACGACAAAGAGGGCGATCGTACCGCCCAACACCTGCTTTTGATGCGCCAAAGCAAACTCCAACGCACGCCCATAATGGCCTTTCAACCAACGAGCCACCCATGCCTCACGCAACGCTTCCATGCCCGTAGCCTTGCTGTTCAACAAATAGCTACAGAGTACGGGGGTCAACGTCAAAGCCACTACCGTAGAGGCGAAAAGGGCCACGATGAAGGCAATACCCAGTGGCACCAACATGCGTCCCTCCATGCCACTCAAGAAAAACAGCGGCACGAAACTGACTACAATAATTAAGGTAGAGTTCAAGATCGGCATACGTACCTCCCGTGAGGCATCATACACCACATCCAAAGTGGAGCGACGTTCTCCCTCCGGCAACAGCCGATTCTCCCGGATCCGTTTATAGACATTCTCCACATCCACGATCGCATCATCCACAAGCGAGCCAATGGCAATCGCCATGCCACCCAAACTCATCGTGTTGATGGTCAATCCTAAATAATGCAACGTAATGATAGAAACCAACAAAGCCAACGGCAAAGCCACCAACGAGATCACCGTTGTACGCACATTCATCAAGAAGAGGAAGAGCACGATCACAACGAATACACTACCCTCAAAAAGGCTTCGTTTCACGTTGTTGATCGAATTGTCTATGAAACGGCTCTGACGGAATATGTCGGTAGAGACATGCACGTCGGCGGGTAGATTCTTTTGCAAATCGACCACGATCGCATCCAGTTTCTCGGTCAGCAGCTCGGTGCTGGTATCGGGCTGTTTCGTGACCGTGATCAACACCGCCGGTTTTGTCCGCTCAGAGGCCAATCCCAACTTCGGACTTTTCCCACCGATCTGCACGGTGGCGATGTCGCCTAAGGTCACCGGATAGCCATTCGCCAACTTCACCACGCCCTTGGCGATCTCCTCTACTTGGGTCGTAGAGAGCACACCCCGGATAATATACTCATTGGCAAACTCATAGAGCA
>CAMGEM010000072.1 GCA_946055095.1 uncultured Parabacteroides sp. | reverse complement strand
TATCTGAAGCAGTATGAGGTGGCGGTAGATCCGGATGCGCTACGCTCGCTCAACATCACCATCGGGGAACTGTTTGAGGCCTTGAGCCGCAACAACCAAAATACAGGCGGTAGCTACATCGAGAAGGTCAATCGGGCTTATTACATTCGTTCGGAGGGTATGATCAATAGCTTGCGTGACATTGAGCGCATTGTGGTGACCAATCGGGGTGGCATTCCGATCCATGTGAGCGATGTGGCGAAGGTGCGCTATGGCAGTGCGAAGCGGTTTGGTGCGATGACCATTGATGGCAAGGGAGAATGTGTGGGCGGTATCGCCATGATGCTGAAAGGGGCGAACGCCAACCAGGTGACGGCCGAGTTGGAGCAGCGGGTCGAGCGTGTGCAGAAGCTATTGCCGGAGGGCATCCGCATCGAGCCCTACTTGAATCGTTCGGAGTTAGTGAGTCGCAATGTCTCGACGGTGATCCGCAATTTAGTGGAGGGGGCCTTGATTGTCTTTGTCGTGCTGATGATTTTCTTGGGCAATGTGCGTGCCGGCATGATCGTTGCCTCCGTCATACCGTTGGCGATGCTGTTCGCGTTCATCCTGATGCGTTGCTTCGGGGTCACGGCCAACCTGATGAGCTTGGGTGCGATTGATTTTGGTATCGTGGTGGACGGCTCGATCGTGATCTTGGAGGGTATCTTGGCCCATTTATATAGTCGAAGACTGCAAGGGCGTACGCTTACGGCAGAGGAGATGGCCGATGAGGTGGAGGTAGGTGCAGGCAAGGTGGTGCGTTCAGCGACCTTCGCCGTGTTGATTATCTTGATTGTCTTTTTCCCGATCTTGACATTGGGTGGCATCGAGGGGAAATATTTCACGCCGATGGCCAAGACCTTGGTGTTCTGCATCATTGGTGCGCTGCTGCTCTCGCTGACCTATGTCCCGATGATGGCCTCGCTCTTCCTGAAGCGCACGATAGAGCTGAAACCGACTTTGGCGGATCGTTTCTTTGTCTGGCTGAACCGCATCTATCAGCGTGCCTTGACCGGCTGTTTGCGTCATGTAGGCTTGACGTTGGGATCGGCTTTCTTGGCGCTTATCGCCAGCTTATGGCTCTTCACCCGCTTAGGGGCGGAGTTCATCCCGACCTTGGATGAGGGCGATTTCGCCATGCAGATGACGTTGCCCGCCGGTAGTTCGCTCAGCGAGAGCATCGAGCTGTCCCGCTTGGCGGAGCAGACGTTGAAGGAGCAGTTCCCGGAGATCAAGCATGTGGTCGCGAAGATTGGTACGGCAGAGGTGCCGACCGACCCGATGGCCGTGGAAGATGCGGATATTATGATTGTGATGAAGCCTTTCAAGGAGTGGGTAAGCGCCTCCTCGCGGGCGGAGATGGTGGAAAAGATGAAGGCGGCCTTGGAGCCCTTGTCGGAGCGTGCCGAGTTCAACTTCTCCCAGCCGATTCAGCTTCGTTTCAATGAGCTGATGACCGGGGCCAAGGCGGATATTGCCGTCAAACTCTATGGCGAGGATATGGCTGAACTTTACGCGAAGGCGAAAGAGGCGGCTCGCTACGTGGAGCAGATTCCGGGTGCTTCGGATGTGCTCGTCGAACAGGCGATGGGCTTGCCCCAGTTGGTGGTGCGTTACGACCGGGCGAAGATTGCCCGCTACGGCATCAATATCGAGGAGCTGAACACGATTGTCCGCACAGCCTATGCGGGTGAGGTGGCAGGCGTGGTGTTTGAGAATGAGCGTCGCTTCGACTTAGCGCTGCGTTTGGATCAGGAGAAGGTGAAAGACTTGAACTTGGACAAGCTGTTTGTGCGCACGACGGAGGGATTCCAGATCCCGATGAGCGAGGTGGCGACCATCGAACTGAACAATGGCCCGTTGCAGATCAACCGCGATGCCACCAAACGACGTATCGTGATTGGCGTGAATGTGCGCGACTCCGATATTCAGCAGGTGGTGACCGCTATTCAGCAGACGTTGGAGAAAAACATCCAGTTGAAGCCGGGTTATTATTTCACCTATGGTGGTCAGTTTGAGAACCTGCAAAACGCCATTGATACATTGACCGTGGTGATCCCGGTCGCCTTGGCGTTGATCTTGTTGCTGCTGTTCTTCGCCTTTAAGTCGGCCACCTATACACTGGTGGTCTTTAGCACGGTGCCTCTCTCACTGATTGGCGGTATCTTGGCGTTGTGGCTGCGGGGCTTGCCTTTCAGCATCTCGGCGGGCGTAGGTTTCATCGCCCTGTTTGGTGTGGCGGTGCTGAATGGTATCTTGATGATCAACCACTTCAATGCGGTGCGTCACCGGGCGAAATATCTGATGTGCACCTCCCGTGTGATTGCGGAGAGCTGTCCGCATCTGTTGCGCCCCGTTTTCTTGACCGGTTTGGTCGCTTCGTTGGGCTTTGTGCCGATGGCGATCGCCACTTCCGCAGGTGCGGAGGTGCAACGACCGTTGGCGACCGTGGTGATTGGCGGTTTGCTTGTCTCCACCGTTTTGACTTTGCTGCTGATTCCGGTTTGCTATTACTTGGTGCATGCGTCGGCTACTTTCCGTTGGGATAAATGGAAGTGCCGGACGGGATTTGCGGCCCTATTACTGGGATGCCTTTGCTCCGTTGTGCCGATGAGTGCCCAAGAGGCGGCTCGCCCCGTGGAGTTGGAGGAGGCAATCGCATTAGCCTTGCAGAACCATCCCCGTTTACGGACTGCCACCTTGGAGCTGCAACGCATACGGGCGACGAGAGGGGAGGTCGTGGAGGCGGCTCCCGCGGAGTTCTCCTATGCGTGGGGACAGCTGAACGGGCCAGAGAAGAGGGATAAGGAGTTGGCGGTCACGCAATCGTTAGGGTCGTTGTTAACTCCCTTCTATAAAAATGCCTTGGTGAATCAGCAGGTGGCGATGGGTGAATCCTATCGGCAGCTGGTGGAGAAGGAGGTGAAAGCCGAGGTGAAGCGTGCTTGGGCGGAATACCTCTATGCATGGAATCTGCGAGCGATGTATGCCGAGCAACGGATATGGGCCGATCGTTTGCAACAGGCAGGCGAACTCCGTTATACGCAGGGCGAGAGCACCTTGTTGGAGAGGCAGATGGCTGCGACGATCGCCGCTGAGATGCGCAATAAGCTGTTTCAAGCGGAAGAGGAGTTGAAGTTAGCCGCAAAACGTTTGCAGTGGTGTTGTTACGCCCCTGAGCCGATTCGTCCGCGAGAGCGGGAGACGTACCTTTATCCGGTAGCGATGGACAGTGCCTATCTTTCGGTGGCGCACCTCAACTATTTCGAGAGTCAGGTGAAGGAGAAACAGGCGATGCTGCAAATTGAGCGAAGCCGTTTCTTCCCGGAAATCTCTTTTGGCTACAGCCGACAAGACATTCTTCCGGTGAAAGGACTGAATGCCTGGACAGTGGGTGTCTCCTTCCCGGTGTGGTTCTTGCCGCAGCGTAGTCGTATCAAGCAGGCAAAGCTCGCATGGAGCCAGGCGCAGGTGGAGGCTGACGCCAACCGCTTGGCGTTACGCAACAAGGTGGAGGAGTTAGGTTCTACCTTGCGCCGATATGGCGAGAGCGTGCGCTACTATCAAGAGCAGGCCTTGCCGGAAGCCGAGCAGTTGCAGAAAACAGCCGATCTGCAATTCCGGGAGAGCGAGACCGACATCACGGAGTATATCCAGAGCATGAATGCGGCGGTGGAGATCCGAAAAGGATATATTGAGTCCGTGCGCCAATACAATGTGGCTGCTTTGGAATATGAGTTGTATCACGAATAAATACATAATATATATAGGTATATGGAGATGAAAAAGATCAGGTTATTCATAGGCATTGCGGGCTTGATGGCCTGCACGGGAGAGCAACCGCAGACAACGGGAACAGCGCAAAGCGTTCCGCAAGCGACAGTCGCGGAGGTCACGCCCACAGCGCAAACAGATACGACCGCCGTGGATGGCACTACAGCGGCGACGGAGTCGGTGCGTACATCCTCTTTCAATGGTACTTTGGAGATTCCTCCTGAGCGGTTGGCGACTGTGACGTTGAGCATGGGCGGCGTGGTGCGTACGCTCTCCCTCTTGCCGGGCAGTTATGTGGCACAGGGGACATTGTTGGCTACCTTGGAGAATCCGGAGTTTATCCAGTTGCAACAGACCTATTTAGAGAGCCGGGCGCAACTGCGTTTCTTGGAAGAGGAGTATAAGCGGCAGAAGGCCCTCTCGCAAGCGGAGGTCGCTTCGCAAAAGCGATTGCAACAGAGTGAGGCCGATTGGCTGACCATGAAGAGCCGGGCGGAGGCCGCCGCTGCGCAACTCCGTTTGTTAGGAGTAGATCCGGGACACTTAGAAAGCTCCGGCATTGAACCTCTCTTGGCTGTGAAAGCCCCGATAGGCGGCTATGTGGGGGCAGTCAAGGTCAACTTGGGCAGCTATCTGCAGGCGGGTGATCCGCTCTGTGACCTGATTGATAAGCGGCAAGTGCTGTTGCGACTGACCGCCTACGAGAAGGATTTAGCGGGCTTGGAGGTAGGCGCTCCGTTACGTTTCTGGGTGAATGGCTTGGGCGATGAGACCTTTGAGGCGACCTTGGTCGCTATCGGGCAGCAGGTGGATGAGGAGAATCGTTCGGTGGAGCTGTATGCTCGGGTGAAGAGTCAACATGCCCTTTTCCGTCCGGGTATGTATGTTTCTGCCTTCGTGGAGCGATAGCCGGAGGAAAGTGTTTATCTTTGCCCCGCTGAACGGAAAAGAGACGTATGAAGTCTGCATGGCGAAAAAAGGAGTTGTGGCTGTTGATCGGTATCTCGTTGCTGGTCGGCAGCTTGATCCATTTCCCTGAGTTGTTGTCGTTGACCGATGCTTGGGGAAATAAGCGGATGTTTCAGCACCTCTCCCCCGTGGAGGTGTTGGTCGAGATCGCCTATGCCGCAGGCTCTTTCTGGTTACTGTTCCTCATCAACCTGCGTTTCTTCCGTTTCAACGATCCGACTATTCGGATGCGTTGGTGGACCTTGGGACTCTCTTTCTGCGTGACCTGGTTGCTCAGTAAGCTGTTGGGCGAGCTGTTCGTCTTCCTGCATCATGAGTGGGGCATTCCCGCCATCCATTCCCGCATTCATCTCTACCTGCATCCCATCCGCGACCTGGTCATCATCTTGATCGTGAATGGTACCTGCTACATCTACTACCTGATCCGGGCGCATCAGGCAATGGTGGTGCAGAACAGTGCCTTGCAGGCGGAGAACAGCCGCAATCAATATTTGGCGTTGAAAAATCAGTTGAATCCCCACATGCTCTTCAACTCCTTGAACACGTTGCAGTCGTTGGTGCGTGAGCAACCCGACAAGGCGCAAGATTATATCCGAGAGCTATCCCGGGTGCTGCGCTATACCTTGCAGGAGAATGCGGGACAAACCGTGACCTTGCGGGAGGAGATGGATTTCGTGGAGGCCTATCGCTACTTGATGCAGATGCGCTATGAGGAGAACTTGCGCTTCGAGGTGGCCGTGGATCCGACTTGGCTCGACGATCAGCTGCCTCCGCTCTCCGTGCAGACCTTGGTGGAGAACGCCATCAAGCACAATGAGATCAGTCGCCGCAAACCGCTCACCATTTCGATCCGTACCGTGACACTGCCAGAGGAGTCGAATGTGCATGGGCTGTTGGTGGAGAACAACCTGCAACCGCGTAGGGATTGCTCGTCAGGAACAGGCGTAGGGCTGGCCAATCTGTCCAAACGCTACGATCTGCTTTTTGGGCAAGCCATTCAGATCACCGAGGAGGAGGGTTGCTTTCGGGTGACGCTTCCTTTACGGCATAAATCGAACAGCGAATGAAAGTATTGATTATAGAGGATGAGAAGGCAGCTGTGCGCAACTTGCAGGCTGTGTTGAGTCGGGTAGCCCCAGAGATGGAGGTAATCGAGGTGATAGACAGCGTGGCGGATGCCTTGGATTGGTTTGCGACGCACCCTCTGCCAGAGTTGGCTTTTGTCGATATTCATTTGGCCGATGGCTCCGCCTTTGAACTGTTTGAGAAGGTGGAGATCCGTTGCCCGGTGATTTTCACGACCGCCTACGATGAATATGCCTTGCGGGCGTTCAAGGTCAATAGCATCGACTACCTCTTGAAGCCGATCGGCGAGGAGGAGATGCGTGCGGCGTTGAGCAAGCTGCGTCATTTGTGTGCGCCTCGTTCGGAGGGTGCGGATTTCCAGCAACTCATCCATTCCTTGCGGAAAGTGGAACGTTATCCTTCTCATTTCTTGATACCCATGAAGGGTGACAAGCTGCTGCCGTTGGCTGTGGATCACATGGCCTATTGCTTCATCGCGGAAGGGCAAGTAAGGGCGGTGACCGATGAGGGAAAGGTGTATGACCTGCCGCAGACGATGGATGAGCTGACGGAGCTGTTAGACCCTGATCTTTTCTTCCGGGCGAATCGTCAGTATCTGATCGCTCGGAAGGCCGTCAGAGACATCGACCTCTGGTTCAACAATCGGTTGGCGATCAACCTCACGCTGCCGACAGCCGAACGCATCATTGTCAGCAAGGTGCGGGCCACGGAGTTCAAGGAGTGGTTCATGGGAGGAAATAAATAAAAACAGAAACGATGGATATTTGGACATTTGTGATTGTGTGCCCGTTGGTGGGCTTAGCCGGGTTTATTGACGCGATTGCTGGAGGGGGCGGTTTGATCTCCTTGCCGGCCTATCTGATTGCGGGCCTTCCGCCTCATGCGGCGATAGGCACCAATAAGTTTGGCTCCTGCTGTGGCACCTGTGTAGCTACGTGGCAGTTTGCCCGCAACGGGTTTATCCGTTGGCGTAGGGTGTTGCCTGCGGTGCTTTTGGCGCTCCTTGGCTCCTGGTTGGGCGCTCGGTTGGCCCTGCTGGTCGCCTCTGATACCTTTAAAGTGATTATGTTGATCATCCTCCCTTTGACGGGCGTCTATGTATTGAACAAGAAGGCGCTGAAAGCGGATCATTCACCCTATTCCGATCGGTTGACCATCTTGATTGTAGCGGCGTTGAGTTTTGTAATAGGTATCTATGACGGCTTTTATGGCCCAGGTACGGGCACCTTCCTGATGCTTCTACTGACGGCGGTCGCCCATGTCAGTCTCAACGAGGCTGCGGGAATCACGAAGGTGATCAACCTCTCCACCAATGTGGCGGCCTTGGCGGTCTTCTTGACACATGGGGTGGTGTGGATGCCCTTGGCGATCGCCGCTGCGGCGTTTAGCATCGTGGGCAACTACCTTGGCGCACGCTACTTTGTCAGCAAGGGCACTGGCTTTGTGAAGCCGGTCATCATCGTGGTGCTGACCCTTTTCTTCATCAAGCTCTGTTACGAGTTGTTTTTGGCATGAATTTCTCCAGTTGGCGAACTATTTTTTCCTAACTGGAGAGAAAATTTTTTACAGTCAGAGAAAACTGTTGTTTGAATAAGTCGTACTTTTGGGGCATCCTATATATATGTATCGTATGAAAAAGATCTTGATCCCCGCCTTGGCGTTAGCCTTTTCTACGGCGGCAGCGTTTGCGGAGGAGACCCCGCTCTGGATGCGCTATTGCGCCCTTTCTCCCGATGGGCAGACCATCGCGTTCTCTTATCAAGGAGATCTGTTCACTGTGCCGGCCACCGGTGGTGAGGCACGTCAGTTGACCACCCATCCCGGCCAAGACACACGACCTGTCTGGTCGCCTGATGGTAAACAACTCGCTTTCGCCTCTGACCGAGAGGGTCAGTTTGATATCTATCTGATTGATAAGGAAGGCGGTGAGCCCAAGCGACTGACTACTCACTCCGCCAGCGAGTATCCGTTGGCATTTACAGATAACAGCCATGTGCTTTATCAAGCCAATATCATGCAGGATGCGAAAGATATCCAATTCCCTGGCACACGCTTCATGCAGGTCTATTCCGTAGATACGGAGGGGCATCGCCCAAAGCTCTATTCCTCGCTCTATATGGATCATTTGGCAGTGAGTCCAGATGGCAAGCAGCTGCTCTACAACGATTGGAAGGGCTATGAGGATCCTTGGCGTAAGCATCACCAATCCTCTATCACCCGTGATATTTGGCTGACGGATGCGGCGCAGACCCATTTCCAGAAGCTGACGAGCTTTGGTGGAGAGGATCGCAATCCGGTCTGGGCACCTGATGGACAGTCTTACTACTACTTGAGTGAGCAAAACGGCAGTTTCAATGTCTATAAAACGACATTGAACGGCGGACAACCCAAGCAGTTGACCAACCATACGTTGCACCCCGTGCGCCATCTGACGGCCTCTAAGCAGGGATTGCTCTGCTACGACTATGACGGAGAGATCTACACCTTGCGAGAGGGCGAGCAGCCGAAGAAGGTAAATATCCGTCTTCGTAAGGACAATGTGGGGAGTGACCTGATTCATCGTCTGCTGAGTGACGGGGCAACAGATATCGCGGTAGCACCGAATGGGAAAGAGGTGGCTTTCATCACGCACGGGGATGTCTATGTGACTTCGGTGGAGTATGAGACAACCCGCCAGATCACCAATACGCCGCAGCAGGAGCGCAACATTGAGTTTAGCCCTGACGGTCGCTCTTTGGTCTATTCCGCAGAGCGGGAAGGCACATGGGGACTCTATGAGAGTAAGCTGATTAACAAGGAGGATAAACAGTTCACCTATGCGCCAGAGATCAAGGAGGAGGCCTTGGTGGTCAATGGGAAGACCTCTTTCCAGCCGACCTATTCACCGGATGGCAAGGAGGTGGCTTACTTGGAGGAGCGCACGACCCTCAAGGTGGTCAATCGGGCGACAAAGCAGATTCGCACGGTGCTCGATGGCAAGTTCCTCTATTCGTATAGCGATGGTGATCAGCATTATCAGTGGTCGCCCGACAGCCGTTGGCTCTTGGTGGATTACATCAGCGTAGGCGGTTGGAACAATACGGACGTAGCCTTGGTGAAGGCTGATGGCAGTGGAGAGGTGACGAACCTGACAGAGAGCGGCTATTCGGATGGTGATGCGAAATGGGTACTCGATGGTAAGGCCATGATTTGGAGTTCCGACCGGGCAGGTTATCGCAGCCACGGTAGCTGGGGTGCGGAGCGAGACATCTACATCATGTTCTTCGACGGAGAGGCGTATGACAAGTTCCGTTTGAGCAAGGAGGAGACCGCCCTGTTAGAGGATGACGAGAAAGCGGATGAGAAGGAGAAAACGGATAAAAAGGAGGAGAAAGCCGACAAACCGGTTGAGCCGTTGAAGTTTGACTTGGCGAATCGACAGGATCGGGTGATCCGCTTGACCGCTCACTCCTCTCGTTTGGGAGATGCGGTGTTGAGCAAGAAGGGGGATAAACTCTACTATTGCACGACCTTTGAGAAGGGCTATGACCTCTGGGAGCAGGATCTGAAGGAGCGCTCCACGAAGCTGCTGTTGAAGGATGTAGGCCGTGGCGCACTGTTTGCGGACAAGAAGGTGGAGAATCTCTTCTTGACGGCACGTGGCAAGCTGAAGAAGATCGAGCTGAAAGACAACAAGGAGAAGAATATAGCCTTCAAGGCGGAGTTCAATTATCGTCCGGCAGCGGAGCGTGCCTATATCTTCGAGCACGCTTGGCGGCAGGCTAAGGAGAAGTTCTATGACCCGACCCTGCGTGGCATTGACTGGGAGGGCTATCGCAAG
Organism: uncultured Parabacteroides sp.; assembly: GCA_946055095.1. Taxonomy (GTDB): domain Bacteria; phylum Bacteroidota; class Bacteroidia; order Bacteroidales; family Tannerellaceae; genus Parabacteroides. The sequence continues at coordinate 1,443 of CAMGEM010000072.1, read as the reverse complement.
GCTTACGCCCGCTTCTTACCGCATATCAACAACAACTACGATTTCCAGGAGTTGCTTTCCGAGTTGCTGGGTGAGCTGAACGGCTCGCACACTGGCGCACGCTATTACGCTCCGCTGAACTGTCCGGAGACCGCCTCCTTAGGTGCTTTCTTCGATAACGCTTACACGGGTGAGGGGTTGAAGATTGAGGAGATTTTGGCGAAAGGTCCGTTGACGAAGGCAGACACGAAGATCCGCAAAGGCTGCGTGATTGAGGCGATTGACGGTGTGAAGATTGGTAAGGAGAATGACTATAACCCGTTGCTCAGTGGAAAGGCGGGCAAGAAGGTCCGCTTGGCCGTTTATGATCCGGCCACGGGTAGCCGCTTTGAGGAGCAGGTGAAGCCGGTGAGCCAGGGCGATGTGCGTGAGCTGCTGTATAAACGTTGGATCAAGCATTGTGAGGAGACGGTGGATAAACTGTCGGGTGGACAGATTGGCTATGTGCATGTGCGTGGCATGAACAGCGAGAGCTTCCGTGAGGTCTATTCTGCGCTCTTAGGCCGTTGCCGAATGAAGAAGGCGGTGATCGTGGATACGCGTCACAATGGCGGTGGCTGGTTGCACGACGATTTGGCGACCCTGCTCAGTGGTAAGGAGTATCAGCGTTTTGAGCCGCGCGGACAATACATCGGCAGTGACCCCTATAACAAGTGGACGAAACCCTCTTGTGTGTTGATGTGTGAGGATAACTACTCCAATGCCCACGGCTTCCCATGGGTCTATAAGGAGTTGAATATCGGTAAGTTGATTGGTGCGCCTGTGCCAGGCACGATGACCGCTGTCTGGTGGGAGACGCAGATTGATCCGACGCTTGTCTTTGGTATTCCGCAGGTAGGTGTGAAGGATATGCGGGGCAACTACTTGGAGAATCAGCAGCTGCAACCCGACATCGAGGTGTATAACACACCAGAGCAGCAACTCAGTGGCGAGGACGCCCAGCTCCGTCGTGCGGTGGAGGAGATGCTGAAGACAGTGAAATAAAGTTTGAATAAGGGGGTTGCATCAAGTGATGTATGCCCCCTTTTTTGGTGAGATTCAAAAATGATTTGTATTTTTGTCGAGCAACAACAAAGAAAAAAGTAATATGGCAGCAATTGATTTAAGAATTGAGATACCTGATGCGACAACTTGCGACTTGGAATTATTGAAAAAGCAACTGACAGCATTTGCGCGCATTCTTATTACATCTGTTCCGAAAGTAAAAGTAACAGGAGAAACCAAAACGGATGATCCTTTTGCTTGTTTCTCCGGCTCGTGGGGCGATGAGACAAAATCGGCGCAAGAGGTGGCTGATGAATTACGAAATGCCCGCTGTTTTAATCACCCAACAACTACATGGTAGTATGGAATATCTGTTGGATACAAATGTGTGTATCAATATTTTCCGGAATACGGGTCACA
>CAMGEM010000071.1 GCA_946055095.1 uncultured Parabacteroides sp. | reverse complement strand
GCGAATGAATATGCCAAATTGGTAGCGATCAACGGCACGGATGGACAGGTACTGTGGGAGAGCACGGAGTACCTGCCGGAGGTATCCAGCCCGGTAGCGACTAAGAATCACCTTTATTTAGCGACCAGCTATGGAGTCTTGGCTGCTTATGATGCCAAGAGTGGTGCCTTGGTGAAGGAGCATGAACTGAACGAGGAGTTCTATTCCTCCCCGATGATCGTAGAGGGGAAACTCTACCTTTTCAGCAACAGCGGCAAGCTGTTTGTCTTCTCCACCGATGAGAACTTAACCCTGCTCAACTCCTTTGAGACAGGCGAGCGGACGTTGGCAACCCCGGCCTTCACCGATGGTAAGATCGTGGTGCGAACCGAAGAGAGTATTTATTGTGTAGCGGCGAATTGATATGGCTTGTGCAGATTGTAAACAAAACGGACTCCAGACCAAGGAGGCGATGATCGCTCGCGTAGATGCGATCATTGATCGGGTAGGCACAAGCCGCCGTATCATCATTCCCCTGCTGCAAGCGTTGCAAGCGGAGTTTAGCTATTTACCCTCCGATGCCCTGCAACGGGTGTATGAACGGACGGAGATCGACCGGGCGCAGATGATCAGTGTCTCTACCTTCTATGCCCAGTTCCGACACATTCCCTACGGACGACATATTATTAAGGTATGTACCGGAACCGCTTGTCATGTGAAGGGGGCGAATAACGTCTATGACGCTTTCCGCCGGGAATTGAATATGGATGAAGAGACCATCACCACGGCTGATCAACAATACTCCATCGAAAAGATCGCCTGCTTAGGCTGCTGTGCCTTGGCACCTGTGGTGCAGATCGACGAGAAGATCTTCGGGCATGTCCAGCCCGGACGTGTCAGAGAGGTGTTGGATGAGTTTCAACAGTATGCGCAAGAGCAGGAGGCGCAGGCCGCTGATGAGGCCAAGGAACCGCCGATCGGAGAGGTTCGTTTAGGCATGGAGAACTGCTGCCAAGCAAGTGGTACGGCAGCGATCTATCAAGCGGTACTCGATGCCTCTCATGAGTTAGGCATCAAAGTGGCTATTAAACCGGTTTCTTGCGTAGGAGCCTGCAACCAAGTGCCCTTGATCGACGTGGCACTACCGGATGGCTCGATCGAACGCTATCCCAATGTCAAGCCGGAGGAGATCAAGGAGATCCTACTCCACCACTTCAAGCCGGCCAGCCGTTTACGTCGCTGGAAGAATGCCTTGTTGAATCAAATAGATATGTTCCACACCGATACGACTTGGGACAACATCCTTTGGAAATCGGAGCAGGAGCGTACCGGGACGATCAACACCTTTCTCTCCCGCCAAAAGCGCATCTCCACGGAAGGCTACGGCATTATCTCGCCGTTAGACATCGACGAGTATATGGCCCATGAGGGTTTTGCCGCCTTGGAGAAGGCAGTCACCACGATGCCTCGTCAAGCGGTGATTGACACCATCTTGCAAAGTGGGTTACGCGGACGTGGCGGTGGTGGTTTCCCTACCGGACGGAAGTGGAGTTTGGTAGCCGCTACCGACAAAACAGAGAAGTATGTCATCTGCAATGGTGATGAGGGAGACCCTGGTGCCTTCATGGATCGTATCCTGCTGGAGTCCTATCCGCTACGGGTCATTGAGGGCATGATCATCGCAGGTTATGCGGTGGGCGCACGCAAAGGCATCTTCTACATCCGTGCCGAATATCCCCAAGCTGTCATACGTACCCGCAAGGCGATCGAGCTATGCCGGGAAAAAGGATTGCTGGGAGAGAAACTGTTTGGCAGCGACTTCTCTTTCGATGTCACGATCTTCGAGGGGGCGGGCGCTTTTGTCTGTGGCGAGGAGACCGCTTTGATCGCCTCCATCGAGGGGCAACGCGGATTCCCCCGTCAACGTCCTCCCTATCCAGCAGTCGAGGGACTGTTTGGCTGTCCGACCTTAATCAATAACGTCGAGACGTTGAGCCAGATCTCCTATATCATCCGGCACGGGGCAGAGGCCTACCGCACGATTGGCACGGAGAAAAGTCCCGGCACAAAAGTGTTCGCCTTGGCTGGAAAAGTCTGCCACGGCGGATTGATCGAGGTTCCGATGGGTACGACACTCAACCAGATCATCGAGGATATTGGTGGTGGTGTAGAGGGTGGCGAGAAGCTGAAAGCGGTGCAGACAGGTGGTCCTTCCGGCGGTTGCATCCCGGCAGAACTGTGCGACGCACCAGTCGATTTCGATGCCTTAACCCGCATGGGAGCCATTATGGGCTCTGGCGGTATGGTCGTCTTGAGCGAGAGCAGTTGTATGGTGGATGTCGCCCGCTACTTCCTCTCGTTCACTTGCCAAGAGTCGTGTGGCAAGTGTACCTTCTGCCGGGTCGGTATTCGCCGCATGTTGGACATCCTCGATCGGCTTTGTACCGGTAAAGGTACGATGGAAGACATTGACAAACTGGAGGAGCTGGCGATCAGCATCAAGCAAATGGCACTCTGTGGCTTGGGTAAGACCGCACCGAACCCAGTTCTCTCCACGTTGAAATACTTCCGCAAGGAATATGAAGAGCATGTACAGGGTATTTGCCGCACGGGTACTTGTAAAGAGATGGTCAAATTGGAAGTAACGGAAGCATGTGTCGGTTGCACCAAGTGTGCTAAAGCCTGTCCTTCTGATGCCATTCCTTATACACCCTACGAACGCCACCATATTAATATGGAACAGTGTGTGCTCTGTGGCTTGTGCATCGACGAGTGTAGTTACGACGCAATACGAAAAGTTGCTTTAAAGTCTTGAGGTATGCAGATAACAATCAATAATCAAGTGATTGAGGTACATGAGGGCGAGACCTTGATCGAGGTGGCTCGCCGAGCGGGCCTGGAGCTGCCCTCCATGTGCTACGCCAAAGGAGCGAAGCATAAATCCTCCTGTATGGTGTGTGTGGTGAAAAATGTGCAGACCGGGCAGATGATCCCCTCCTGCTCCACCCTACCTACAGAAGGGATGGTGATTGACACCCAAAGCGAGGAGGTCTTGAAGCTACGCCAGCTTTCGTTAGAGTTGCTACTCAGCGATCACCGGGCTGATTGTGAGGCTCCCTGCTCCATTGTCTGCCCAAAAGGATTAGACGTAGAACATCTGCTCTGGCTGTACGACACCAGACGATTGGCAGAGGCTCGCAGCTTCTTAGCCGCCACGTTCCCACTCGATCAGCTGGGTTGTGCCAACTGTAAAGCCCCCTGCGAGAAGGCCTGTCGAAGAGGTACGGTCGATAAAGCGGTTCAGATTCGAGCGATCATCCAATCCTTAGCGGAGCGAACCGACTTGGCCCTACTACCAGCGGTCACGCCCCATGCAGCAGATAAAAAGTCGTTCATATCCAAGTTGGGCCGTTTCACCCCGAAAGAGAAAGAGTGGCTGAAAGAGACGGTAGATGCTCCCTCTCGCTGCCTACACTGCGCCTGTCCGGGACACACAGATTGCAAGCTGCGTCGCTACGCGACAGAGGCGGGTATCAAGCGACCTCGTTACGAAGTCTCTTCTGCGTTACCCGTCAAGGAGAAAATCCATGTGAACGGACGTTTATGGTATGAGCCGGCCAAGTGCATCCGCTGTGGACTTTGTGTCTATAACAGCGACAATGGCTTCACTTTCGAGCGACGTGGATTTGTCATGCAGGTAGTGATCCCGGAAGAGAATCGTTCCAACGTCCCGGAACAGTTGGCCACGCTCTGCCCAACTGGTGCACTCTTTTTAATGGAATAGGAGGAAATACCATGCATAAATATGACCTATTAATCATACTGCTTTGCCTGATAGGGTTCAGCTGCACAGACAACAGTGATGAGCCGGATGACGGCAACGGACTGAATTGGTCCCTTTCACGAGGCGATGCCGGGTTGAGTGGCTATACCTCCCGTGCGCTCCCCAAGAAGCCTACCCTTTTATGGCGCTTCAAGAGCGAGGTGCGTACGGTCTCCTCTCCCATTGTCTATCAAGGGACAACCTATTGGTGTGACCGCCGAGGCTTGGTGCGAGGAGTGGATATAGATGGGAACTTGACTTTCAGCTATGATCTAAAAACGCAGGTCGAGGCTACGCCTATGATTCACGACTCCGTACTCTACATCGGGCGGTTGGATGGCTGGTTGAGCGCAATCTCCTTGGCCAAGCAAGATACCCTTTGGAACTTCGAGACGGAGGGGCAGATCTCTGCTTCTCCTAATCGGGTGAGCTTTGAGGGGCAGCAGGCGATCGTAGTAGGTAGTTATGACAATTACCTCTATTGCATTGGCGATCGAAGCGGTCGGCTGATCAATCGTTTTGAGTCAGGCTACTACCTGAATGGCTCCGTGGCACTGTGGAAAAAACATGTCCTGTTCGGCGGCTGTGATGCCTGGCTGCGCATCATCAACTGCCAAAGTGGATTACCCACCGACTCCGTGGAGTTAGAGGCCTATGTACCAGCCTCTCCAGCGGTGATGGGTGACTATGTCTATGTAGGCGACTATGCCGGTAATATCTACGAGTTCAGCTTAGATAAGGGCAAGATCACCCATACTCGTAAGATCCAGGAGGGCAGCGAGGCCAGTGCCTCATTCGTCTCCGTGCCGGCAATAACAGACAAAACGCTTTTCATTCTCTCAGCAGATCGCTATCTTTACGCCTTCAATCGCTTGGATGGCAGTCTTGACTGGAAATATTTGATGAAGGGCAATACGGGAGAGAGCTCTCCGTTGGTCTGCGACAACAAGGTACTGGTCTGCACGAAGAGTGGCTTGATCTCAATCATCGACGCAGAAGAGGGCGAACTTCTATGGGAGTACGATGCAGGCGAGCAGATCATTGGTTCTCCAGCGATTATCAAGGGACGCTTCTTCATCCTCACCGCCAAGGGCACCCTGCTCTGCTTCGGCGAGCAAGAGAACGCCAAGTAAGCGATCATAAAACGGCTTATTATCCGCAAAAAAACGGCAAGTAAGCCATTAGAAAACGGCAGGTAACTGCCCTCAAACAATAAAAAGATGGCATTAATTGAATTAGTAGCTATACAGAAAAGCTTTCACGATGGAGATAACCGCCTCAACCATGTCTTGAGAGACGTAAACCTGCGTGTGGAACAGGGGGACTTCGTAGCAATCAAGGGAGCCTCCGGTTCGGGAAAGACCACCCTGCTCTCGATATTGGGCACGCTGTTGACACCTGATGCCGGACGCTATTTCCTGAATGGACAAGAGATCACAAACGGATTGGTCAACTTGGCCAGCGTACGCAACCGCCAGATTGGTTTTGTCTTTCAAGATCATCGTCTGTTGGCCCCCTACACCGTGAAGGAGAACATCTTGCTCCCCCTCTTGGCTGATGCCACACAGGTAGATAGAGCCGCCGAGGAAAGGGCTGAGGAGTTGATGCGCCTCACCCGCATCGAACGATTGGCCAATGCCTTTCCAACAACCCTCTCTGGAGGTGAGGCAAGTCGGGTAGCGGCCTGCCGTGCTTTGATTCGCCAACCGCTTTTGCTGTTGGCCGATGAGCCAACGGGACAATTAGACCGGGAGAACGCACAAAATATCGCCTCCCTCTTCAAGGAGCTGAACCAGACGCTGGGCACAACCATCCTGATGGTGACACATTCCGACGAGACCTCGGCCTATGCCAAACGCATACTGAACTTAACCGGAGGAATCATACAGTGAAGCAGCAGCAACTCACATACCGAAACATTCGCTACTACGCCCGTTTCTATCGACTGATCGCCTTGGCTTCGGTGATCACGGTAGCGGTGATCGTAGGTAGCTTGGTCGTAGGCGACTCCGTGCGCACGACCTTGGAGCGGCGAGTCAGCGACCGATTGGGCGACACGGAGACCATCCTTTTTGTCCGCAACGGTTACCTCTCCGAACAACTGCTCCAAATCGAACCGTTTCATACAGGTAGCCGTGGAGTTTTATTAAGCGAAGGCTTTGTCTCACACAACGGCCGCTTAGTGCCAGTGACGCTGTGGGGGGTTGACCGCACAGACCTACCGAAAGGATCGGCATTGCTTAATTCCTCCTTAACCAAGGAATTAGATTTAGGGCCAGCCGATGAGTTGGTGCTTCGACTACCTGCCGCTGGTATGGTACCCTCTGGTTCCCTCTTTGTGTCGAAGAACTACACTACCAGCCTCCGCCTTACCCCAAGCGGTACGCTATCTGCTGCAGAGGGGGGCAACCTTAACCTGCGGAATGAGCAAGTGATTCCCTTCAATGTATTTGTCAACCGTCAGGAACTGGCTGAGGCATTGGGTGTAGAGGGACGTATCAACCTGCTCATGAGTAATCGAATGCTGAACGAATCAGAGGTGTCGAAAGCCTGGCAACCAGCCCTCTCCGGGCTGCAAACGAGACGTATCAACGGCGAGATACAGGTATCCTCTTCGCGCATCTTCCTGCAGAAGGAGGTAGTCGAAACACTCTGCGCCAGAGATACCTCTGCCAACCGACTCTTCTCCTATTTGGCGAATAGCCTCGATCGAGCCGATAAGCGCATCCCCTATTCCTTCGTGACCGCTGTCGATCGGTATAATGGTCAGCGATTGCGGAAAGATGAGATCTGGCTCTCCGACTATACGGCAAAGCGGCTGCAAGCCCATGTTGGTGATACGCTTCGCATCAGCTATTTCCATGCCAAGGAGCTAAAACAGTTAGAAACTGATACACTACCGTTAGTTGTAGGGCGCATCATGCCACTGGACATTTGGCAGGCCGACAGCACCTTGAGTGCCAATTTCCCCGGTTTGGCGAATGTGGAGCGTTGCACCGATTGGGACAGCGATCTTCCGATTGATATGGAGCAGATTACCGATGAAGACGAGGACTACTGGAACCACTACCGGGCTACCCCGAAAGCCCTGATTGCTTATGAAGCGGTGGCGGAACGATGGGGAAACGCTTATGGCGTAGCGACACAACTGCGCTTGCGACAGGCCGATCTCTCCCTCTTACAACCGGAACAGTTTGGCTTGCAACTGATCCATCCCCGCGAAGCTGGACTCTATGCGGCTCGTAACGGCGTGGATTTTGCGGGACTCTTCTTGGCATTGGGCTTTTTTATCTGGGTATCCGCTCTACTGTTGATGTTGAATCCATTGAAAGAGATGCTCTATCGCCGTCGAGAGGAGATAGCCCTGCTACGGGCATTGGGCTTCTCTGAAAAACGGCTGTTATCCCTCTTCTGGAAAGAGGCAAGTCCAGTGGTCGCTATCTCCGCCATTGTGGGGGCAGGCGTGGGATTACTCTACACCGCCTTAGTAATGTGGCTATTGGGCAATGTCTGGCAGGGGGCGACCCAAACCGACGGCTTTGGGGTTTATCCGCAAGCTGCTACCCTCATCGGTGGCACCTTGGGCAGCCTCTTACTCACTTTAGGATTGCTCCGCTGGACATTGGCAAAAGCATTGAGAGAGCCAGCCCTCGCACAGAAAGGCAGAGCGACTTCTGTCAGGAAAGTGAAACGGCTCAGCCTGATCTGGACAATCGGCACAATAGGACTTACCCTACTCAATGCCCTTTGGTGGCAATCGGTTCCTCTCTTTATGCTCTTGGGAGCTGGCTGGATCGGCATGGCCGCTTGCTGGGGCTATGCGGAATTGTTACGCCGCCGACAAGCGGCAGCCTCCCCCTTGCGGCAAACTTCATTGGTATGGGCCACACTCTATGCCCAACGTAAACAAGCAATATGGGCTTTCTTGGCGTTGGCGATTGGCGTATTCATCGTGTTTGCGGTCGGCTTGAATCGGAAGGGGTTTGCCGATAACGAGCAGATACAGACGGGCACGGGTGGCTTCACTCTCTGGGGTGAGAGTCGTGTGCCAATCTATCAAGACCTCTCTATCCCAGAGGGACGCAACAAATTGGCACTGGGCGATCTTTCCACAGAGACACAGATTTGGCAGGGACTTCGTTACCAAGCCGACGATGCCAGTTGCTTGAATTTGAACCGTGTGACGCAACCTACCGCCGTAGGTTTCCCACTCGAAGCCTTGCGTGAAAGCGCATTCCAGATCGAGCAATCCCTCTATTCGGAGGATCGGACAACGACCTTCAATCGGCTTAGCCAAAAAGAGGGTGACGTATATCCCGCTTTAGTAGATGAGACCGTACTGACATGGGGACTGATGGGACAGGTTGGCGATACACTCTATTACACCAACGACCGAGGCGAGTCCGTAGCGATCCGGTTGATCGGTACACTCTCCAACTCCATTTTACAGGGAAACCTGTTGATGGATCGCACACTCTTCAGCGAGATCTGGCCGGAAACAGGTGGAAGTACGCTCTTTCTGGTGAAGACACCTGCAGCTGAGACGAAAACGGCCAAACAACTGATCGAGCAGGCGTTGCATGAGTATGGCGTACGTATTACCACCACCAACGATCGCTTGCGTCAATTCAACGAAGTGACAGATACCTACCTCAGTATCTTCATGACCTTGGGTGGGTTAGGCTTGTTGATTGGGCTATTCAGCTTCATCATTGTCATTCGCAAGAATTTGGCGATGAGACGAGATGAGATCCAGCTTTACCGGATGTTAGGCTTCACCGACGCAGGAATCGAAACATGGCTTTATCGAGAGAACCGCATCGTGCCGATCTATGCATTGGTAGCCGGTAGTGTAGGAGCATTGGTCAGCGTAGGCGTGAATTTCCCTCATGCCGGAATCACACTTTGGCTGATGGCTGGTGGATTCTTACTGCTGTTCATCGGCTTTGTCTTGGGATTTGTCAAGCGCTATGTGCGCCATGAAATCAACGAATCAAAAACGAATCGGTTATGAAGATCTTATTTATCGTGCCCGGATCGGGCGACTCCTTCTATTGCGGGAACTGTTTCCGCGACAACCTACAGGCGACGGCGCTACGCAAGGCGGGGCATGAGGTGATCATTATGCCACTCTATTTGCCGCTGCGTCACCGCACCTTCCAAGCAGACACACCGCTCTTCTTCCCCGCCACCACCTTCTATGCGGCTCAGAAACTTTTCCCCGGAAAGCATATGCCCAACTGGCTGAAACGGATCACCGCCTCTGAGGGATTACTCAACATGGCCTCTTCCCTTTCCGGCTCTACCTCTGCCGAGGGGATGGAACAGATGACATTGGCCATGATCACCGGCGAGGACACGGCGTTTCAAGACATGGTGAAGCAGCTGATCGACTGGATCAAGGAGCGGGAACATCCCGACGTGATCCACCTGTCGAGTAGCCTGTTGATTGCCATTGCCAAGGAGATCAAGCAACAGGTCGATCTGCCCATTGTTTGCTCCCTGCAAGATGAGGAGGTGTGGCTCGACGGCTTGAAGGAGCACTATGCGGAGGAGGCTTGGCAAGGCATCGTGACGAACAGCCGCTATGTGGATGCCCTGTTGACCACCAGCCACTTCTATCAAACGTTGATCACGGAGCGACTGCCGCAACTGAAAGCGGTGAAGGTGATCTATCCCGGCGTGGTGCGGGAGAAATACCGCTGCGATCACTACCCCGAACAACCTACCATCGGTTTCTTCTACCGCATGAACGAGGCAGACGGATTGGACATCTTGGTGGATGCCTTTGTGCGCTTGAAACGAAAAGGTACCATCCCCGGCTTGCGCCTGCGCATCGGAGGTGGATTCACCGCTACCGACAAACCCTTCTTGAAGCAGATGCGTCAGCGGTTGGCTCCCTACGCTTCCGATGTGGTCATCGAGGAGAGCTACAAGATGGAGGAACATGCCCGCTTCTATCAGCAGGTGAGCCTGCTCTCCGTGCCCCTTCGCTTTGAGGAGGGAGTAGGCTTGTACCTCTGCGAGGCGTTTGCCGCAGGTCGTCCTGTCGTAGAACCAGCCACTGGCTCTTTTCCGGAAATTGTTGGTAAAGCAGGTTTGCTCTATAGCCCCAATGAGGCTGCCCCCTTAGCGGAAGCGTTAGAGCAGTTGCTGACTGATCCGCAACAGATGGCGCAATGCCGAGCGGAAGCGCTACATCTTTCTGAAAGCCGTTATAGCGAGGTGGCCCTTGCTCAGCAATTGGTGCAACTCTATCAGTCGCTAACACATAAAGAATCAAATTAGTAATCACATAAACAGAGTTAAGTATGAAGAATTATTGGAACAACATGAAAGCAGGTGGATTGAGCATTGCCTTCGCCTGCCTCCTGTGTGGAACAGCCGTGGCACAAACGCCCTATGGTTGGCGCGGCCCGGAGCGTAACGGTGTCTATCCAGAAAGCGGTTTGCTGAAAGAGTGGCCGGCTGAGGGTCCACAACTGTTGTGGGAAACTATGGATGCCGGTAAAGGGTACTCCAGCCCCGTGATCGTGGGCGATCGTCTCTACATCACCGGTATGAACGAGGACGAGACGCAGGAGATCTTCTCCGCCTACACACTTGACGGCAAGAAGGTTTATCAAACGGCTTACAGCGCACCATGGAACGATACCTATCCTGAGACCCGTACCACTCCGGCAATCGACGGGGATAAGGCGTATGTGATCAGTGGTTCAGGCGATGTCGTCTGCCTTAACATCCAAGATGGCAAGATTGTCTGGAAAGTGGAGGCCGGTAAGGTATATGGCCGTAAGACTGGTAATTGGGGAACCTCTGAGTGCCCGTTGGTGTTCGACAACAAGGTGATCTATACGCCAGCAGGCGACCAAACCACAATGGTAGCGCTCAACAAAGAGAATGGCGAATTGATCTGGAAAACGACCGCATTCGGTGACGTTGGTGCCTATGTCTCTCCGTTGCTGATCAGCTACAAGGGCAAACGTCAGATCGTTGGCTCTACAGCCAAGCACATCTTTGGCGTGAACCCAGAGAGTGGCGAGATCGAGTGGTCATTCGGAGAGTGGGGTCCCTCCGATCGTGATGCCAAGTGGCCGAACATCGCCCCCAATACGCCGATCTTCAAGGATGGCAAACTCTTCTTTTGCCACGGTTACAACATCAACGGTGTGATGCTGCAACTGGCGGATGATCTGAAGAGTGTCTCTGTGGTATGGCGCACGGACGTGCTCGACACGCACCACGGTGGCTATGTAGAGGTAAATGGCACTATCTATGGCTCCAACTGGATCAACAACAACCAAGGTAACTGGTGTGCTATCGACTGGAACACAGGTGC
>CAMGEM010000070.1 GCA_946055095.1 uncultured Parabacteroides sp. | reverse complement strand
GATATGAGCAGTATATATGATTCTCGGCAGCGGTGGAAGTTCGGTTTTATTTTTGCGGCTGTATTGATCGCCATCCTTTCTGTGGTGGTCTCAGATTTGCTGATCAAGGATCTGGCCCGTGAGGAACGTCAGCGAATGGAGATTTGGAGTGAGGCCACTCGTGTGATGACAAGCGAGAATCCCAGTTTGAACATGCAACTCATCTTGAAGATCATTCAAGGCAATACCTCTATTCCTGTCATCTTGTGCACGGATCAGGATGAGGTGGTGTCCTATAATAATATAGAACTTCCCGAGAACGATCAAGCGCTTTTCTTAAAGAAGAAGGTAGGTGAATTGAAGGCAAAGAATCCTCCCATTGTGATTGACATGGAGGATGGCTCTTTTCAATATCTGTATTACGACGATTCCACTATCTTGAAGCGGCTGTTACTGTACCCGTATGTGCAGCTCTCCGTGGTGTTCGTGTTTATCCTACTTGCTTTTTTGGCGTTGGCCAGTACGAAAAGGGCGGAACAGAACAAAGTGTGGGTCGGCCTATCCAAGGAGACCGCTCATCAGTTAGGTACGCCTATCTCTTCCTTGATCGCTTGGGTGGAATATTTGCGTACGAAGGAGATTGATGCCTTCCTGTTGAATGAGATGGACAAGGATGTGAAGCGGCTGCAAACCATCGCAGAGCGTTTCTCGAAGATTGGTTCCGATCCCGATCCGGTTCCAACCGACTTGGTAGAGTCTATCCAGACGGCTTTGGGCTATATGTCCACCCGCATCTCCTCCAAGGTGGCGATACATGCCGATCTGCCCTCCCATCCGATTTGGGTGTCGATGAACGATTCGCTCTTCGCGTGGGTGATTGAGAACTTGACGAAGAATGCCGTGGATGCGATGGAGGGACATGGAGATATTTACCTACGCATTGAGGAGCGAGACAGGCTCGTGCGGATAGATTTAAGTGATACCGGTAAGGGAATCCCTAAATCTAAATTTAAGACTGTTTTTAATCCTGGTTACACGACAAAACAGCGCGGTTGGGGATTAGGACTCTCTTTGGTGAAGCGAATTATCGAATCTCTGCAGGGTGGTAAGATTTATGTAAAGTCCTCTGAATTAGGCAAAGGAACAACTTTTAGAATAGAGCTGTGCAAGTATAAAGGTTAAAACCTTCTATTTAGCTTAAAATAAAACCCTTTGGATAGTGATTGTAAAAAGAAAAATCGTACCTTTGCAAGGTTTTTACATAAAAGGCTTTGGGAAAATTTGAATTATATACGATTGATTTGAAGAATCTCACTCCTGGAACTCATGAGTTTGAGTATCTTTTGGAGGATAAGTTTTTTGTGGACATCGATGGAAATGAGGTACATAAAGGGCATGTGCATGTCCAGCTGGCCGTAAAAAAGTCATCGGTGGCATTTGAATTGAACTTTCAGATTGCGGGAACGGTTATAATACCGTGTGATCGTTGCTTGGATGACATGGAGCTTCCTATTGAGACGCAGGACAAGCTGATCGTGAAATTCGGAAAAGAATATGCTGAGGAGAGCGATGAGATTGTGATTGTGCCGGAAGAGGAGGGAACGATCAATGTCGCTTGGTTCTTGTATGAGTTCATCGCTTTGGCGATTCCAATCAAGCATGTTCATGCAGCAGGCAAGTGCAATAAGGCAATGGCGGCTAAACTAAGGCAACATACGGCGAGAAGCTTAGATGACTTAGAGGAGCCATTGGATGAGGAGCAGGAGGAGATGTCTGGTGAAGACGCTGCTGTTGATCCTCGCTGGGAGGCACTGAAGGGTTTATTGGAGAATGATAACAATTAAATAAATAAAACAATGGCACATCCTAAAAGAAGACAAGGTAAGACAAGAACAGCCAAGAGAAGAACTCATGACAAGGCTGTAGCTCCGACAATGGCAATTTGCCCGAACTGTGGCGCATGGCACGTTTATCACACCGTATGTGGTGAGTGTGGTTATTACAGAGGTAAATTAGCAATTGAAAAAGTAGCTGCTGTGTAACGAGTTTATCGGACCTTTGGTTTGATAGACGGAAGAAATAGCCCTAAAATAAACTTTTAGGGCTTTTTTTCTAATTACCGAATAGCTCATCCTTAATTTTTGAAGTATGGATAAGATTAATGCAGTGATCACCGGCATCGGTGGTTATGTCCCTGAGGATATTCTGACCAATGAGGATATCTCTAAGATGGTAGATACGACAGACGAGTGGATCATGACTCGTGTGGGTATCAAAGAGCGAAGAATCTTGCGCGGCGAGGGCAAAGGCATGTCTTTCATGGCAATCAGAGCGGTCAATCAGTTGTTGGAGAAAACCAACACGAAGCCGGAGGAGGTAGAGGTGTTGTTTACCGCGACTACGACTCCGGATCATCATTTCCCGACAACCTCTTCAATCATCGCTTATCATACGGGTTGTAAGAATGCGATGACCTTTGATATGCAAGGTGCTTGTGCCGGTTTCCTTTATGCGTTGGAGACAGGTGCGAACTACATCCGTTCCGGGCGTTATAAGAAGGTGGTGGTAGTGGCTGGTGACAAGATGACCGCTATCACAGACTACACCGATCGTTCGACCTGCCCGTTGTTTGGTGACGGTTGTGGTGCGGTTATGTTAGAGCCCACGACGGAGGAGGTAGGTATCATGGATACGCTGCTTCGCACCGATGGCGTAGGTTATTCGCATCTGATCATGAAGTCGGGTGGATCCGCATATCCTCCCTCGCATGAGACGGTGGATAACCATGAGCATTTCGTGTTCCAGGATGGACGTTATGTGTTTAAGTATGCGGTATCTTATATGGCTGACGCAGCCGCTGAGATTGCGGAGCGCAACCATCTGACGCATGATGACATCGCTTGGATCGTGCCGCATCAGGCGAACTTGCGTATCATTGATGCGACAGCCAAGCGTCTGGGTGTCTCCGAAGATAAAGTGATGATCAACATTCAGAAGTACGGCAACACGAGTGCGGGTACGATTCCCCTTTGCCTCTGGGAGTGGGAGAATCAGCTCAAGAAGGGCGATAACTTGATCTTGGCCGCTTTTGGTGCCGGCTTTACGTGGGGCGCTTTATACCTGAAATGGGGCTATGATGGAAAAAAAGCATAAGTCAGGCTTTGTCAATATCGTGGGTAACCCCAATGTGGGTAAATCTACGCTGATGAATAAGTTGGTAGGTGAGCGTATCTCCATCATCACCTCGAAGGCGCAAACCACGCGCCATCGGATCATGGGAATCGTGAATACCGACGATATGCAAATTGTCTATTCAGACACGCCTGGTGTACTGCGGCCTAACTATAAGCTGCAGGAATCTATGCTTAACTTCTCGGAATCAGCTTTGGGCGATGCGGACGTATTGCTGTATGTGACTGACGTGGTCGAGACGGTGGATAAGAACAGCGATTTCTTACAACGGGTGGAGCACATGCAGTGTCCGGTCTTGTTGTTGATCAATAAGATCGACCAAAGCAACCAAACGGAATTGGAGAGTTTGGTGGCTCGTTGGAAAGAGCTGATGCCACAGGCGGAGATTATCCCGATCTCGGCGTTGACCAACTTCAACGTGGATTATGTCAAGCGTCGGGTAGAGGAGCTGATGCCTGAGTCGCCGCCCTATTTCGAGAAAGATGCCTTGACCGATAAACCGGCTCGGTTCTTCGTGACGGAGATTATCCGCGAGAAGATCTTACTGTATTATCAGAAGGAGATTCCTTATGCGGTAGAGGTGGTTGTCGAGGAGTTCAAGGAGGATGAGACGATGATCCGCATCAAGTCGTTGATCATTGTAGAACGTGATTCTCAGAAGGGAATCATCATTGGACATAGAGGGCAGGCCCTGAAGAAAGTGGGTGCCATGGCCCGTAAGGACATTGAACGGTTTTTCGACAAGAAGGTCTTTCTGGAGATGTTTGTCAAGGTGGAGAAGGACTGGCGCAACCGCGACAGCTTGTTGAAGAACTTTGGTTATCAATTAGATTAATGGAATAAACCTATGGGAAATATCGTAGCGATAGTGGGTAGGCCCAATGTGGGTAAATCTACTCTTTTCAACCGATTGACGGGCACTCGCCAAGCGATTGTGAATGAGGAGGCGGGAACCACCCGCGATCGTCAATACGGCAAAGTGGAATGGACTGGCAAGGAGTTCTCGCTGATTGACACCGGTGGCTGGGTGGTCAACTCTGAAGACATTTTCGAGGAGGAGATCAACAAGCAGGTAAAGATCGCGATCGAGGAGGCGGATGTGATTCTCTTTGTGGTCGATGTGGTGAACGGCATCAGTGATCTGGACATGGAGGTAGCGGACATCTTGCGCCGTTGCAAGCGTCCGGTGATCGTGGTGGCGAATAAGGCAGACAACTATGCGTTGCATGCGGCTGCTGCGGAGTTCTACTCCTTTGGATTGGGTGATCCCTTCTGTATCTCAGCCATTAACGGCTCTTATACTGGCGACTTGATGGATAAGATCGTTGCCGTGTTGCCCACGGAGAAGGAGGAGATGCGTGAGGAGGAATTGCCTCGTATCGCAGTCATTGGTCGCCCCAATGCGGGAAAGTCGTCGTTGATCAATGCGTTTATTGGAGAGGAGCGCCACATCGTGACGGATATAGCCGGAACGACACGTGATTCCATCTATACGAAGTACAACAAGTTTGGCTTGAACTTCTATTTGGTGGATACGGCCGGTATCCGTAAGAAGGGCAAGGTGAATGAGGATTTGGAGTATTACTCCGTGATTCGTTCCATCCGTGCGATCGAGAACTCGGATGTCTGTGTCTTGATGTTGGATGCGACCCGTGGTATCGAGAGCCAGGACATGAATATCTTCTCATTGGTCCAGAAGAACAAGAAGGGACTGGTTGTCTGTGTGAACAAGTGGGACTTGGTAGAGGATAAGAGCCAGAAGGTGATCGACACCTATACCGAGGCGATCCGTGCCCGTTTGGCTCCGTTTACCGATTTCCCGATTCTGTTTATCTCGGCGTTGACGAAACAGCGTATCTTGAAGGTGTTGGAGACGGCGAAGATGGTTTATGAGAATCGCTCCAAGCGTGTCTCTACTGCCAAGCTGAACGAGGTGATGCTGCCGATCATTGAGAACTATCCCCCTCCCGCATGGAAAGGAAAGTATATCAAGATCAAGTATATTACCCAGCTTCCGGCGGGTAGCGTACCCTCTTTCGTCTTTTTCTGCAACCTGCCGCAGTGGATCAAGGATCCCTATAAGCGCTTTCTGGAGAACAAGATCCGGGAGAACTGGACCTTCACCGGTACACCGATCAATATCTTTATTCGAGAGAAATAGGTATAACATTTTATGATAAAGGCGATTCACCGATCTGATGATCCAAGTGAATCGCCTTATTTCATGGCTTGAAACGTCTGATGATTTACGGTTTCAATACGTTG
Source organism: uncultured Parabacteroides sp. (assembly GCA_946055095.1). GTDB lineage: Bacteria > Bacteroidota > Bacteroidia > Bacteroidales > Tannerellaceae > Parabacteroides. The sequence continues at coordinate 5,880 of CAMGEM010000070.1, read as the reverse complement.
ATATGCTGCTGCGGTGTCAATACGGCATGTACCTTTTCGATGACCGTTTGTTGGCTTCTCTCGAAGTCACCTCTCAAACGAATGTCAGCGGCGGATGAACCAATGAGGACCTCATAACGTCCAGCTTCTGTCACCCACTGGCTGGCTATTTCATCGAAGGAGGCCAAGTCGGCATCGGTAAACGTGAAAATAACCTCCTCGCTCTTGCCCGGTTGGAGCAATGCGGTTTTAGCGAATCCGCGCAACTCTTTTGCCGGTTTGTCTATCTGTTTGCCCGGAGCCGCTATATAGAGCTGAACCACCTCTTTTCCTGCCACATCACCATGATTGGTAATCACGCAACGTACCCGATATCCATTGCTTTGCGGCTCCACTTTTAAACCGGCATAGTTGAAGGTCGTATAAGACTCACCATATCCAAAAGGATAGGAAACCGCTTTGTTGAAGCTGTCGAAATAGCGATAACCGACATAAATACCCTCTTCGTAGTTGGTATAGTCAATGTTGGGTCGATTGCTGGGTTGGTCTTTGCCACCCATGAAGCTGCCCATCATCTCTTTGGGATCTACGCTGTCAGCATCGGGGAAGTTCCGTGCGGAGGCAGCGTCGTTGGCCTTCAACGGGAAGGTCATGGGCAGTTTGCCGGAAGGATTTACCTTGCCACGTAGGATGTCAGCTACCGTGTTGCCTCCCTCTTGACCGGCTTGCCAAGCCAACAGAATGGCATCAGGCAGGGATTTCCAGCTGGCTGTCTCGATTACCCCGCCGATGTTGAGGATCACGACGACCTTCTTGCCCTCTTTGTGGAAGGCCTCGGTGACGGTTTTGATCAGTGCCTGTTCCTGTTCGGTCAAGTTGAAATCCCCAGTGATGGCACGATCTTGGAACTCACCGGAGCTGCGGCCGATGGTGATGAAAGCGATGTCAGCCTCTTTGGCCTTGGCCGCAACACCGGAAGCATCGGGCACGAACTCCGGAATACGGGGCTGGTTGAAGAAGGCCATCATCGGGTTATCGCTCTTCGGACGTTTCGCCTCCTCTTCTGCGTGGTACTTGGCATACATCGCCTTTATCTCTGAGTCTAAAGTGTAGCCGGCTTGCTCCAACCCCTCGACCAAAGATACGGTATAAGCCTCGTGTACGTCTCCACTACCGGTACCGCCGGATACAAAGTCGTAGGAGGTGGTGCCATAAGCCGCGATTTTTTTGATAGCCGGAGAGAGTGGCAGCGTCTTTCCACTGTTTTTCAACAGGATCATACCCTCTGCTGCGGAAGTGCGAGTGATCTCCGCATGAGCTTTCAGATCGGGTTGATCGCTATACTTATAGTGCTGGAAACGTGGTGCCTGCAGCACAAGATTGAGTAAACGGGTCACGTCTGTATCTACATCCTCCATGGAGAGCTGGCCATTCTCAATCGCTTTCAAGATGGCTTGTTCCTGATCGGGGCGTCCTGGCATTAACAGGTCGTTACCGGCATGGATCTGTGCAGGGGCGTTCTTTCCACCAAACCAATCGGTCATCACCAAACCTTTGAACCCCCACTCTTCACGCAAGATGGTGGTCAATAGGCTACGACTTTCGGAGGCATATTCGCCATTGATCTTATTGTAGGAAGACATCACGGTCCAAGGCTGTGCCTCCTTCACTACCATCTCGAATCCTTTCAGATAGATCTCTCTGAGGGCACGTGGGGTCAGACGGGCATCGTTACCGGTACGGTTGGTCTCTTGGTTGTTCACGGCGAAGTGCTTGACGCTGGTACCTACCCCTTTACTTTGCACGCCTTGCACCACAGCTGAAGCCATCTTACCGGTGAGGTAGGGATCCTCCGAATAGTATTCAAAGTTACGGCCACAGAGCGGGCTGCGGTGGATGTTCAAGGCCGGGCCTAACAAGACATCACACCCATATTCTTTCACCTCCTCACCCATGGCTTCGCCTACATTGTGCACTAATGCCGTGTTCCAGGTGGAAGCCAACAGGGTGGCAATAGGGAATGCCGTGCAGTAATAGGTGGCATCTGTTCCTTCACGGGTGGGGTTAATGCGCAGTCCGGCGGGACCATCTGCCACAACAATCGCCGGAATGCCTAATCGGGCAACGCTATGTGTGGTGCCCGCTGCACCGGGTACTAAGTCTTGTGTGCTGCCCACTACAGCGGATTGGCCGCCTACTCCTGCCATGCCAGTACCCACTAATAGGCTCACTTTCTCTTCGGTGGTCATTGCGCTGACCACCTTGTCAATAGGGTCTTTGCCGAGTTGCGGCACGTTTTGCGCCACGGCTGCCTGCATGCCAGCGGCGATGCAAGCACTCATCATCCATTTGTTCATCTTTTATGCACTATTTAGGTTGTTAGATACTTGGCAAAAATAGCGATTATTTTATTGCCCCACTTTGCCGTATCACTACAAAAATTGTATCTTTGCCGCCGAGCATTGTTCCTCTTCTCAGTTTCTCTTGCGAAGAGGATTAAAAGGGAATCGGGTGAGAATCCCGGACAGTCCCGCTGCTGTGAGCTTTCAAGAAAAGACGGAGACATTCTAAGGCCACTGTTTTCCAGAGAAGAAGATGGGAAGGCGTCTCCAGTCGGAAGCGAGTCAGAAGACCTGCAATGCTCGTTGGGTTTCGACGGCTTCGAGGAAGGCCGAAGGGCTTGGAGCAGGCATACGCTCTTTTTCCGTTGATCCGTCGAATCATAGCATCGTATAATTATTTTGCCATAATAATTAGTAAAAGGAGGCATGGATCGAGCAACGGGATGAGCGCCGGTGTAGGAGCCATGCCTCTTTTATGCGGTATTTGGCTGAAACGGATGAACCATTGGGGCGAATCGGAGGTTTTAGGATAAAGAAAGAAGCTAAATGTATGAATACAATGAGTAAGATAAGAAGTAAACGTAGGATGATGGGGCTGATTCTCTCAGCTCTCCTGTTTATAGGGATAGGACAAGCCCATGCGCAGTTGCGTCTGGGTGTGAAGGGTGGATTGAACATTGCGACTGTCCATTTCAGTACCGATGTGTTGCAAGCGGATAATGTGACAGGTTTCCAGATTGGCCCTATGATCGAGGGTTCGTTGCCCTTGGTGGGTGTTGGCTTTGATGCGGCGATTCTCTATGCGCAAAAAGGTTTAGAGACGAAGAATGTGGGCGGCGAGAAGACTACGCTCAAGAATGATTATATCGACGTGCCGGTCAACTTGAAATGGAAGTTTGGGTTGCCGGTGGTGAAGATCTATCTGGCCGCAGGTCCCTATGTGGGTTTCCGTGTGGGTGGCAATAAGATCTGGGAGATACCGGGCAGTATGGTGGATCAGGTGGAGACGAAGAGCTTCAGTGCAGGATTGAACTTTGGTGCGGGGGCTGAGTTGATCAACCATCTGCAGGTAGGGTTGAATTACGGTTTGGGTCTGACCAACAATTACAGCATGGAGTCCCTCTCTTTGACCAAGAATGATGGTAAGAACCGGGGGTGGTCGGTCACTGCGGCTATTCTCTTCTAATCAGGCAGTATGAGGTATGCGGATGTCATACTGCCCCTTCCTTTAGCAAATAGTTATACTTATCGGATACCCGACGAGCTGGAGTCTTTGGTGACTCCCGGTTGTCGGGTTATGGTTTATTTTGGCAAGAGGCGTTGTTATACCGCCTTGGTGTGGGAGGTACACGATCGAGCGCCCCAAGCGGAGCAGACGGTGAAAGAGCTGTATGCCTTGGTCGATGCCTCGCCTGTCGTGCGCCCGATTCAGTTGCGCTTTTGGCAGTGGATTGCCTCCTATTATATCTGTCGTTTGGGCGATGTCTATAAGGCCGCCATTCCTTCGGCGCAAGGTTTTCAGCCGAAGCGGCAATTATATGTCCGTTTGGCGGGAGACTATCGGCAAGAGGAGCGTCTGCTTGCGCTCTTAGACGGTTTGAAGCGGGCGAAAAAGCAGGAACAGTTACTCTTGCGCTTCTTGGATTTGACGCATGCCTTGGAGCCTGGATCTGTGGCGGAGATGCCTCGCAAAGCCCTGTTAGAGCAGTGTGATGCCTCGGCGGCTGTGTTGGAGGGGTTGCTGAGACGAGGCGTGTTGGAGGTGTATGAGAAGGAGATAGAGCGGCCACGAGTGTCTAAGGAGTGGCAGGAGATCGCGATGAAACCCCTGAGTGAAGCGCAAGCACAGGCCTTCGCGGAGATCCAAACCGTTTTTCAAGAAAAGGCTGTCTGCCTGTTTCAAGGAGTCACCTCCAGTGGCAAGACGGAGATCTATGCGCATCTGATTGCGGAGGAGTTGCGGCAAGGCCGGCAGGTGCTCTACCTGTTGCCGGAGATTGCGCTTACGACACAGATCATGGAGCGGTTGGGGCACTACTTTGGGGATCGGCTGTTGGTGTATCATTCCAAATTCTCAGACACGGAGCGGGCAGAGGTCTGGAACCGCCTGTTACAGCAGGAGGAGCCGGTGGTGGTGTTAGGCGTGCGTTCCTCCCTTTTTCTTCCTTTCTCCAAGTTAGGCCTGATCATTGTGGATGAGGAGCAGGAGACCAGCTACAAGCAGCAGGATCCTGCGCCGCGCTATCATGCCCGGAATGCGGCGATTGTCTTGGCTAATATGCATGGAGGGAAGACTTTGTTGGGCTCAGCCACCCCCTCGATTGATTCCTATTTCAATGCGACGACCGGAAAATATGGTTTGGTAACGCTGACCACCCGCTACGGCGATTGCCGGATGCCGGAGATCTTGACGGTGAACACGCGTGAGCTGAAGCGGAAGAAAATCATGAAAGATACGCTCTTCTCGCCCCTGTTGGTGGAGAAGATGCAAAGGGCATTGACGCAGGGCGAGCAGGTCATCCTGTTTCAGAATCGACGTGGCTTTGCGCCGATGGTGGAGTGTCGGCAATGTGGCTGGGTTCCCCATTGTGTGAACTGCGATGTCAGCCTGACCTATCACAAGGCATACCGTACCTTGACCTGTCATTATTGTGGTTATACCATCGGTTTCCCGACTCGTTGCCCCGATTGCGACAGCGAGGAGCTCCGCCTGCAAGGCTTCGGCACGGAACAGGTGGAGGAGGAGGTCGCACGGCTTTTCCCAGCGGTCAAGGTGGATCGGTTGGATCTCGATACAGCACGTACACGCACGGCGTATGAGCGGATCATCACGGACTTTGAGCGGGGAAAGACACAGATCCTGATCGGTACACAGATGCTATCCAAAGGGTTGGACTTTGGTCGGGTGAGCGTGGTTGGCATTCTCAGTGCCGATAGCTTGATGAACTATCCTGATTTCCGGGCGCATGAGCGTGCGTTTCAGCTGATGGTGCAGGTGAGTGGTCGCGCGGGCCGACGGGAGCAACCGGGTGTAGTCGTGCTGCAAACCTCGCAGCCGGATCATCCCTTGATCGGCATGGTGCAACGCTTTGCCTATAAGGAGATGGTGCGGATGCAGCTGGCCGAGCGTAGCCAGTTTCGTTATCCGCCCTACTACCGCTTGATCGTGGTTGTGTTGCGAGGAAAGCAGGAGTCTGTTTTGCAGGAGATGGCCCGTCTCTATGCCGATAAGCTGCGCAGCCGTTTGGGTGATCGGGTGTTAGGGCCGGTCACGCCTCCTATCCATCGCATTCAGACCCTCTACCTACGCCAGGTCGTTATTAAGGTGGAGATTGCCGCTGGCATTACGCCTCTCCGCACCTTCTTGGAGGAGGTGCAGCAATCCATGCAGGCCGAGCCCGCCTTCCGCTCCCTATTGCTCCATTACGATGTAGATCCGGTGTAAAGATAGGCTTCAAAAACGTTGCCCATCCTTTCCAAAAATGTTGCCCATCTTTTTGGAAAACATTGCCCATGGTTTTAAAAAAACACGGGCAACGAATTTCAATTCCATGGGCAA
>CAMGEM010000069.1 GCA_946055095.1 uncultured Parabacteroides sp. | reverse complement strand
AAATACGAACAACGAATATGCAAACCATTCAAATTAAGAGTTTAGAGACGATCCGTGAGGCAGCGAAGGAGTTTATCGCTGGCATGGACGATCGTACCGTGTTTGCTTTCTATGGCCCTATGGGTGTGGGAAAGACGACGTTTATCAAAGCGATCTGCGAGGAGTTGGGCGTTGAGGATGTGATCAACAGCCCGACGTTCGCCATCATCAATGAGTATCGGAGCGATACGACTGGCGAATTGATCTACCATTTCGATTTCTATCGCATCAACAAGCTGAGCGAGGCGGAAGATATTGGCACGGAAGACTATTTCTACAGTGGAGCACTCTGTTTCATCGAGTGGCCGGAGAAGGTGGATGATCTGTTGCCCGGTGATGTGGTGAACGTGCGTATCGCCGAGAATGCTGATGGCTCACGAACTGTAGTCGTTGAGTAAGTCATGGCACCTTCGGAGTATTTCATTTTCGCCCTCTTTATCGGCTTGGGGCTTTTCTCTGTGGTCGCCGCAGTGATGAACCTGGAATGGTATTTTCAGACGAGCGCCGCGCAAACCTTCGTCAGATGGTTAGGGCGCACCGGTGCCCGTCTTTTTTATGTCCTGCTGGGAATAGGATTAATGGCATGCGGTGTATTGGCTATTCTCTATTATTAGTGTGAAATTGTCATTGTAAAGGGGCGTTTACTGTGAATTTCAAGTAAAATCTGGATTTATATTTGCAGAATCAAAGTTTTCTGCTACATTTGCTGCCCGAAAAAAATAGTTAATGGCAAACTCATATATACAATAATATTTAGATACCAAGAAAAATGTCAGAAGTAAAATTCTATTGTAAAGACCAGCAGGTACCTTTGGAAATGCACAAGGTACGTGTCGTACAGAAATTGTTCTTACCCACAGTGGAAGAGCGTGTAGCCAAAATGAACGCCGCAGGAAACAACACCTTCTTGCTCCAGAACAAAGACGTTTTCATGGATATGTTGACCGACTCTGGTGTCAACGCCATGTCAGACAACCAGATGGCTGCCATGATGCAGGCCGATGATTCATACGCAGGTTCAGAGACTTGTAACCGTTTGTTGAAATCGTTAGAGGATGTCTTCGGCACGAAGTATTTCTTGCCGGCTCACCAAGGTCGTGCTTGTGAGAACATCTTGGCGGAGGCATTCGTTAGACCGGGCGATGTGATCCCGATGAACTTCCACTTCACGACAACCAAGGCACATATCACCCGTTTGGGTGGTCGTGTGGAGGAGCTGGTTTGCCTCTCCGGATTGGATCCTCGCAATACAGATCCTTTCAAGGGTAACTTCGATATTCCTCGTTTGGAGGCATTGATCAAAGAGGTAGGTCCTGAGCACATCCCATTCGTGCGTATCGAGGCCGGTACGAACTTGATCGGTGGTCAGCCGCTGTCGTTGGAGAACATGCTGCAGGTAGCGGCGTTGTGTAAGCAATACGGTATCCTTTCCGTGTTGGATGCGTCGTTGTTGCAAGACAACCTCTATTTCATCAAGGTGCGTGAGGCCGCTTGCAAGGATATGACGATCCGTGAGATCACCCGTAAGTTGGCTGATGCCATGGATTTGATTTATTTCTCCGCCCGTAAGTTAGGTTTTGCTCGTGGTGGCGGTATCATCTCCAACAACGAGAAGTTGATCTTGAAGATGAAGGAGTTCATCCCCTTGTTCGAGGGTTTCTTGACCTACGGTGGTATGGAGGTTCGCTCTATGGAGGCGATCGCTGTCGGTTTGCAGGAGACGATGGATGAGGAGATCATCTGCCAGGGTCCGATCTTTATTGAGCAATTGGTGAAGGAGTTGGACGCTTACGGCGTGCCGATGATTCTGCCTGCCGGTGGCCTGGGTGCGCACATCAACGCTTCTGAGTTCTTGGAGGGTATGCCGCACGATCAATATCCTGCTGGAGCGTTGGCTGCCGCGCTGTATATCGCTGGTGGTATCCGTGGTATGGAGCGTGGTACGATCTCTGAGCAACGTAACGAGGATGGCACGGAGCGTTATGCCGAGTTGGAGCTGTTGCGTTTGGCTTGCCCGCGTCGTGTCTTCACCTTGTCACAGATCAAGTATTGTGCGGACCGTGTGAAGTGGTTGTATGACAACCGCAAGTTGATTGGTGGTTTGAAATGGGAGGATGAGCCTGCTGTGTTGCGCTTCTTCTTCGGGCGTTTGAAACCGCTGGGCGACTGGCAAGAGAAGCTGGCTGCGAAGTTCAGAGCTGATTTTGGCGATAGCTTATAATCCGATAGATTATTTGAAGGGCGGCTCAAGCTGCCCTTCTTTACTACTTTTTTATTCTAATTATGATAGGAACCATAGTCAATACGATCACGATTATCGTGGGTAGCTGCGTAGGACACTTTGCTAAACGTGGCATCAAGGAGCAATACCAAAAGGTGATGTTCACTGCGATGGGTTTGGCCTCTTTAGCGTTGGGATTCAATGCCGTCTGCAATCATCTACCTAAGAGTGAATATCCCATTCTCTTTATTGTCAGCCTCTCCGTGGGTGGTGTCGTAGGTACGATGCTCGACCTCAATGGACGTTTCAACCGTTTAGTGAACCACTTCTCCAAGTCCAACTTAGCGCAGGGTCTTTCCACGGGCATCTTGCTCTATTGCATCGGTACACTTTCTATTGTGGGTCCGATGATGAGTGCCCTTTATGGCGATAATACCTTTCTCTTTACCAATGCTACACTCGATTTAGTGACCTCTGCGGTCTTGGCTACCACCTATGGCATCGGCATGGTGCTTGCCGCTCCCGTTCTTTTCTGTTGGCAAGGGGCTTTCTATTTAGCGGCTAAGCTCGCTGGTGGCGTGATTCCTGATGCGATGGTGACAGAGATCTCTATTGTCGGTGGTACGTTAATCGCCGCATCGGGTTTAGGCATCTTGCAAATCAAGGATTGCAAGACGCTCAATCTGTTGCCCTCTTTGGCTGTCCCCATCCTCTTTTTCCTGTTGAAGAGTTTGTTTTAGCTACACACGGCAGTCTCTTCGTTTCAAATCTCTGACAGAGGGATGCGGTCGTTGGTCTGATTCGCTCGCATCATCTTGGGGGTCATGCCGGTGATCTGCTTGAACTGAGCGGAGAAATGGGCGGGTGAACTATACCCCAACTTATAGGCAATCTCGCTGGTCGATAGCTGATTGTAGCATAGCAACTCCTTGGCATACTCAATGCGGTGAAGGATGGCATATCGCTCAAGGGTGATACCTTTCACTTCGCTGAACAGCTTACTTAGCAAGCTGTAATCCTTATGCAGACGGGTGCTGAGATAATCGGACAATTTGGGTCGCTCACCCTCCATCCGTACCCATTCGATGACGCATACTCGCATCTGCTCGACAAGCTGGGATCGGGGGTCGTCGAGCAATTCGAAGCCCATCTGCGCCAAGCGTTCCGAGACGTTAGCTTGCTGTTCTGCATTAAGCTCCTCCGTTATCTCTGCCTCTCCGAGGTTGACCGCTATGGGAGTCAGACCTGCGGAAACAAGTATTGTCCTCACCGCCATGATGCAGCGAGGACAAACCATGTTCTTGATGTAGAGATTCATTTGGTCTTCTTGATCTCGTAACCAATCTTCTTGAACGCCGCCACGAAGTCGTCATACTTTGTCTTTCGGCCGTCATAGACGATGGTCACTGTCTGGTTGGGCACAGAGGTCTCTATCTGCTTGGTGCCCTTCACAAAGCGGATGTTACTCTTGATCTTGTTCTCACACCCCTCACAATGCATAACCGGGGTGGTGGTGACTACAAGTGTGTCGGCCTTTGTCTGCGAAAAGGCACTGACGGAAAGCATTGCGAGGAATGCCGTGCATAGTACTTTCTTCATAATTTCTCAAATTTAATTCGTATTCCGATATAAGCCATGGCACCTGTCACAGGACCCCAGATTTGTGTGGCATCAAAGGCAGATGACCATGGCTGGTGTGCATATTGTATAGGATTGTTGAGCTTGTAATTGGTGAGATTCTCTCCACCCAAATAGACGCTGAAGTGGCGGAACTCGCGGGTCACTTGCGCCTGCAACTGAAAGTAGGCCGGGTAGGTGGTTCGATCATATAACTCTCCCCCACCATTTAGTTGCCCTGTCACGTCAAACTGCCACAGTTCCAACGGAGTCTTGTAAGAGAGCGTCAGTAGCCCCTTGTAGCGAGAGGTGAGGTACTTCTGTCGCAACACTCCATCGTAGGTACATTTCACGTCGTTCAGACGGAAGGCTCCAGTCGCTGTAAAGCCACTGAAGAAGGGATAGGTGGCATCTACCTGGAAAGTGTGGCTGTAACTCTTCCCTTGAAGGTTCTCAAAGGAGAGCGTATGCGCACCCCGTGTCCCATCGTAGTTGATGAGTAGTTGGTGGATGAAGTCTGTATAATAATACTCGGCGTTGAGTTCCAATCGCTTGCCCGAGACAGGGATGTTGAGGGCCGCTGAAAGCCCCATATTCCAAGCCTCCTCTTGCTGTAGGTCAGCATCGATCAAGACAGTGCGGCCACTCGCTAATGCCGGCGTGTTCTCTGCCAACGCATGGGGTGTGCGATAACCTTTGCCTGCGGATGCCCGAAGGGTCAGCAGTTCCCACGGTGTATATTTTACATGCAGACGGGGTGTGACGAAACTGCCATACCGTGAGGAGTGATCCCAGCGCAAGCCTGGCATTACGGTTAGTCGGTCGCCTAACTTATAGGTGTATTGGGCATAAAGGCCCACTGTGGTCTCCTTGCTCTTGCCCAGCGGGGAGAGAGACTGAGAACCTCGCTCGTTGTACGCATCGTGATTGAGCGACGCACCTACGCTGAGGTTATGCTGTTCCGTCACATCTGTCTCAAACATCAACTGCGCATACCCGTTCTTCTGCGTCACGTCGTATTGGGTGAGTCCGAAGGTATTCCAAGCATCGTGCCAGGAACCGTGCAGCATCAAGGCCAACGAGGTGTTGTGGTCGGCATCGATGGTAAAGCCATTCTTCCACTGTGCCTCGTAACGGTTGGTCTTTACCAAAGTGGTGTAGAGCGGTTCCGTCATGCCTGCGCTGTGCTTTGCGCTCTGTCCGCCTGTCCGCTCATCCCGCAACAACCTCATCGACAACTGGCTGATCCATATCGGCGAGACGTATGCCCAACGGTGCATCACATTGTATTGCCTAATCTTCGGCATATCCATGAAGCCATCTCCATTGCCGTCATGATCCATCTGCCGATTCTCGAAATGGAGCAGCGTACCGGTTGAGAGGCGATCGTTCAGATGCACACTGCCATCCAAGTTCAGCTCCAGTTTCCGCTCGCTGTCCAAATAGGCATTGCCCCGAATACCATCCGTCGCCTGCGGCTTCAGGAATTCAATGTTGATCTGCCCGGTCAGGCTCTCATAGCCATTCTTCACGCTCGAAGCCCCCTTGCTCACCTGTATCGACTGCATCCAAGGGCCAGGCACATAGCCCAACGAGTAGGGCAAGGAGGCCCCTCGAAGGTTCGGGATATTCTCCGTCAGCATCTGTACGTAGGTGCCGGAAAGCCCTAACAGTTTGATCTGTCGGGCACCGGTAGCGGCATCGCTGTAGCTCACATCCACGGAGGGATTGGTCGTGAAGGATTCGCCGAGGTTACAACAGGCCGCACGAATCAGCTGGCTCTCCCCGATTAGCTCCACACTCTCCACCCTTGCGCTGGAGCGGGTGCTGCGTGCCGCCTTGACCACGACATCTTCCAGCGCTTGCCCCTGCAAGAGGCTATCCGCCGGTTCTACCACCTGTGCCCGCAACGGAAGGGACGCAAACAGCAGGTTTGCGATCCCAATGGCTACTATGATGCCCTGACACTTCATGTTAGCAGGTGCATTTAAACCCAACGGCATCAACCGCTTTGCGGATAGATTCGTCAGAAGCAGTGCCCTCCACATGGGCCTCCCCCGTCTCTAAACACACCGTAGCGGTGGTAACCCCTTCTACACTCAAGATCGCTTTCTCAGCAGACATGCGGCAATGGTTGCAGTTCATGCCTTCAATGTGATATACTTTCATATTCTTTGATGGATTAATCGTATGGTTTCGTCTTTTCTTGATTTTATCAATCACTAACGCATGGAAAAGCAATAGCGCCAGCAAAACGGTGGATGCCCAGGAAACCCAAGAAACCTCCTGCATGCAGCAGGCCTCTTTAGCGATTAGCTGACCGGTGAAATCCACCATTCCATGGAATTGCAGGAAGTCGATGAGGCAACCAAACGCCACAGATCCCACAATGATGGAGGCCAAATAGATCACCATGGATCGCCACCCCAATCCCTTTCGGACCACCAATATGGAGGCGAGATTGCAGGCAGGACCCGCCATAAGCAGCACGAGTGCCGCACCCGGAGTCAGCCCTTTCAGCATGAGTGCCACCGCAATAGGGATACTTCCTGTAGCGCAGACATACATCGGTATGGAGACACAGAGCACCAACAGCATCGAGGCCCAGGTGTTACCTTGAAAAACCGTAAACCACTCGGTAGGGATGCAGGTAGTAATCAGCGCGGCGACCAGCAATCCAAGCACCAACCAGCGGCCAATGTCTTGCATCATATCGACGAACCCATACCGAAGTGCCTCGATAAGGCGATGCCAGAAATGCGTATCTTTCTGCTCGTTGGCTACTTGATGACTCTCTTTTACATCCTCCTTCCCATCGAACGTCGTAGCCATGAAGCCACCTAAAAGTGCTGTACACAAGGCGGCAAAGGGTCTGACAAGGGCAAAGGGCAAGCCCATCAAGCCATAGGTGGCGATGATACTGTCCACTCCCGTCTGCGGCGTAGCGATCAGAAACGACACCACCGCTCCCCGGGAAGCTCCCTCCTTGCGCAACGACATGGCCGTAGGGATCACCCCGCAAGAACAGAGTGGCAAGGGGATGCCGAACAGGGCGGCATTCACCACCGAGCGGAAACGACCGCCAGCTAAGTAACTGCCAAAGAACTTGCCGGGGATGAACGCATGCATCAACCCTGCTAACAGGAAACCCAACAGCAGGTAGGGCGACATCTCAAACACTAATGAACTGAATTGATCCATAGTATGTAATTCTATTTTGCGGGCAAAAATACAAATTGTCCGCCGCAAACTGTTACATAATTATGGAATAGATTTATAAGGATATTTCAAGGCTGCCATTTCTGGTAGGTTGCGCTCTGTTTCGATAGGCTTGAAGAAGCGGATGCTATTGAATGGTCTTCAGCCACTCAGCCAACAGATCGGCCAACTGCGCATTATTGAGGTCTTGCATCAAGAAATGGGTATTGCCATGAATACCTAATTTAGGCAGCTCCACCAACGTGGCATGACCGCCATGCCGATTGAGCGTCTCCACGAATTTACGGGCCATTCGCAGACGCACCCGCCAGTTCTCATCGCCTAAGTTTTTGGAAGGTGTCTCCGGGATATAATCGCCAAAGTAGAGCACGATAGGGATTTGCGTCAGTCGTTTGTATTGCTCCATCGGAACAGGGGTTCCGGCAACACCGCCAGTCAATCCGTCGATGCGTGCGGGCACCTCACCCTCAGGAAAGAGAAAACCACCCGGCTCATACGAAGCGACCGCCTTAACCTGCGGATTCTGGATGGCCGCAAACCAACCTGTAATGCCTCCGGCGGAGTGCGTCACCAAGACGTGATCGCCAATCCGATCGGCTAAGGCCGACAAGGCAGGCAAGTCATGCCGATGGTCGCTCAAGTCAGGGGTCAGCTCACGAAAGAACTGGGAGAGGGAGGCGGAATCACGTGGGAACTGCACATCCTCGTGGAAGCGAGGCCAGATGCCCATCCGCCAAATATCGAACCAAAACATCTCATCCGCAACAGGCTTGACCTGGTTAGTGGCGGTGGTACGTCCCGCACGTCCCCGACCGGGCATATCCACCACATAGCTGCCCCATCCCCGGCGCAACATCAAGGTGGAGAAACCCTCTCGCCCATCGGGTGTCATCTGCCAGCAGACCCCGGATCCACCATAACCATGCACATAGACCAACGGCAGGGCATGGCCTTCGGCAGGCAATTGGAACTCCACGAAGGCATGATCGCCCCGGTAGCTCTGCCCCGTCTCTTCCTGTGTGGCCCATCCTACGAACTTACTATTGTCATAGGTACCCTCACGTTGCAGGGTCTCCCCTCCCACTGTGAATTGTCCCTGTTTAGCGATCACCAAGTTTTGCGCCGCAGGCTTGCCCGCTATGAGGAGCAATGCAGACAAGATCCAATGTTTGTATATCATGGCTGCATCAATTTAGTAAATGAAAGCGTAGCCAATTTCCATGTGTCACCCTGCTTGACAAATACCTCCGTCACCATAAAATGGTTGGTCACCTCGTTGCCACCTACTACGGCTAACAGATCCATGTCGCACAACACGACAGCGGTTCCCTCCGCAAAACGCACCGACTCATTGCGAATCGTGGCTTTCTTGTAATGAATCATGCCACCCCGAATGATGTCCACCTCCTGTTGCTTGCCCCATGCGCCACCCATGTGCACAAAGACAGCCTCTTGGTGAAACAGGTTGGCCAAAGCATCGGCGTTTTTTTCAGCCATCCAATCCCATTTCTGGTGAGAGAGGTTGATAATCTCCTGTTGGGCAGGAGTAAGCGGTTGTGCCTGCGCAGACTGTTGTCCAAATGCGGATAATACATGGATGAAAAGCACCACGGAAAATAACCAAATCTTCTTCATTGCGTTACGTTTTAAAATTTAACTGTGCTGCAAAAGTAGAGTGATTCCGCATAAGGAAAGTTATACGGATTTCGGTTTTTCTTACCATTATTTCGGATTTTCCTCTCCCTCCTATTTCAGTCGCTACGTGCAGCAACATTTAGAGGCTAACCCCAGTGATTACCGAGGGAGCTAATCGTTCCACGCTGCGCTGCCTGGAACTTTTGACTACTTTTCTTCCAAGAGAGAAGCAGCACTTACGCTGTTTTTTCTACTTTTGCAAACAATAACAAACTAACTAAATGAGCCATGGAGTTATTGAATGATGTAATCGGGGCGATCAACGAGGTACTTTGGTCCTATATATTAATCATTATGCTGCTGGGGTGTGCCATCTGGTTCACCTTGCGAGGCAAGTTCGTACAATTCCGGATGATTGGGGAGATGGTGCGCCTTTTGGGTGACTCTACGCAGAAGGTGGCGGGAGGCGAAAAGCATATCTCCTCTTTTCAAGCTTTCGCCGTGTCGTTGGCGAGCCGTGTCGGAACGGGTAACTTGGCTGGTGTAGCCACGGCGGTGGCTGTTGGCGGACCAGGTGCGGTCTTCTGGATGTGGCTCATTGCCCTGCTCGGCTCCTCAAGCGCTTTTGTGGAATCGACTTTGGCACAATTATATAAGGTAAAAGGGAAAGACTCATTCATCGGTGGACCGGCTTATTACATGGAGCGAGGCTTGGGTTGGCGCTGGATGGGCGTGCTCTTCGCCGTGCTGATCTCTATCACTTTCGGTTTTGCGTTCAACTCCGTGCAAAGCAACACGATCTGTGCGGCTTGGGAAAACTCCTTTGGTTTTGACCATCAATGGATGGGGCTTGCTATCACAGCCTTGACGTTACTCACCATCTTCGGAGGTATTCAGCGCATCGCTCGGGTGAGCAGCATCGTAGTACCGATCATGGCGTTGGGCTATATCGCCTTGGCTTTGGGTATCGTGCTGTTCAACATCACGGAGCTGCCCACTGTGATCCGTACCATCGTGTCGAGTGCATTCGGATGGGAGCAGGCATTGGGTGGTACGGTCGGGGCTGCCTTGATGCAAGGCATCAAACGGGGCTTGTTCAGCAACGAGGCTGGTATGGGTTCCGCTCCGAACGTAGCCGCTACCGCCCACGTCACCCATCCCGTGAAGCAAGGATTGATCCAAGCGTTAGGTGTCTTCTCGGATACATTAGTTATCTGTACCTGTACCGCATTCATTATTCTTTTCAGTGGCGTGCCTTTGGATGGCAGTTTGAATGGTGTACAGCTGACGCAAGCGGCCTTGAGTGCGGAGGTGGGCAGTGCAGGCGGCATCTTCGTGGCGTTGGCCATCCTGCTGTTCGCCTTCAGTAGCATCATCGGCAACTATTATTATGGTGAGGCGAATATCCGTTTCATCACCTCCCAGAAGTGGGTGCTCTTGCTCTATCGCCTGATGGTAGGTGGCATGGTGCTCTTTGGTGCCTTGGCCAGCCTCGATTTGGCCTGGAGTTTGGCTGATGTCACGATGGGACTGATGACCATTTGTAACCTGATCGCTATCGCACTGTTGAGTAAGCAGGCGTTTCTCCTCTTACAAGATTATCTCAAACAGAAACAGGGCGGCACGAAAAGCCCCGTCTTTACCCGCGATCGCATCCCTGCATTGAAAGACAAAGCGGAGTGCTGGTAAAACCGGCGCTTTCGGTGGTCGAAAAGGGGTTTTATCGAGAGAATAAACCCCTTTGTCGGCAAAAACAGGGCCTCTTTCTACTCTTTTTGTGCGTTTTTTTACGATGACCTACTTTTGTCTGCGTAAGAAAGATCATAAACGAGAACGATATGAGACCATACGCAGCATTATTCGCTTGTCTGTTTTTCCTCGGCTTCGAGGCGAACGCACAGGAGCAGCCTACCCGCTGGACGTTACGTGCCTGCTTGGATTACGCCATGGAGCATAACATCCAGGTGAGGAAGAGCAAGGTGGCTTACCTCTCCGGCTTGGAGGATACGGAGCAGGCCAAAGCGCAACTATTCCCTTCGCTGAGCGCATCTGTCACGCAGGGTTACGTGAATTATCCTTCTGGTGATGCCCCGAAGAATAACAGTTACAGTGGCAACTACGCCGTGAATGCCAACTGGAAACTGTTCGATGGTGGCCAACGTGTACAGGCGATCAAGCAACAGAAATTACAGGACGAAATCAACGAGTTGGGTATTGAGGAGAATGAGGAGAACATCCAGATCTCTTTGGTGCAGACCTATATGCAGGTGCTTTACGCCATGGAGTCGGTACGCATCAACGAGCAGACCGTTGAGGTATCGACCGCCCAACGGGATCGAGCCGTGGAGCTGTTGAAGGCAGGCTCTATCTCGAAGGTCGATCTGGCGCAGTTGGAAAGCCAGTTGAGCACCAATAAGTATCAGTTGGTGACGGCACAGGCCAATTTAGACAATTACAAACTTCAGTTGAAGCAGCTTTTGGAGTTAGACATCACGCAAGACATCGAATTGGTCATGCCGGAGCTTACCGAGGAGGATGTGATGACTCCTCTACCTGATAAGCAGACCATCTACAACACCTCCTTGGCGGTGATGCCGGTCGTGAAGAGTAG
>CAMGEM010000068.1 GCA_946055095.1 uncultured Parabacteroides sp. | reverse complement strand
TCGGTATCAATAAGAGGGCAAAGAGCATGGCTACGAAATTATAGACACTGAACAGTTGGCCTACTTGGTCTCCTGCCAATGCGTAATCAGCGGAAGCCGGGTCAGTCGCACCATACACATGCTCCGCTACGGCCGGTGTGGAATAAACCCACATGGAATAGAGGGCAAACCAGGCGAAGAATTGGCACAGACCCAATTGGAGCATGATTTTCGGCATGTGAAGAATATCATGCAGAATCTCCATGAAACCATTGCTGGTATTTCGTTTTTCGATCACCTCTCCACCGGAAAGCCGAAACTCTGCCATCTCCTCGGGCGAGTACTCCTTGGTCTTGCAGATGGTCCAAAGTACACAGCAGAAAAGGATGCATGCACCTGCGTAGAAAGCATATTTCACGTTGTCGGCTACTTCACCCGCTAAAGCCGTGTTGCTGAATCCGAAAACGTTGTGCATGATACTGGGAAGCAATGAGCCAACCACCGCACCGATACCAATGAGGAAGGTTTGTATGGAGAATCCGGTTGTATGTTGCTCATCGGGCAGCATATCGCCAACCAAGGCACGGAAAGGCTCCATGGTGATGTTGATGGAGGCATCCATGATCATCAACATGCCCGCACCAATCAATACAGGAGAGAGGATGGCGGTCTCCTGTCCCGGAGAGAGGAAAAGACCAGCATTGGGCATCAAGATCAGAGCGATCGTGGTCAAGATGGCACCCACCAAGAAGAAAGGACGCCTACGACCTAATTTACACCAAGTTTGATCTGAATAATGGCCAATAATCGGCTGGATGATCATGCCAGTCAACGGAGCGGCCAACCAAAACAGAGATAGTTGCTCAACATCTGCGCCATAGATTTGCAGGATACGGCTTGAGTTTGCATTTTGCAGGGCGAAACCAAATTGAATGCCCAAAAAGCCGAAAGTCAGATTCCAGATCTGCCAGAAGCTTAAGAAAGGTTTCGTTTTCATACGAACAATTTTTAATAAATGGTATTAGTTGTTTTTTGCGACAAATATACAGACTTTTTCTGAACTTTGCATAGGTCATAGTCTCTATTCTTTTGTTTCTATGTTCTATTTTTATCAGATTGAGTATTAATATTTTGATATTATCTATATTTGAATGCTTAATCGGCAAAATTTATGAAAAGTGAGGAGATGACATTAGAATTTGTAAGCGATTTCGCGGTTAGTGATAGAATCACGAAAGAGAGTTTGAGTAGGTACGGAAGGTTGCCTTACAAGGTGAAGTCCGGTCTATTCTTATTGTGTGTGCGTGGTTCTGTAAAACTGTCTATCAATCTGACCTCATACACGATTCAACCGCATGATTTCGTGACACTTGTCCCGAATACCTTTATCCAGTTCGATTTCATTTCTGATGATGTGCTTTTCTATATGGCTGGGTTTTCTGCCGCATTTATGAACGATGTGAACTTCATCAAATCGACCATGAATGTGCTGCCCATGATTACCGATCGACCTGTGATCCATCTCGATGAGCCGATTGCTCAACTTTATATAGATGGTTATCATCTGTTGGTCCGTGCGTCAAAACTTTCTGTGCGTGGCACTATCCACAAGAACCTGGTGATTGCCTATATGACGATTTTCATGCAGAGCACGGCTGAACTCTATAAGCGGGACATGCAGTGGGACGATGACTCGCACCTGCGCAAGTATGAGATTTACCGTCGATTCGTGCAATTGGTGGTCGAGAATTACACACAACAACATAGTGTCTCGTTCTATGCCGAACAGCTATCGCTCTCCTTGCCCCATTTCTGCACGACTATCAAGAAGGCGATCGGTTTAACTCCTTTGGAGATCATCTCCTCTATATTAATTATGGATGCCAAGGCTCAGCTGCGAGAGACCTCCTTGAGCGTGAAAGAAATTGCCTATTCATTGGGCTTTACGAATCTCTCCTTCTTCAATAAATATTTTCGTCAGCATACAGGTATGACGCCACGGGAGTATCGGCGGACCAGTAAATCGGTCTCTTGAGGCTCCTGTTACGTGCATGTTGTCGATGCTTTTTCCCTGCAAGTCCTGTGGAAATGGGAAATAATGCGTATTTTTGCTACCTAATTCAAAAGAGAACCGAATATGAGACGATTACTTTCGATAGGAGTGATGTGCCTGTTTGTGCTGTCACTATTTCCTTTGTGCGCACAGGAGAAAGAGACCTTGGTGCTGATTGAGACTGATAAGGGAAAAATCAAGGTGAAACTGTTTAACGAGACGCCTAAACACCGGGACAACTTTATTAAGCATGTGGAGGAGCATCTCTATGATGGGCTATTGTTCCACCGCGTGATCAAGCAATTCATGATTCAAGGAGGTGACATAGCCTCGAAAGACGCACCCATGGATAAGCACTTGGGCGATGGGGAGTTGGATTACACCTTGCCCGCTGAGTTTATCTATCCGCAATATTTTCATCGGCGAGGGGCGTTGTGCGCTGCGCGTATGCCGGATGAGGAGAATCCAGAGAAGGCCTCCTCTCCCAATCAGTTTTATATTGTCACGGGCAAATATTTCACGGAGATGGAACTGGACAAAATGGAGGCAGAGAAGGGCATCACCCTGACCGAGGAGCAACGGAAGGCCTATATGTTGGAGGGTGGGGCACCCCACTTGGATGGCAACTATACTGTTTTTGGTCAGGTGGTTGACGGCATGAAGGTGGTGGACAAGATTCAATTCGTGGAGACGAACGAGGAGGATCGTCCGGTCAAGAATATCGCTATCAAGACAATGAGAATCGTAGAGAAATAAAGCTAATATAAAAGAACGAGACAATGGACAATCAAGCAACAGAGGTGCGTGTGGTCATGCACACGAATAAAGGGGATATCAAGTTGAAATTGTATAATGACACGCCTTTGCATCGGGATAATTTCCTCAAGTTGGTACGTGAGGGACAGTATGAGGGCTTGCTGTTTCATCGGGTCATCAAGGATTTTATGATCCAGGGTGGTGATGTGACCTCGAAGAATGCACCGATGAATAAATCGTTAGGAGCCGGAGATCTGGGTTATACGGTGCCTGCGGAATTTCGTTATCCCCGTTATTTCCATAAGAAGGGAGCGCTTTGCGCAGCTCGAACGGGTGATGAAGTGAATCCAGAGAAGGCCTCCTCAGCCTCGCAGTTCTATATCGTGACGGGTAAGAAGTACAAAGAGCAGGAGCTGAATCAGATGGAGAAACAGTTGGAGCGTCGGTTGGCGCAAGAGATCTTCAATCGTCTCCAGCAGGAGCACAAGCCTGAGATCATGCGGCTCTATCGCAATGGCGAGAAGGAGGAGTTAGCGATCCTGCGTGATACCTTGATTGGTAAGACAGAGTTGGAGGTGGAGCAGCGTAAGGAGGAGGTGAAACTGCCGAAGGAACTTCGGGAGGCTTACCAAACCGTAGGCGGAGTCCCCTTCTTGGATAATCAATATACGGTGTATGGTGAGGTTGAAGAGGGACTGGAGGTGGTCGATTCCATCCAGTCGGTGAAGACGAACAAGCAGGATCGTCCCTTGGAGAATGTGGTGATCCAAAGCGTAGAGATCATATAAGGATGTCTCGGATAGCGGCTTATCAAATCCATTATAAGAAGATTATCCATTTAGGAATCCCCATCATGCTCGGGCAGTTGGGGATTATTATTGTAGGTTTTGCCGACAACATCATGGTGGGGCACCACAGCTCCATCGAGTTGGCGGCTGCCTCTTTTGTCAATAACTTCTTCAATCTGACCTTTTTGTTCGGCTTGGGATTCAGCTATGGATTAACGCCGATTATTGGTGGTCTATTTGCGGAAAAACAGTTGCAGAAGGCCGGTGAGGTGTTGAAAAACAGTCTGTTCATCAATGGGGCGATGGGACTGTTGCTGAGTCTGATCATGCTATTGCTCCTTTGTAACCTCGATCTGTTGCATCAGCCGGAGGAGTTGATCCCTTACATCGTGCCCTATTACATCCTACAGCTTTTCTCGGTGATCATCACCATGGAGTTCAATGCGTTCAAGCAGTTTAGCGATGGTACGACCGACACCTTGACCCCTATGTGGATCATGTTGAGCACCAATGTGCTGAATATCGTGGGTAATTATGTGCTGATATATGGCCATTTCGGTGCGCCTGAATGGGGATTGGTGGGAGCGGGTGTCTCTACGCTGTTGAGCCGAATGGTGGCGTTTGCTGTTTTTCTCGGTCTCTTCTTGCTCAAACCGAAATATGCGGCCTATCGAGCCGGCTTTTCTACGGGTCGGATTAATCGAACGAACCTACGTGAACTCTTCCGCTTGGGATTACCAGTCGGGTTCCAGATGGGTGTGGAGAGTGGCTCTTTCAACCTGAGTGTCATTATGATGGGATGGATAGGTAGTGCTGCCTTGGCGGCTCATCAAGTCGTGGGGGTGATTACCACGTTAGGTTTCATGATCTATTATGGAATAGCGGCGGCTGTGACAATCCGGGTGAGCCAGTTTCGGCAATGGAATGATATGCTCAATGTGCGTCGGGCGACATTTGCGGGTTTTCATTTGATTCTGCTGGTCGCCGTGGGGGTGATGCTCGCTATCTTGCTCTTTCGGGAACGGATTGGTTACCTGTTCACCGATGAGGAAGAGGTGGTGCGTTTAGTGGCCTTGCTCTGTTGGTCAGTCATTCTCTATCAGGTGGGAGATGGTTTGCAGATCATCTTTGCCAATGCGCTGCGTGGGCTTTCCGACGTGAATTATATGGCTTGGATGGCTTTTCTTTGCCATTTTGGTATGGCATTGCCTATGGCCTATGTCTGTGGTTTTGTGTTAGGTTGGGGACCGATAGGTGTTTGGAGTGGTTTCCCGCTTAGTCTTACTTCATTGGGCCTTTTGCTGTATGGTCGTTTCCATCGACTGACGAAAACGAAGAGGGGATCATAGCGGGTCGCCCGCAATTAAAAAGCGATCGAGACAGTGTGGCTGATGAATAATCCCTATCTTTGCATGGCAAATAGCAATCATTATGTTTTATCATTTTTTCAATTGGCTTCGAATTGTTCCCTTCTTGGGAGGCTGGTTGGCCGACAAGTTGTTGGGTGATCCTGAAGGTTGGCCTCATCCCATCGTTTGGTTCGGGCGAGCGATCAGTGCCGGTGAGAAACAATTTAACCGAGGAGAGAACCGAGCGGATAAAGGCGCCTTGATGTCGCTTTGCCTCGTGGTCGGAGTGTATGGTATCTGTAAGCAGCTAATAGATTGGGCAGCAGGTATCAATCCGATTCTCAGTGGGGTGCTGACAGCGGTTGGCGTGTTTTATTTTCTTTCAGGAACGACCTTGATCCGTGAGGTGAAGGCGGTTTTTGAAGCGGTGGATCGAAGCACGGAAGAGGGAAGGAAACAGGTTGCTCGCATCGTGGGACGTGACACGGCGCATCTCTCACCACAAGAGATACGGGCCGCGGCTTTAGAGACTTTGGCGGAGAACTTGAGTGATGGGGTGATCGCTCCGATGTTTTGGTTTGCCTTGTTGGGCTTACCTGGCATGGCTGCCTATAAAATGGTGAACACGCTCGACTCCATGATTGGCTATAAGAACGAACGCTATCTGGAGTTTGGACGGGTGGCTGCGAAGATGGATGATTTGGCAAACTTGGTTCCCGCACGTTTGACGGCTTATCTGATGTTACTCGTCAGTGGCAATTGGTCCAAACGGGAGTTCGTACAACGTTTTGGGCCAGCTCATGCAAGTCCCAATTCCGGTTATCCTGAAGCGGCATTGGCAGCCATTCTCGATTGTCGTTTCGGTGGAACGCATGACTATTTCGGAAAGCCAGTGGAGAAACCCTATATTGGTACGAACGAACGTCTCTTTACGACCGAGGATATGCGGATCGCTGTGCGTGTGAATAGCCAAACGGAATTGGTAATGGGGTTTATCGTGGTTCTTAGCACATTGATTTTATAAATGATAATTGAATAGAAATAGAAAGAGAAATATGGATATCAGACTAAATAAACTACTCAGTGAGGCGGGCATCTGCTCGCGCCGTGAGGCTGACCAGTTTATGGAGACAGATCGGGTAACGGTCAATGGTAAGTTCCCTAAGATGGGCCAGCGAGTGACAGCCGAGGATGAGGTGCTTGTGGATGGAGAGAAGATCAACGTGGAAAAGTACCTGCAGTTACAAGAGGAGCAACGCCGGGAAGAAGAGGCGGAGAAGGAACTGATTCGCTCCTTGCGTACTTTCAAGGGAGAGGAACATAAACCTAAGACCGCTCCCCAGAAAGAGGAGAAGTTTGGCAAATACAATAAGTTCGCCGCAGCCCGAAAGGCCGCCAAGCAGGGAATTACGTGGAAAGAGAAGAAAGAGAAACTTCGGCTGACTGCCGAGGAGGATCGGTTACTTCGTGAGGCCTTACGTCCACAGTTCGGGAAATCCTTGCGTAAATCAGCTGTGGCACAACGCATCGCTGCTAATCCGAAATCGGCGGCATTGCGCAAGACCAGCCGTAACAATCCGATCAACAAGGCGAAGCGTGCTGCGCAATATAAACGGAGAAACAATGGATAAACATATTGTGCTGGTGACCGGTGGGGAGCGCTCAGGTAAGAGTGGCTATGCCCAGCGGTTGGCGCTCAGCTTGACTCCTCATCCGGTCTATTTAGCGACCTCCCGTATTTGGGATGAGGAGTTCAGGCAGCGCGTACTGCGTCATCAGGCGGATAGAGGTCCGGAATGGACCAATATCGAGGAGGAGAAGGTGTTGAGTCGCCACGACTTAACGGGACGTGTGGTGGTGATCGACTGTGTGACACTATGGGCAACCAATTACTTTTTCGATTGCCAGAGCGATGCGGAGGAGGCCTTGAGGCAGCTAAAGGAGGAGTTTGACCGGGTGACGGAGCAGGCAGCCTATTTGATCTTTGTGACCAATGAGATTGGAATGGGCGGAGTGCCGATGGATGCCGTGCAGCGGAAATTTACCGACATGCAGGGGTGGCTGAATCAATATATCGCTGCACGGGCTGATGAGGTGGTGCTGATGGTGAGTGGCATTCCACTTAAAGTGAAATAACGATGAATTTTTAGGGAATACACATGAGGACATTTGAAATTAAAGAGCCTGATAAAGGTATAGAACAGGCTTTACGCGACAAGATCGAGAACTTGGCCAAACCGAAAGGTTCCTTGGGACGCTTGGAATCATTGGCTTTACAAATTGGATTGATTCAACAAACTTTTTCACCGACATTGCGCCATCCGGTCAATGTGATCTATGCGGCGGATCATGGTATCGCGGATGAAGGCGTAAGCAAATCACCGAAAGAGGTGACCCGGCAGGTGATCTACAACTTCTTGAATGGGGGCTCGGGTGTCTGCTTCTTGGCTCGTCAGCATGGCTTTGAGCTGAAGATCGTGGATGGTGGTGTGGATTTTGACTTTCCAGCCAATCCCCGTCTGATTGACCGGAAGGTGCGTAAGGGCACACGCAACTACCTGCATGAGGCAGCGATGACGGCAGAGGAGGTGGATAAAGCGATCCAGTATGGGGCTGACATCGTGACCGATTGTTACAACGAGGGTTGCAATGTGATTAGCTTTGGTGAGATGGGCATCGGAAACACGGCTACCTCCAGTGTCTGGATGCACTGCCTGACGGGCATTCCTTTGGTGGATTGTGTAGGTGCCGGGAGTGGATTGGATGAGGCTGGCGTACGCCATAAATATAATGTATTGAAGGCCGCTATCGACAACTATCAGGGTGATGGGAGTGCGGCAGATGTGTTGCGCTACTTTGGTGGTATCGAGATGGTGATGGCTGTTGGCGGTATGTTGCGGGCTGCGGAGTTGGGCATGATTATCTTGGTGGATGGCTTTATCATGACGAACTGTGTACTGATGGCCTCTCGTTTCTATCCGCAAATGCTTCCCTATTGCATCTTTGGCCATTGTGGAGATGAGTCTGGTCACAAGCGTGTGCTCGATTTCTTGGGTGCGGAGCCATTACTGCATTTGGGGTTGCGTCTGGGTGAGGGGAGTGGCTCTGTTTGTGCTTACCCGATTGTGGAGTCTGCGGTGCGTATGATCAACGAGATGCACACCTTTGCGCAGGCAGCTGTCACGAAATATATTTAATATGTTACGGATATTAGCGGCATTGATCTTTTTTACCCGCCTCCCTTTCTGGCGTTTGGCGGAGGTACCGGCGGTCTATTTCAAGAACATCGTGAGCCTTTGGCCTCTGGCGGGATGGCTCACGGCCGGCTTGATGGCGTTGGTCTATTATGCCGCTTCGCTCTGTTTCCCGTCGCAGGTAGCCTTGCTGCTGGCGATCTTTACCCGATTGCTGATCACCGGCTGCCTGCATGAGGATGGCTTGGCTGACTTCTTCGATGGTTTCGGAGGCGGAACAAATCGGGAGCGCGTGTTAGCGATCATGAAGGATTCACACATTGGTAGTTATGGAGTCATTGGGCTGATCTGCTATTTCCTGTTGCTCTATACGACGCTTTCCGCTTTGCCTGCCGCGTGGATAGGCTGTGTGATCTTGGCGGGTGATCCTTTCTGTAAATCTGTATCGGCTTGGATCATCAACTTTTTGCCTTACGCACGTAAAGCGGAGGAGGCGAAAAACAAGACGGTCTATAGCCGGATGACGATGGGGGAGAAGGTAGGCTGTGTGGTGATCGGTTGGTTGCCTTTGTATTGGTTGCCCTCACCCCTCTATGGATGGGCTATCCTCTTCCCTCTCGTGGTGAGTGGGTGCCTGTTTCGTTTCATGTGGCGGAAGATTCAAGGCTATACAGGAGATTGCTGTGGGGCGACCTTCTTGCTGACGGAACTGAGCTTCTATTTGGGTGTTTTATTGTTATATCATCTATCGTAATGGGTTATGGAGGTATATTTGATTCGACATACAGCTGTTGACGTGCCGGCAGGTTATGCTTATGGGCAGACCGATGTGCCTTTGAAGGCTACTTTCCCGGAAGAGGCGGCCTGTGTGAAGCAATCCCTCGAAGGGCATACTTTTGATCAGGTATGGAGCAGTCCGCTCTCTCGTTGTCGTCGTTTGGCCACCTTTTGTGGCTATCCGGAGCCGATGACAGATCCTCGTTTGATGGAGGTGAACTTTGGTGAGTGGGAGATGAAGAGTTGGGATGACGTGTCGAGCGATCCTCGTTCCGTGGCGTGGTTTGCCGATTGGCTCAACCAGCCTACACCGGGCGGGGAGTCTTTTTCCGATCAGTATCGGCGAGTGTCCGCCTTCTTGGAGGATTTGCGACAAAGCGCATACCAGAAGGTATTGCTTTTTGCGCACGGTGGCGTGTTGACGGCTGCCCGTGTCTATGCGGGTGAGTATCCCATAGAGGATGCCTTTAAGCATCTGTCTAACTATGGCGAGATGATTCGGATAGTGCTGTGAAATTCAAACAGAAAGGGCATGAGAAATCAAGAGGATTCCTTATCTTTGCCCGTAGAAAACCAACTATATATTATTGAGACGATGAAAAAAGTATCTATTTTCGCTGTGGCAACGACTTTGTTGCTGGCAGCCTGCGCTGAGAAACCGGGTTATGAGATTGCTGGAACGGTAGCTAAGGCGGATGCTGAGGGACAGTATGTCTATTTACAGAAATGGGGTGTTGATGAGGCTCCGTTAGACAGTGCCTTGATTACGAACGGAAAGTTCACTTTGAAGGGAGAGCAAGCTGCGCCTTTATTGTGTGTGCTCCGGTTAGGAAGTGAGGAGCTGAAACGAGGCGATGCGGGAGAGAACCAAGCGTTCACGGCGGTATTTACCTTAGAGAATGCGAAGATGCAAGCCCTGCTGGATGATAAGGCTCCAGTGGTGACGGGTACACCTGAGAATGATGGCTTTAAGGCTTTGCAGGATCAGGTGAAGGGTATTCGGGCTGCCGAGGAGGCTTTGACCGATCAGTTGAAATCAGCGGATGAGGCCGTGAAGAATGCGGCTATCGAGAAGGCGGAGGCTATCGAGGCGGAGGCAAGTAAAGTGGTGACAGCCTATGTGAAGGCAAACAGCGATAAGCAGATCGCCGCTAAGGTGTTCTCGGATGCGCGTTACGACATCGCAGAGGCGGATCAAGATGAGATCGTGGCTGGTGCCAGTGAGGCATTCAAGGCCGTTCCGGGAATCAGCAAGATGATCGACCATCTGAACGTCTTGAAGAATTCGGCTGTTGGAAAGGCTTTCATTGACTTTGAGATGGCTGATGCCGATGGGAAGATGCATAAACTCTCCGAGTATGTAGGCAAGGGCAAGGTGGTCTTGATTGACTTCTGGGCAAGTTGGTGTCCCCCCTGTCGCCGAGATATGCCTAACATGGTCGAGATTTATAAGCAATACAAGAATAAGGGTTTCGAGATCGTGGGTATCTCCTTGGATAGCAAAGCGGACGCTTGGGCAAAGGGCGTGAAAGACCTGAACATCACTTGGCCGCAGCTTTCTGACTTGCAGGGCTGGAAGAATGCCGGTGCGGCGCTCTATGGCGTGAACAGCATCCCTCATACCGTGTTGGTGGATAAAGATGGCACGATTTTGGTGAAGGGGTTGCATGCGAAAGAGGTTGGCGAGAAACTGAAAGAATTACTGAAATAATGGTGATTCGCTTTTGCAAGGTTAAATCAAATAAATTATCTTTGTGCGTTCAATCGCCCTTGCGCTTAAAACGAGGGCGAATGGCATAGTAAGTTTCATTACACTTTAAATAAATTAGCGATTATGATTTATTCACAAGAAGTTCAACACATGTGTGTTGTAAAAAAAGGAGCTAACCACCAGTGCGCTCCGATCCCTGAGGAGGGAAAGTGGGTTAGAGCAACTCAGATCTCAGACATCTCTGGTTTGACTCACGGTATCGGTTGGTGTGCGCCGAAGCAAGGTGGATGTAAGCTGACATTAAACGTGAAGGAGGGTATCATTCAGGAGGCATTGGTTGAGACGATCGGCTGCTCTGGTATGACTCACTCTGCGGCTATGGCATCAGAGATCCTTCCGGGCAAGACTTTGTTGGAGGCTTTGAACACTGACTTGGTTTGCGATGCGATCAATACGGCTATGCGCGAGTTGTTCTTGCAGATCGTTTACGGTCGTACGCAGTCTGCCTTCTCTGAGGGTGGCTTGGTGGTAGGCGCAAGCTTGGAGGATCTGGGCAAGGGTCTGCGCAGCCAGGTAGGTACGATGTTCGGTACGTTGGCAAAGGGTACTCGTTATTTGGAGATGGCTGAGGGTTATTGCACGCGCATGGCCTTGGACGCAAATGACGAAGTAATCGGCTATGAGTTTGTTCACCTGGGCAAGTTCATGGATATGGTGAAGAAGGGTATGGACGCTAACGAGGCGCTGGAGAAGGCTAAGGGCTCTTACGGTC
>CAMGEM010000067.1 GCA_946055095.1 uncultured Parabacteroides sp. | reverse complement strand
GAGCTGGCTTGCGACACCATGAACACGCTGATACCATTCTTAGCCAACGTCTTAAAGATACGGTAGTTGACACCAATCACACCCACCATACCTAAACCTTGCACCGTGATCAAACAGGTATCATTGATGGAAGAGATACCCTTGATAATCGCACGGCCTCCGCCCTGCTCTTTTTCCTTCGAGATATAGGTACCCGGAGCAGCCGGATTGAACGTATTCAAGATGCGAATGGGAATATTCTTATGATAAACCGGATAGATCGTCGGGGGATAGATCACCTTCGCACCGAAGTTACACAGCTCCATCGCCTCCGTGAAACTCAAACGGTCGATCACATAAGCTGAGGAGATCACCCGGGGATCAGCCGTCATAAAGCCATCCACATCCGTCCAGATCTCCAGAATAGAGGCATTCAACGCACTGGCTAAGATGGAAGCGGTATAATCGGAACCACCTCTACCCAAGTTCGTCACCTCTCCTGTCTCCCTGCTGCTGGAGATAAATCCAGGAACCAAAGAGACCTGCGGCAATGGATTGAAAGTCTCTAAGATCAAGCGATTAGTCTCATCGAAGTCCACAATATGTCGGTTGAATTGCTTCACCGTCTTGATAAACTTACGGGAATCGAACAACTGCGCCCCTTTGATGACGTTCGAGACGATCAGTGAAGAGAGTCGCTCACCATAGCTGACGATCGTATCAGAAGTCTTCGGTGAAAGATCATTGATCAGATAGACACCTTTATAAATATTGCTCAGTTCATCCAAGAGGGTCATTACCTTACGTTGCACCTCCATGCGGATCCAACGATCCTCAATCACACCCTCAATCACGTCAAGGTGGCGTGCGATAATCTCAGACAGCTCCTTCTCATAAGCTAAATTACCCTGTGCAGCCATCGTGGAGGTATTCAACAGCTTGTCTGTGATTCCACCCAAAGCGGAAACCACCACAATCACCGGCTCGTCGATCGCCTCAACGATTTTCTTCACACTCAAGATACTATTCACGGAACCTACGGATGTCCCGCCGAACTTTAAAACTTTCATTGAATAAGAATATTTAAAGAAACGCCTATTAGCGTTTATGGATTTGATTATTATGTGTAAAACGGAAATTACATGGCAACGCTGTTGCCAACCGGCGGTGTCTCCTCCGCCACTGACTTACGGACTTTAGCACTCAACCCCCCAAGGGGTGGTTGTCAATGCCCAGGTATAATATGTAGATACGGCACTTGCCATACAATGTGCTTTATTTCTCTGTCACTTCAAAACTGGCGGCAATATTACACAATATTTTTCAAATTGCAAGCGTTTTTCCCGAAAGCTTATCTTTTTTACTGCTTCCCCAACGATTCCGTACGCAACAGATCCTCCAATAAGGCCAATGCGGCCTCTACAGAAGCCTGAATATTCTCCTGCCGAGAACGAGGGCCAAAATGGCAACACTGAGTGATCAACCGCTCTCCACAAGCCGCTGCCATCCAAACAGTACCTACAGGTTTAGTGGGTGTACCTCCACCCGGCCCTGCCACACCTGAGGTAGCCACCGCACAATCGGCTCCTATCACACGCATGGCACCTCTCACCATCTGTTCCACCACCGGACGGCTAACGGCTCCATAGTCTCGAAGATCGCTCTCTGCCACACCCAGCACTTGCTGCTTCACGAGGTTACAATAAGAAACCACACCACCTAAGAAATAATCCGAACTTCCCGGTACGGAGGTCATCAAACCGGCTATACTTCCGCCCGTGCAACTCTCAGCGGTGGCCATCGTCAAATGGCGCTCCCGCAACAACGCACCTAAACGTACCTCAATAGGCTGCTCACCTCTATTCATGGCCGCATACTTTATAGTTGTACCCGAGAGAAGGGCGCTGCCTCCATCGGGCAGAACTCCTTATCCATATATTTATAGTAACCCGTGATCGCCACCATGGCTGCATTATCGGTCGTGAAAGAGAATTTCGGGATATGCACCTTCCAGCCATATCGACGAGCATGATCCAAAAAGGCATCCCGCAAGCCCGAATTGGCAGACACGCCACCAGCCACAGCCACCTCTTTTATACCTAAATCCTTCGCCGCCTTGCGCAACTTATTCATCAGAATGTCGATCACCGTGGCCTGTAAGGAGGCACACAGATCCGCCTTATGTTTCTCAACGAAGTCCGGATCCTCTTGCAGATGATCCCGCAAGGTATAAAGGAATGAGGTCTTCAAGCCACTGAAGCTGTAATCATAACCCGGAATATGCGGTTTGCTGAACGCAAAAGCCTTGGGATCGCCCTCATTGGCCAACCGATTCACCACCGGGCCACCCGGATAGCCCAAGCCCATCACCTTGGCGCATTTATCAAACGCCTCACCAGCCGCATCGTCGATGGTTTGCCCGATTACCTCCATCTGATTATAGGCACTGACCTTGATGATCTGCGAATTTCCTCCCGATACCAAGAGACACAGGAAGGGGAACGAGGGCGCATGATTATCCTCCGGACACTCTTTAATGAAATGAGCCAACACATGAGCCTGAAGATGATTGACCTCGATCATCGGGATAGCCAACGCCGCAGCGAAGCCCTTCGCGAAAGAGGTACCGACTAACAGCGACCCCATCAATCCAGGTCCACGGGTGAAAGCCACCGCATTCAATTCCGCTTTGTCGATACCCGCCCGCTTGATCGCCTCCGACACCACAGGAATGATATTTTGCTGATGCGCACGAGAAGCCAACTCGGGAACGACACCTCCATACGCCTCATGTACCGCTTGACTGGCAATCACGTTAGACAACATCACCCCATCACGGATCACCGAAGCCGACGTATCGTCGCAAGAAGACTCAATACCTAAAATTGTTATGCTCATATCTCGATTATTTTTGCGCGAAATAACGAAATCTGTCGTGATAATGTTTTATTTTTGCGCAAAATAAATCGAAAAGTTATCAGAGGACTCAAATACATAGTCGTTTTTCTGCTCATCTTCTTTTGGATAAGCTATGCGTTACCCAGCTTCCTGCTACGGATTCCCCAAGTGCAGAACCGCCTTTCGGAAGTCGCTACGCATCAGCTATCTGACTATTTAGGTGTACCCGTCAGGATCGGCCATATCGACTTTGAATGGTTCAATCGGTTAGTGCTGAAAGACCTCTATGTAGAAGACCAGCAACAACAACCCCTGTTTGAGGCCAGCCATGTGTCGGCAGGCATCGAGGTGCTCCCCTTATTGAAAAAGCAATTGGTCTTTACCTCCGCTCGCCTCTTTGGGTTCACGCTCAACCTTCGCCGGGAAACGCCCAAGAGTCCGCTCAACTTGCAATTCGTTTTGGATGCTTTTGCCAGTAAGGATACCCTCAAACCGAAACCGAATATCAATCTGCGTTTCAACTCGATCCATATCCGACGAGGCCACTTCAGCTATCAAATCGAAAGCGAACCGGAAACACCTGGGCGCTTCAACGCCAAGCATATCGACCTGCGCAACCTCAGTGCCCATATCGCTTTGAAAGCGTTAATGAAAGACAGCCTGAACGCGGAGATCAAAAAAATGAGTTTTGAGGAGGCCTCTGGCTTCTCCTTGCAAAAATTGGCCTTTCAGGTCGTAGCCAATCCAGACAGCGCACATATCCAACGCTTCGAGTTGAATCTTCCCCATTCCACACTAAAGATCAGTCGTGCGCACATGGATCTGACCCAGGCCTCCTCTCCCGAAGAATTTCTCGATCAGGCTCCGATCACACTTCGCATCGCTCCTTCCCAGATCGCCTTGCAAGATCTATCCGCATTCGTTCCCGCCTTCAGGAACTTTACCGACTCGCTTGAGCTCACGGCAGACGCAGAAGGGAAAGTGAACGATTTCAACCTGCAACAGGTCACGCTGCGTTTCGGTGAAAAGATGTTGTTTATCGGTCAGATGGCCCTTAGCAACATCACCCATCCCGAGGACACTTACCTGAACGGTAAAGTGAATAAGCTCTACCTCACCACCTCCGGCTTGCACGATCTGGCCAATAACCTCAGCGGACAGCCGGTCCGGTTGCCTGAACCATTGATGCGGTTGGGCACAATCAATTTCACAGGCGAGATCGCCGGTTTTGCCGACAAGCTCACAGCGCATGGCAAATTGGCCTCTTCCATCGGCTCCTTACAGCTTGACGTGGCTTTTGGAGCTGAACGGGAACGAAACATCGCCGCTTTCCTGCAAGGCAAGATCGCCTCTACTGAGCTACGCCTCCATGAACTGTTCGGTGCGCACAATCCCTTTGGCAAGGCACTTTTCCAGATCGACCTCAATGCCCATAAACCGATGGATGGCCAATTTGGAGGCAAGATAGCCGCAAACATCCAAGCCTTCGACTACAAGGGATATACCTACCACGATCTACAGCTGAACGGAACCTTCAAGAGCAACCGTTTTGACGGCACGATCCAGTTGGACGATCCAAACGGTCAGCTCTACGCAGAAGGTCTTTTCCAGCACCAACCGAACAATTCCCAATTCGACTTCACGGCTCGCTTAACCCATTTCCGTCCCGATCAGCTACACTTAACTGAAAAATATGAGAACCCTGACATTTCATTGGCACTCAACGCCAACTTCACGGGAGATAACATCGACAACCTATCCGGACGCATCCAATTAGACAGTTTATCGTTTCTTACCACTCCAGACAGTTTCTATTTGAAACAATTGGTCGTAGAGGCATCCGGACATAGTCTCGACCGACAACTCACCATCCAATCCGACCTGCTGAATGGTGAGATCATGGGAGCCTATTCCTTCCAGACCTTAGTGCCCAGCATGTTACAAACGTTCAAGGCATATCTGCCTGCTCTGATTAACACCAAAACCACTCCCAAACAGATCAAAGAAAATAACTTCTCGTTGCTGCTCACCATAGAGAACACCGAGAAGCTTTCCCACACCCTGAAACTCCCCTTCACGATCATCCAGCAGGGACGTATCACAGGACATTACAACAACCAGTACAACCGATTCCGCATCGAGGCATGGCTGCCTCAATTCAATATTGGTAAAACATTATTGGAATCAGGCCATTTAGTTTGCGACAATCCATTAGACAGGATTAACCTTCGCCTCAAGGCTACCCAAAAGAACCTGAAAGGCTTACGCAACTATGTAGAGTTCCAGGCCGATGCCAAAGAGAACCTGATGAACACGATGATCAGTTGGGCCAATAATAAGCAACAACTTTTCAAAGCCGATCTTTCGGCCACTACCCATTTCCGAGAGACGGACCTTACAGACACGGGAAAGCCTCGTCTCTTCACAGAGATCAACCTGAACAAAAGCGACTTGATCATTAAAGATTCCCTATGGACAATCCATCCCGCAACGATCACGATCAGTGACGGACGCTATCTCGTAGATCATTTCAAGGTGGAACGTGCGAATCAACATTTAGCCATCCAAGGCACGGTTTCCAAAGATCCTACAGACACGCTCCTCCTCGATCTGAACCAGATAGAGCTGAGCTACATCTTCGACATCCTCAACATCCCCGTCTTGCAATTCGCCGGGCAAGCGACCGGCCAATTCCGACTCAACGATCTCTTTGGCAGCCGTATCCTGAACACCGATTTGGAAGTGAACGACTTTGGTTTCAATCAAGTTCGTCTGGGACGGCTCAACCTGTTCAGCGAGTGGGATGATGAACAGCAAGGTATCCTCATGTTAGGAAGCATCTATAAGAATGACAGCACTTGGACCGATGTCAACGGCTATATCTATCCCGTCGGGGCCAATGCCGGATTGTCACTCCATTTCGACGCAAACGATATTAACATCGCCTTCTTGCAACCCTTCGTGGAAGCTGTGGGTAATAATTTGAAAGGACATGGGTTTGGTCACGTGCATCTGTATGGTTCATTCAAGGAATTGTCCGTTGAAGGGGAGGCCTACGTAGCTGATGGAGGTATTGGCGTGAATTTCTTAGACACCTACTATACCTTCTCCGATTCGATCCATCTCGATTCCACCTCTGTCAACCTTCGAAACGTCACCATTACAGATGCCTTCGGGAACAGGGGAAAGGTGGATCTTCGCTTCAATCACCGCTACTTCAAAGATTACAGCTTTGATGTGAACGTGCAGGGTACGAACATGATGCTCTATAACGTGTCTCAGAAAAAGAACCCGATGATTTATGGTCAAGTTTTCGCCTCGGGAAGGGCTGGCATACAAGGGAATGAGAAGTTAATCAATTTCGATATTAACTTGCAGAGCCGACCGAAGACCAAGGTCTATTTGGACTTCATGACCAACAACTCGGCGATGGAATACGATTTTATCACCTTCGTAAACAAAGACTCCCTACGCAACGCTACCGACTCCGTCACGGCACAACCAACCTCTTTTATCACCCAAACCGATGACGGGGCAGAGCTTCGCATGAATTTCTTGCTGGAAATCACCCCGGATGCCATCATCGAACTCATCATGGATCCAGTAGCCGGCGACCGCATCAAGGGTACGGCTAATGGCAGTTTGCAGATCCAATATGGCACAAAAAGCGACCTGCGCATGTATGGAGATGTGCAAATTACCGAGGGAGACTACAATTTCAGCCTCCAACAGATCATTCACAAGGACTTCAAGATTCGAGACGGCAGTACGATCAACTTCCGAGGCGATCCATTCAATGCCAACATGAACATCACGGCCAGCTACAACCTGACAGCCAACATCGCCGACCTCGACCAAAGCCTCATGGAGGAAACAGGAAGAAGCAGCGTGCCCGTCAACTGTCTCCTGATGCTTGATGGAGCCTTGCGCAGTCCGGCTATCTCATTCGATCTGGAGTTCCCCAACTCCAACGGCGAGCTGGAGCGACAAGTCCGGGCATTGGTCGATACGGAGGATATGATGACCCGGCAGATCGTCTATCTATTGGTGCTCAACAAGTTCTATACTCCGGAATACACACGTACCAGCTCCTATAAGTCTAATGAGTTGAATGCCGTGGCCTCCTCTGCCATCTCCGCACAACTCTCCAGCATCCTTGGCAGCTTCACCGATAAGGTACAGATCGGCACCAATATTCGTGCCAGTCAAGATGGTTTCGACAGTGGTACGGAATATGAGATGTTGCTCTCCAGCCAACTGTTAGACAATCGACTGCTGATCAATGGAAACTTCGGTATGCGCAACACCATCAACACAGGAAAGGCCAATACCTTCATCGGGGAATTTGACTTAGAGTATAAGCTGACCCCCACGGGAGACATCCGCTTGAAAGCCTATAACCATGCCCGTGACACCTACTATGGCCTGAAGCAGGCGCTCACGATCCAAGGTG
Source organism: uncultured Parabacteroides sp. (assembly GCA_946055095.1). Taxonomy (GTDB): domain Bacteria; phylum Bacteroidota; class Bacteroidia; order Bacteroidales; family Tannerellaceae; genus Parabacteroides. The sequence goes on along the minus strand of CAMGEM010000067.1, from coordinate 4,107 downwards.
TCGGCATCATGTATCGGAAGGATTTCACCAACATATCGGAGATCTTCCGACGCAGGCGGTTCTTCTTACCCCTGCCCACTGATACTACGCAGATTCGAAAAGATACCGTTCCTTAGCCTTGACTCACAGCCGGGAACAGTTCGGCGAAAAGCTGCACCAGCCGATCTTTCGCCAACTCGAAATCCTGCGGTTCTCCCAATTCCATCGCCAAAGAGGTCACCCCCTTGTCCGTAAAACCACAGGGATTGATCAAATGGAAATAACTCAGATCCGTATTGATATTCAACGCAAAGCCATGCATCGTCACGAAACGGCTACTCTTCACGCCTATCGCACAGATCTTCCGGGCTCTTCCCTGCACATAGGGATCTAACCAAACACCGGTCGCTCCAGGCAATCGTTCTCCTTTCAATCCATAGCCTGCCAAGAAGCGGATCACCACCTCCTCCAATCGCTCGATGTACGACCGAAGCCCCAACGACCAATAAGCCAAGTCGAACACGGGATAGCCCGTGATCTGCCCCGGCCCATGATAGGTAATGTCCCCTCCCCGATTGACATGATAAAAAGAGACACCTCGCTCCTGTAAGGAGGCTTCTGGAATCAACAGATTTGTATCCTTGCCACTCTTCCCGATCGTCAAAACAGGATTATGCTCACAAAAAAAGAGTTGGCTATTTCCAATAGCTCCCTCCGCCTTCGCAGCCACCAATGCCTCGAAAGCGGCGGTTTGACGAACCAGCGCATCGGCATAAGCGATGCGTCCCAAATCTACATATTCAAATCCGCTCTCCATTTCTTTCTCTTTTTAACCGTTCCTTTTTTAGGTGATTGATAGTCGTCCGTCCCATACCCGAACGGGAGTTGCAGTAATTTGTCCATCAAGGATAGAATCTGCGCCTGACGCTTCCGCATGTAGGCAGAGGGGTTGGCCGAGTTGAATCGTCGAGGATTCGGCAAGGTAGCCGCTATCAAGGCTGCTTCAGCCCTTGTCAGCGCATAGGCCTCTTTCTGGAAATGGGCCTGCGCCACCGCTTGTGCACCATAAATGCCCTCACCCATCTCAATCGAATTCAGATAGACCTCCATAATCCGCTCCTTGCCCCAGATCCACTCGATCAACAAGGTGAAATAGGCCTCCAATCCTTTCCGCAGATAGCTCTTTCCCGGCCAAAGGAATACATTCTTAGCCGTCTGCTGCGAGATGGTACTGGCCCCACGCACCCGCTTCCCACGCTCTGCCTCCCGACGGGCCTGCTGAATTTGCTCTATGTCAAACCCATTATGATCCATAAACAGATTATCCTCTGAGGCCACCACCGCTTGGGGCAGATGACGGGAGATTTGCGAGAGCGGAACCCATTCGTGCTCCAGCCGTAAAGGCTTGTCCGCTCGCCATTGCTCATACAGACGAATCCCCATCAAGGGAGTGAAAGAGACGGGGACAAACCGATAAACCACCACTGCCAGTAGGGTGGAAATAAAAAAGAAAATCAACAGGTTGCGAATCAACCTACCCCATTTGCTCAACAAACTTCTGATCTTCATCATTGTATCTTATTATTCTGTTAGCTTCACACACCCAATCAATACCCGCTCTTCTCCACGCAACGTGGTGGCGAAAAGATAGCGATCACCTCCCTCTGCGATCTTCAACCGTTTCCGCAACTCACTGACCGTTAACGGGAAATTACGAACTGTCAGGTTGGCTTTTGGCAATCGTCGATTCAGGTTCTTGCACGCCTTCCCATGGAAAGGGATCACCTCTTCGATTTGGAAACGTCTGCCCGGGAAGTGCTCAATCTTGCGCTCCGAAGAGTAGAGATGACTACTCTCATGCAGTTTGTTCAACCCGAAATAGCCTGACACCGACTTGAACGCTCCAGCTTTCAGGATCGCCACGTTCGGCTCATAGAGATAAGGCCCAAGTGGACCGACCACCGGAGTCTCTATGCCTCTCTCCTGTGCCATCGTGAAATCGAAGTGCTCCTCTCCCACTGTCGTGAAATGGACACAATGAATAACCGGGTTATCCACCACCCGATCCCGCTCCAAGCAGAAGAGCAACTCCTTGCATTCACCTCTCACGGCCAACACATGGATAGCCGTCGTTGCGGGCAAGCATTTCAAGGTGAAAGAGAGATCGGCCATCGGAGAGATCTTGGCGATGACACGAGGCACCTTCTCAAACAGCTTCGGGAGCAACGCCGTCAAGTCAGGCTCACAATCCGACAAGGCAAAGACCCGCTGGCCAGCTTCTCCTCGACGGGCAGGATCCAAGTAGCAGACATCCATCGCCTCCATCTGCGCCAAATAGGCACAGGCATCGGCATGAACCACTCGGATATTTGTCGCACCCAACTCCGAGAAATTATGGCGAGCCGCCTCGCAATAGTCCGCAAAACGCTCCACATAGGTCACCTCCCTGACCTTACGAGAGAAATAGAAGCTATCCACGCCCATGCCCCCTGTCAAGTCGCAAAGCCGATCATCCGCACCGACCAGTCGTTGTTTGTAGGTCGCTGTCCGCTCATTAGAGCATTGCTCCGCTGCGATGCGAGCTGGATAGAAAAGTCGATCGTTCATCTGCCAAGTCGGCAACTTCTCCTTCAATTGCTTGCGTGCCAAGAGTTGATCCACCACGGCAGGCATATCTACCCCTGGATATTTCCCCGCCGAAAGCAGCAGGCGATCCACCTCCTCCCGCTGATGCTGTCGCACAAAGTCAAGTATTGCCTCAATATCTCTTTTCGATTCCATGACTGCAAAGTAAGTGATTCTGGATGAAAAAACCATCAAAAACCCTGCTTACCTAAACCTTTATAATGAACTAACGAGATCGCTTGATAACCAGCAAACGATCGCTTGATAACTGCCAAACGATTGCCTGGCAACCGTCAAACGATCGTTTGACGGCGGGCGGACAACAAACAGATACTACCTCTGTGTCTTTGTCAACTTGGCAAACTTTAAGAACAACTGCTTACGACCCAGGTTGTCAAAATCGACTGTGGCCTTTAGGTTGCCGCCCTCACCCTCGATCGCCACGACAAGCCCTTCGCCAAAACGATCATGCCGCACCCGATCACCTGCTTGAAAAGCAGACCCAGCAGCCGCCATTTGTCCCAAAGCAGGCGATTTCATCGCACTGTCCATGCGCTTCAAGCGAGGTGCCGCAGTGGGTTGAACCGATGCGGCAACCCCCTCGAAAGGTTTACGCTCAACCGGACGAGGCTGTTGGAATGGCGAACGAAAGGCTGGTTCTTGACGTTCTTGCCCCCAACGCTCTGCCGGACGTGCGGCGGGCATACTGCCCGAATCGAGCTCCAGATAGCGTGTATCTATGTCACGCAGGAAACGGCTGGGCGTACACATCGTGGTTGAGCCATTGCGATAGCGACTCTTGGCGTAGCTCAACAGGCAATTTTGCTCCGCTCGGGTAATAGCCACATAAAAGAGCCGACGCTCCTCCTCGATCGCACGTGGGCTATCTTTCGCCATCGTCGAAGGAAACAGCTCCTCCTCCATACCCACCACAAAGACATTGGTAAACTCCAACCCCTTCGCCGCATGGACGGTCATGAGCGTCACCTTGTCCGCCCGCTCATCTTTGTCGTTATCTTGATCGGTCAGCAGGGCTACCTCGGCCAAGAAATCCTGCATACGCACCTGCTCCGATCCCTCCTCTCGCCGAATCTCGCAAAACTCCGTGATGCCTTTGAGCAACTCTTGCAGGTTCTCCTGCTTGCTGATCCCCTCCACCGAGCGGTCGGCCATCAGCTCCTTCAAGAGGCCACTTTGCTTCACGATCGCCATAGCCAACTCATCAGCCGCCAACGTCTGATTCAGTGCACTGAACGATTGGATCAACTCACGAAAGGCAGCCAATTTCTTAGCCGTACCGGCATTGATGCTCATTCCCTGCCCTATGGGATCTTCCAATACGGTCCATAGACTGACCTCTCGCAGGGAAGCCGCCTGTACCAACTTGCCAACAGTCGTGTCGCCAATGCCTCGGGCGGGATAGTTGATCACCCGTTTCAGGGCCTCCTCATCGTGCGGATTGATCACCAAACGGGCGTAAGCAATCACATCCTTGATCTCCTT
>CAMGEM010000066.1 GCA_946055095.1 uncultured Parabacteroides sp. | reverse complement strand
AAATATGCAAAACCAAGACGAAGCGACAACCCTTCTTATAGGCGGTGTCGAGCGAGAGCTCTCCGTTCAGCTTAGTGGCTACCAGTGCGCAGATCGGCAGACCTAAGCCATCCCCCTCTAAGAGGTCATGTGCGGAGGCGAAGGGGGTGAAGATGTTCGCTTTGAGCTCCTCGGGAATGCCACAACCGGTGTCTGTCACCAAGAATTGGCAGACATGCGCCCCCTTACGCTTGAACTCTAAGCGAATATGTCCCTCCTCGGTGTGCTGAGCCGCCCCATACAACAGATAGGAGAGGAGGTTTTCAAGCTGTTCCGCATTGCTTTTGATCTCGATGGAGGGCAGGTCGGTCAACAGCTCTACGCCCGGTTTGAGATAGCCTTTGTGACTTTCTACGATTTTCTTACCCAGTTTAGCGACGTTCAACGACTTGCATTCAAAAGGAGTCGTCAACGAACTCTCTAAGGCAGAGAGCTCTTGGATGTGCGCCGCGAATGTGCGCAAAGCCTCTACACGTCCCTCGATGGGCTCACGCACTTCTGGCTGGGCCTGGCGGGATAGGGTAGCCACTTTCTCTAAGGTCGGCTCCATCTGTTCCGCGATATGCTGGATGAAAGCCGCTTGCTGCTCGCTATGCGCCTTGGTCGTCTCGATGATCTGCTTGAGCTTACGGTTGCCCAACGTGAGGCGTGCTAACATCAGTCCGCCTAAGACAAGCACGATAGCCAGTGCGGCCACCACTACTAACAGGGCGAAAATGATATATTGCCGGGTGGAGAGGCTACTCTCTTTTTCCTCGATCAGCTGGAGGCTCTCGTCGTATTTCTGTTGCAAAGCGCCCAACGCATCCTTGGCGGTCAGTTGCTTCACGGTGTCGTTCCAGCTCATCAACCCCTTGTAGGCCTGTTCCATCAAGGTCGTGTTGTTGCCAAGGCGCGCCACCTCTATCAGGGCCTCATAACGTTCCGTGACCGATTCGTAATTCTTTTGGCTCGTCGCTATTTCGGTGAGTTTCTGGAATGCCGCATCGCCCTCTTGCTCACGTCCGAAGGTGTAGTAAAGCTCCGCTTGCGCCGTGAGCCAATCGCTGGTAAGACTACCATCTCCAGCTTGGTTCTTGATGGCCTCCAATGCGTTAAGTTGCCCCTCGGCTTGTTGGGGATTCTTCAGCTTGATGTACATGTGTAACCGTTCGCGGGTGATCTGGAAACGTTGCGTATAGAGTTGTCGTTGCTGTTTCTGTTCCTCAGTGAGCAGGTATTGGGTCATCTGGCGGCAAAACTCGAAAGCCTCGTTGTAGAGATTCTCACGATAGTAGAGGGAGGTCACCTCTACACCTGCTTCGATGGCCTGCTTGAAGTCTCCTGTGTTGGCGAAGGCTTGATAAGCCTTGAGAAAGAGTGTTTTTGCTTGACCATAATTTTTGTTCTCCAGACTGTTTTGCGCCTGTTGCATCAGTTCGGGTGCGCTTTGTGCCTGCAACTGACCCAGTGCCAGTCCTATAAACATCACTAAAAATAAGCATCCTTTCTTCATAGTGTACCTTATTAATTTCTGTATTTGTGCGTAAAAGTATGTGTTCTCTATCAGTTGTGCAACTTTTTGGAGAATAAATTGTAACTTTGCCCGTTCTTAATCAAGAAATAAGTGATTCCGAATTATGGCAAAAGTAGCATTGATCACAGGTATTACGGGACAGGACGGCTCGTTTTTGGCCGAGTTCTTAATTGAGAAAGGATATGAGGTGCATGGCATTATGCGTCGTTCCTCCTCTTTCAATACAGGGCGCATCGAGCATCTTTATTTGGATGAATGGGTGCGTGACATGAAGAATAAGCGATTGGTCAACCTGCATTGGGGCGATATGACCGATTCCAGTTCGTTGGTGCGCATCATTCGTGAGACGAAGCCGGATGAGATCTATAACTTGGCGGCGCAAAGCCATGTGAAGGTCAGCTTCGATGTGCCGGAATACACGGCTGAGGCAGATGCGGTCGGCACGTTGCGCCTGTTGGAGGCGGTTCGTTTGTTGGGTTATGAGCAGCGGACGAAGGTTTATCAAGCCTCTACCTCTGAGCTGTTTGGCTTGGTGCAGGAGGTGCCGCAGCGAGAGACAACCCCTTTCTATCCCCGTTCCCCTTACGGTGTGGCAAAGCAATACGGCTTCTGGATCACCAAGAATTACCGAGAGAGCTACGGCATGTTTGCGGTGAACGGTATTTTGTTCAATCATGAGAGTGAGCGCCGAGGCGAGACTTTCGTGACCCGCAAGATTACGCTGGCGGCTGCACGTATCGCACAAGGCTATCAGGATAAATTATACCTGGGTAATCTCAACGCGTTGCGCGACTGGGGATATGCCAAGGATTACGTGGAGTGTATGTGGATGATTCTTCAACATCCCACGCCCGAGGATTTCGTGATCGCCACAGGTGAGTATCATACGGTGCGTGAGTTCTGTACGTTGGCTTTCCAAGAGGCAGGTATCACGTTGCGCTGGGAAGGCGAGGGAATCGCGGAGAAGGGTATCGACACCACTACCGGGCGTGTCTTGGTGGAGGTAGATCCGAAGTATTTCCGTCCGGCGGAGGTGGAGCAGCTGTTGGGTGATCCGACCAAGGCGAAGACCCTTTTGGGCTGGAACCCCCGTAAGACCTCTTTCCCAGAGTTGGTGCGCATCATGGTGCAACACGACATGCGTTTTGTCAAGAAGCTTTATCTGAAATCACACATGGAGGATTAGTCGATGGATAAGACCTCGAAAATCTATGTGGCGGGGCACCGAGGTTTGGTAGGCTCCGCTATCTGGAAAAACCTGCAAGCGAAAGGCTATACCAACTTGGTGGGGCGCAGCCATGCGGAGTTAGATCTGCTGAATGGTGAAGCGGTGCGAGCCTTCTTTGATGCCGAGCGTCCGGAGTATGTGATTTTAGCTGCCGCCCATGTGGGAGGTATCATGGCGAATAGTCGTTATCGGGCGGATTTCATCTACCAGAACTTGCAGATTCAGCAAAACGTGATCGGTGAGAGCTATCGTCATGGCGTAAAGAAATTATTGTTTTTAGGGAGTACCTGCATTTATCCGAGAGATGCCGAGCAGCCGATGAAAGAGGAGGTCTTGCTGACCTCTCCGTTGGAATATACCAATGAGCCCTATGCGATCGCCAAGATTGCCGGCTTGAAGTTGTGCGAGAGTTTTAACTTGCAATACGGTACAAACTACATTGCGGTGATGCCGACTAATCTCTATGGCCCGAATGACAATTTCCATTTGGAGAATAGCCACGTGCTTCCCGCCATGTTGCGTAAGATTCATCTGGCCAACTGCTTATTGAGAGGCAATTGGGAGGCTGTGCGTAAGGACTTGGATATCCGACCGGTGGAGGGCGTGAATGGTTCGGCTTCCGAGGAGGAGATGCTGCGTATCTTAGGAAAATATGGGATCTTCGCCGACCGGGTGGAACTGTGGGGCACGGGTAAGCCGCTCCGTGAGTTCTTGTGGAGTGAGGAGATGGCCGATGCCAGTGTCTATGTCTTGGAGCGGGTCGATTTCAAGGACACCTACGATGCGGGAGTACGAGACATTCGGAATTGCCATATTAATATAGGTACAGGAAAAGAGTTGACCATTGCGGCCTTGGCTGATTTGATCAAGCGAACGGTAGGGTATGCCGGAACGATTCGGTTCGATGCCTCTAAGCCTGACGGTACGATGCGTAAGCTGACCGATGTGTCGAAGCTGCATGCGTTGGGATGGCACCATCAGATTGAGATTGAGGAGGGCGTAGGCCGTCTGTATCAATGGTATTTACAACATTAATCATAAAACAAGATGAATCAAAATAACTACTGTGTGATCATGGCGGGAGGTATCGGCTCCCGCTTCTGGCCGTTGAGTCGAGTGGAGTTGCCGAAGCAGTTTGTAGATGCGTTGGGTGTAGGTAAGACCTTCATTCAACTGACCTACGAGCGATTTGCCCGTTTGATCCCGACCGAGAACTTTCTCGTGATGACGGGTGAGGGATACAAAGACTTGGTGTTGGAGCAGTTGCCGATGCTCCGTCCGGAACAGGTATTGACAGAGCCCTGCCGGAGAAACACCGCTCCCTGTATCGCGTATGCGATGTGTAAGCTCTTCCAGCGTGATCCCGAGGCGGTAGCGGTAGTGACTCCCTCAGATCAATACATTGGTAACGAACAGGCTTTTGAGACGATCATGGCGGAGAGCTTAGTGTTCGCTCGCCAGCATCCCGCTTTGTTGACAGTGGGTATTACGCCCACCTATCCGGCGACGGGCTATGGCTATATCCAGACGAGGAGCCAAGAGGGGGCTCGATTCACGCCGGTGCAGCGTTTCAAGGAGAAACCGGATCTTCACACGGCGATAAGCTACCTGACCGAGGGGAATTATTATTGGAACTCTGGTATGTTTGTCTGGTCGGCACGATCAATTGTGGAGGCCTTGCGTAGCTATCTGCCTGAGGTGACGTCGCTCTTTGAGGGAGTAGGGGAGGCGTATGACACCCCGCAGGAACAGGCCGCCGTGAATGCGGCGTTTACGGCCAGTCCTTCCATCTCGATCGACTATGGGGTGATGGAGCGTTCAGACAAGGTGTATGTATGCTGTACCAATGATTTGGCCTGGAGCGATGTGGGCTCTTGGGGGGCACTCTATGGATTGCTGACGAAAGATGAGCAGCTCAATGCCGCGTCCGGTACGGAGCAGATTCGTATGATGGCTTCTGACGGAAACTTGGTGAAAGAAACCAACCCCAATAAGAAGGTGGTGATCGACGGTCTTTCTGGTTTCTTGGTGGCAGATACCGAGGATGTCTTGATGATCTGTCCGTTAGGTGATGAGAACCATTTGAAACAGGTGATCGAGGTGGCAAGTAAATAACGTATATGTCTTCGTTTTTCTATCGGTTTCTGCTCTTGTGCTGCCTCCTCTGTGGAGCAAACAGGTTATCCGCGCAGTACACGGTGCGAGGTGGTGAGGGAACTCCCTTGGCTGTTGAGCAAAGTACGGCGGACAAGGCTGAACGCATCACGGTTTATGTCGTGAATGGGACAAAGGATCTCTCGATCAGTTACACCTCTGCTTCAACGGGTACACACCAATGGTATCGCTATAAGACAAAGCGATTGGAAGCGGAGGCGGTGCCCAGTACACAATCGGGACAGACCTCGACCGTGGTCAACATCGAGCCGGAGTATGGCTACTTCGTGGAGGAGGGGGCTGTCTCTAACTATGTCTGGATCGTGGATTACAGCCGTTATGGCTTGAACATCTCCGGATTGGGCGTTTCGGAGACCAGCGATCCCTGTAGCGGTCTGTTGTTGACCGGTTCCGGCACGATTACGCCTATCTATTATTACTGGCCCAATACAGGTACACGACGGGAGCTGAAACGACAATATGAGATCAGTTACCAGACGATGGTGTATGATGCCGAGGAGAAGCGGTTTGATGAGCAGACGGAAACGGTGACTATGGAGGGTAATCTGTTTGAGCAGTCCATCCCGGCTCCTCTGTGCGACACGGAGATTTGTGTGCATGGCGATGCGTTCGCGCGTCATTTTGGCCAAGAGGGCACATGGTGTGTAGATAACTACCAAGCAGCGGCTATCGAGGCGCACATTGACACGGTGTTGGTGGAGCAGGCAGCGGAAAACATGAATACCTCTAAAGTGGGCTATTGCGCACCTGCGGAGGTGGAGTTTACGGCAGTGGCTAACCAACCAACCGCGGCGCTCTTTAATTGGGTGATCTATCCCCAAGGCGAAGAGGAGAATGCGTTGTTGCGTTTTACGGGCGAGACGATCGATTACACCTTTAGTCAAGCGGGTTCGTTCGTGGTGAAGCTGACGGTCAGCGATCAACAGACTACCTGCATGGTGGAGGATGAGGTGCAGATCGACATCTCAGAGTCCTATCTGAAGATTCCCAATGCCTTCTCTCCAGGCACGACACCTGGCGTGAACGACGAGTTCAAGGTGGCCTATAAGTCGTTGGTTCGTTTCAAGGCGACCATCTTTAATCGGTGGGGCTTGAAGCTCTACGAGTGGACCGATCCCGCACAAGGCTGGGACGGCAAGAAAGGTGGAAAGTATGTGGTGCCAGGTGTCTATTTCTATGTGATAGAGGCCGAGGGCTCCGATGGAATCAAGTATAAGGAGAAGGGTGATATTAATATCTTACGCCCCAAAACCATTCAAGAAGAACAAGAAGTAAACAGTGGTAATGAAGGTTACTAAAAGCAATCTAATCAGTTTTTTATGCGGTGGAGCAGCTTGCTTGACCGCCTGTATATCCATGGGCTCCGACGATGTGAGGCGGGTGGCGGAGCGTGATCCCGTAGTCGCTTCGTTGACGGTCTCTCCCGAGATCCCAGAGACGGTGCCTTTTTGTGGGCAGTTGGTGGACATTACCCGCTATGACCGGCGTGAGGCGTTTGACCGTGAGTTAAGCAGTTTCACCTATTTCCATTCGACAACCATGTTGTTGATCAAGCGGGCGAACCGATATTTCCCGGTGATAGAACCGATTCTGAAGGCGAATGGGATTCCCGATGATTTCAAGTATTTGGCTGTCATCGAGAGCAGTTTGGATCCACGGGTCACCTCTCCTGCGAGGGCTGTTGGTATGTGGCAACTGTTGGAAGGGACGGCTCGTGATTTCGGATTGGTGATTACACCGACGGTGGATGAGCGTTGCCATGTGGCGAAAGCGACAGAAGCGGCTTGCCGCTATCTGAAACAGGCTTATGCGAAGTATGGCGATTGGGCGACGGTAGCTGCCAGCTACAACGGAGGCATGGGGCGTATCTCTGGGGAGCTGACTAAGCAGGAGGGAGAGAGCTCGTTCGACTTGTGGCTCGTGGAGGAGACCACACGCTATGTCTATCGCATCATGGCGATCAAGCAGATTTTTGAGCATCCGGCCAAATATGGCTTTGTCATGCGAGCCAGAGACCTTTATAAGCCGATAGAGACGGAGGAGATCGAGGTGAAACAGGATATCCCGAACTTAGCCGCCTTTGCGAAGGAGAAGGGGCTGACCTACGCTGACTTGAAGCGTTTCAACCCTTGGCTGCGTGACCGCAAACTGTTGACGGGCGGACGTACCTTCCGGTTGAGCCTGCCGAAAACAAGTGACTTGTATTATAAAACCCCCAATACGGTGGTGCATAATCCGGCGTGGGTGGTTGCCTCCAATTAAGTTTTTCTGTACCTTTGCTCGAAAAAAGCGAAGATAGGTCGCACAAAAAGCAGTAAAATGACAAACGATAAAGCGGCATTGGAGGAGGGGCAGATCTCGGTTTGGGGAGCCCGTGTACACAATCTGAAGAATATTGATGTAGAGATTCCACGTGGCAAGCTGACGGTCATCACCGGTATGAGCGGAAGTGGTAAATCTTCGTTGGCGTTTGATACCCTCTTCGCGGAGGGACAACGTCGTTATGTGGAAACCTTCTCGGCCTATGCCCGTAACTTCTTGGGTAACATGGAGCGCCCGGACGTGGATAAGATCACGGGACTGAGCCCGGTCATCTCCATTGAGCAAAAGACGACCAATAAGAATCCCCGTTCTACCGTGGGCACGACTACGGAGATCTATGATTTCTTGCGTCTGCTCTACGCACGAGCGGGAGATGCCTATTCCTACCTGAGTGGTGAGAAGATGGTGAAATACACCGAAGAGCAGGTGCTTCAGCTGATACTGGATGCCTATAAGGGAAAGAAAACCTACCTCTTGGCGCCGTTGGTGCGGAATCGAAAAGGTCATTACAAAGAGCTGTTTGAGCAGGTGCGCAAGAAAGGCTACCTGAATGTGCGGGTGGATGGTGAGTTGCGTGAGATTACGCATGGCATGAAGCTGGATCGCTACAAGATGCATAGCATCGAGGTGGTGATTGACAAGTTGGTGGTCAGCGAGTCTGACGAGCGAAGGCTCAAGGAGAGCTTAAAGGTGGCGATGAAGCAGGGCGATGGTTTGGTGCTGTTGTTAGATGCCGGTACGGGGGAGGTGCGCCATTACAGCCGCCGTTTGATGGATCCTGTGACAGGACTCTCGTATAGTGAACCCGCTCCGCATAATTTCTCGTTCAACTCGCCTCAAGGAGCCTGTCCTAAGTGCAAGGGATTGGGGCAAGTGAATCTCTTGGATATGACAAAGATCGTACCCGACCCCTCATTGAGCATTTACCAAGGAGGCATCGTGGCGTTGGGGAAATACAAGCAATCCATGATCTTCTGGCAAATCGAATCGCTCTGCGAGAAATATGGTGTCACGATCAAAACACCGATTCGTGACATTCCCGAGGAGGCGATGGACGAGATCATGAACGGCACGGATGAGCGTGTGCCGGTGAAGCATGAGTCATTGGGCACCTCCAACTATTTCATGAGCTACGAGGGTGTGGCGAAATACATCTTGATGCAACAGGAGATGGATGCCAGCGCGACCGCACAGAAATGGGCGGGCCAGTTTATCAAGACGGCCACTTGCCCGGAGTGTAACGGCCAACGATTGAATCGTGAGGCGTTGAGCTATCGGTTGGATGGGAAGAACATCGCGGAGCTATCCGCTATGGACATCACCGAGCTGAACAGCTGGTTAGCGAATCTGGAGGATCGGCTCGATCCCAAACAGCGGGTCATCGCTACCGAGATCTTGAAGGAGATCCGTTCCCGAATTCATTTCTTGTTGGATGTTGGGTTAGACTATTTGGCACTGAACCGTGCCTCTTCTTCGCTGTCAGGAGGGGAGAGCCAACGGATTCGGTTGGCTACGCAGATTGGTAGCCAGCTGGTCAACGTGCTCTATATCTTGGATGAGCCAAGTATAGGTTTGCACCAGCGAGACAATGTGCGTCTGATTCAATCCTTGAAGCAACTGCGTGATACAGGCAACTCGGTTATTGTGGTGGAACACGATAAAGACATGATGCTCAATGCGGATTATGTCATTGATATGGGGCCTAAAGCGGGGCGGTTAGGTGGCGAGGTGGTCTTTGCGGGCACGCCACAGGAGATGTTGCAAGCTCACACATTGACCGCTGCCTATTTGAATGGGGAGCGAGAGATCGCGTTGCCCGTGACGCATCGTCAGGGTAATGGCCATTGCTTGACCTTGCGAGGTGCGCGAGGCAACAACTTGAAGAACGTCGATGTGCAATTTCCGTTAGGCACCTTTATCTGTGTGACGGGCGTGTCGGGTAGCGGGAAGTCTTCGTTGATCAATCGCACATTGCAACCTATCTTGAGTCAGCATTTCTATCGTTCCTTAGAGGATCCACTTCCTTATGATACGTTGGAAGGTATCGAGTTCATTGATAAGATTGTCAATGTCGATCAATCGCCAATCGGACGCTCACCTCGTAGTAATCCGGCCACCTATACCGGTGTGTTCTCGGATATTCGAAACCTCTTCGTGGAGCTGCCAGAGGCGAAGTTGAGGGGCTATAAGCCAGGACGTTTCTCGTTTAACGTATCGGGTGGACGTTGTGAGACCTGCAAAGGCAATGGCTACAAGACGATCGAGATGAACTTTTTGCCTGATGTGCTGGTGCCGTGCGAGGATTGCCAAGGCAAGCGTTACAACCGGGAGACCTTAGAGGTACGTTTCCGGGGTAAGTCGATCGCTGATGTCTTAGACATGACCATCAACATGGCGGTGGAGTTCTTTGAGAACGTGCCGACGATCCTCGGCAAGATCAAGGTCTTGCAGGATGTGGGTTTGGGGTATATCAAACTGGGACAGCCTTCGACCACGCTTTCCGGTGGCGAGAGCCAACGTGTGAAATTGGCTACCGAATTGGCGAAAAGGGATACGGGCAAGACACTCTATGTGCTGGATGAGCCGACAACCGGGTTGCATTTTGAGGATATCCGGGTGCTGCTGGGTGTGTTGAACCGCTTGGTGGACAAAGGCAATACGGTCATTGTCATTGAGCATAACTTGGATGTGATCAAGAGTGCGGACTACCTGATCGACATGGGGCCGGAAGGAGGTCGGCGGGGAGGTAACGTGCTCTTTGCAGGCGCACCGGAAGCCTTGGCTGAGAGTGGCATTGGCTTTACGGCACCTTTCTTGAAAGAGGAGATAAACGCTTCATTAAAAACAAATGAATCATGAAGAATCCCATACAAATGATTAAGCAGTGCGTCGAGAAGGAGGAACCCTATTTCGTGCTGCGTGGACAAGACCGTTGTGCGTTGGCGGCTGTGGAGGCCTATTATGAGGCGGTGCGCCAACAGGTCAAAGATCCCTACTTCGTGGAGGAGATCGAGGAGATAATGAAAGACTTCCGGGCCTATCGGGAGGAGATGGCGAACACCAAAATACCTGATTGACTATGGCTGATGACAGTTACAAGACGATTAAGGCCGTTTCAGAGGGGTATTACACGGAGAAACGGAGCCGTTTCATTTCGTATGCCATACCGGTGCGTACGGTAGAGGAGGTGAAAGAGCGAGTGGCTGCCTATCGAAAGCAGTATTATGATGCACGCCACGTCTGCTGGGCCTACATGTTAGGTCCTGAGCGACAGACTTTCCGGGCGAATGATGATGGAGAGCCCTCTTCCACGGCGGGTAAACCCATCTTGGGGCAGATCAATTCCAATGAGTTGACCGACATCTTGATTGTCGTGATCCGTTACTTCGGGGGCATTGAGTTGGGTACGAGTGGCTTGATTGTCGCTTATCGTACGGCAGCAGCGGAGGCTATCGCGGCGGCAGAGGTGGAGGAGCGGACTGTGGACGAGGATATCACCGTGGTGTTTGAGTATCCCTACCTTAATGGAATCATGCGCATCGTTAAAGAGGATGGGCCACAAATCATCGCCCAACGTTTCGAGATGGATTGCGAGATGACGCTGCGCATTCGTAAGGGAGAGGCCGAAAAATTAAAAAATCGGCTGGCTAAAGTGGAGACAGCCTACTTGAAAGATTCTTCTAAATAGTGTTTCATTTGTATGAAATGCGTATATTTGCGACAAAAAGTCAATATCATTTGAAAAACCTCTAAAGTATGGACAAGAGATTCAATGTAATCCTGAAGCCGCTGAGACGTTTTGCGATCATGAAGCCAAACGCCAGCGCACTGCTTTTCACGGCAACTATTATTGCCATGTTTTTAGCGAATTCCCCCTGGGCATCGTGGTATCATCAACTGTTGGCGTTCCCGATAGATCTTCAGATGGGATCGTTTACCTTCTTTGCGCATCATGGCGAGCCTATGTCGATGTTGGCCTTTGTCAATGATGCGTTGATGGCGGTCTTCTTCTTTATCATTGGCTTGGAGATCAAGCAAGAGGTGTTGGTGGGAGAGTTAAGCTCCATCCGCAAAGCGCTATTGCCGATTATTGCCGCTTGTGGCGGTATGATCATGCCTGTCCTGTTCTATTTCTTGGTATGCCATGAAGGGCCAGCTGCGAATGGTGCGGCCATCCCGATGGCGACGGACATTGCCTTTGCGTTGGCTGTTTTAGGTCTGTTAGGCGATCGTGTCCCGCTGAGTATGCGTATCTTCTTGACGGCCTTGGCTGTGGTGGACGATATTGGCGGTAT
>CAMGEM010000065.1 GCA_946055095.1 uncultured Parabacteroides sp. | reverse complement strand
TATTGAGGAATTATTGGCGGCTGTCGAGAAGATTTGCCCGATGTATAATCTCTTTATCGACGCTCCGCAGACCTTTGAGGCCAAGATCGTTAGAGTGGGGCGTAAATAGCTAAATAAGCCGTAAGCTTACGAGTTGTCAAGTCGTAAGCTTACGGCTATAGGTAGTGACAAGCTTACGGCTCAACAACTCGTAAGTTATTCACTTGATCACCCCTAAACAGGGCTTATTTACTCCCGAATCAGGTTGCCAAACAGGACGGCATTCATGAAGAGGCGGGTGCCGGCATACCAGATGGAGCGGAAGTTGGGATCATCGGCGAAGCAGATCACTTGCCCTTTACCTGCTCCCTGACAAATGACCTCAGGCATACCAGTCAAAGCCTTCAGGTGCTCCGGACGGATGAAACCAGAAAGCAACGGTTGTTGCTTGTCATAGCAAACGGGTGCTTGGTTAGCTACCTTCGGCATCTTGAACACTAAGTTAGAGTTCTTCAAAACGGGCACTTGCGGCACTGTGTAGCCCCAACCTAAGGGATGGGTGGTATCCAAGGAGACTTGCAAGTCCGTGCCAGGGATCTGGAACTCGGCGAAACGGTCGGAACGCTTGTCATAGGGCACATAGGTAGCTGAGTCGGGCTGTGAGAGGTCGATCGTCTCTATCTTCGTCAGTTTCGCTTTGTTAGCCGTTTGATAGGCATTGCCTATCGTGATCAACGTACCTCCAGCCTTCACCCAGTCGGCGATCTTCTTTGTCGCAGCCTCGCCACCCGACGGTTCACCCGGGAGGATCAAGACGTTGTAGCGTGCGAGGTCGGCACGTGCGAAGTCTGCGTCGTCAAGCAGGGTGGGTTGCATCTGAAAACGATAATCCATCAAGTACCATAAAGAACCGGCCACGTTCGAGCGGGAACGGCCTCCCACGAGGACAGCCACCTTCGGCTCCCGGATCGGCTGGTTGTAGAAGTGTCCCAGATCGTAGTCTTTCATCTGTCCAGAGGAAACGGCACGCACAGTGATACCGGTCTCGGCAGCGTTCTTGCTGATCAACGTGTAGATAGAGTCGCTGGAGATTTTCTGCCCCATCGCCGGAACGATCAACATACCCGGGCTGTAGGAGTAACCCTCGGCGGCATGCAAACCTACGCCAGATACTTTCACCAACGCACCACCCTCTTGCAGCCGCTTGATCATGAGCGGTGCATAAAACTCCTTGTTGTCGAACAGGTAAGCGTAGGAGGCCTTTCCGCTCACACTACCCTTAGGGAACAGAGGTGCTGTCACCGATTCACCCAGCAATCCTGCTGTTGATTTCAACGGTGCGTAGTTCAAACCGAATGCCTCTGCCATGTTCCAGGTGGAGAGGTCGTAGAAGAGGCTATCTTTGAACTGTGTGTTGCGCTCTAAGAAGGAACGGAGCACCATGGAGTGCCGTTGATCCATCGGGATGACGTAGGCATGTGCCGGGTCGTAGGTATGGCCGTTGATAGTCGTTGCCTTCGCCAAGCGGTTCACCTGCAACTTGTGGTTAGCGAGCAGTTCCATGAAGTGATAGCTAACGGCATCAGATCCATTTCCGTCGAAGATGTAGCCCTTCTCCGGCAAAGCGATAGCCTCCTTATGACGTGCCACCACGAAGCGATGCATGTAGTCGTTCAGCTCCTCTCGCATTTCATAGGCTGCCTTCACACTGCCGAAAGCGGTTGTCGCATGGTTGCGCACAGCGAACGGAAAACTGAGAATGCCGTTGCTGGTCTCCTGCTGGTGTCCGCGTGCGGAGGCCTGCTCAAACAGCATGGCAATAGAGCCAAGCGCATCGCCATAAACATCTCCTGTACCGAGGGAGTAGCTATCAAATTGATCCTTGGAGAGGTATTGCGATCCGATGCGATCGAGGGCCGCCATGTTGTAGTTCGAGACCTTCTGGGTCAGGTCTTTGTTCTCCTGTGGAATAGGGGGATAATAACCCACAGGGTCGGCGGGCTCTAAGAAGAAGGTGGAGCTGCTGCCCATCTCATGATGATCGTTCACCGTGTTGGGCATCCAGTCGTGGTAGATCTTCAGCAAGGCCTTCATCTCCGGCATGGAGGCATTCAGCCAGTCACGGTTGAGGTCGTGCCAGTAGTGGTTGCTACGTCCACCCGGCCACGGTTCGCTGAACTCCTTAGATTGCGGGTCAGTCACGTTACGCAGGCTGCGGTTGGCGTTTACCCAAGTAGAGAAACGGGTGATGCCATCCGGATTCTGTCCCGGGATCAAGGTGATGATTGTCTTGTCGAGCAAAGCCTCGATCTCTGGGCCTTGAGCGGCCGCAAAGAAATAGGCGAAAGGCAGGGAGGCGTTTACGCCGGAAGCCTCATTGCCGTGGATAGACATCATCACGCTGGCTACGGCGGGAAGAGACTTTGGATCTACGCTTGCTGCGGGATCGGCTAACTGGGCATGGGCACTACGCAGGCTCTCCAGGTTTTTCTGGTTCTTTTCAGAGGTGATCACCACGCAGATCAACGGTCGATTCTCGAACGTGCGGCCATACTCCTGGATGGAGAAACGGGGCGAGCATGCGGCCAACCGCTTCATGTAAGCCACTACCTGTTCCCAATTGACATGCTGGGAACCTACTTGAAAGCCCATCTCTTGCTCGGGGGTGGGCACTTGGCTATCGAGTGTGTAATGCCACTCGGTAGGCATGAAATAGGAAAGCTCCTCCCTAAAAGTCTGAGGAGCAGGTTGTGCAAAAGCACTCCCCCCGAGGAGAAGTGCCAAGCCAAAAGAAATAATACGCTTTTTCATTGTGATATAATAACTATTAGGAATGAGGAATGGGTGACTCCCCACTCCTCATCCCTAATTTCTAAATGGATAAATCTTATTTCGGCATGGTAGCGCTCCAGTTCTCCGTCTGCGTCACCCCATAACCCGCATTGATCTCGTTGGCGGGGATGGGATAGACACATTGTGCGATGTCGAAGTCCTTGAAGGCACCGGCTGCAACGGTGATCTTCTCTCCCCAACGACGAGCGTCATACCAGCGGAAGCCCTGCTGGATCAGCTCCTTGTTGCGCTCTGTGCGGATGCGTGTAACTAAAGAAGCATCTGTTGGCAGGGTAGCTGCGTCAAAGTCGGTATAGCGGGCTGTGAGCAAAGTGGCTAAAGCCTCTTTCGCCGCAGCGTAGTTGCCTTGTGCGGCCTCTGCCTCAGCGATGATCAGGTAAAGCTCTGGCAGGGTAAGAATAGGAATGCTGTTGGCATTCGCACCCTCGCTCGTACCGATGAACTTACCTGCTTCCATATTCATCACCTTTGCGCGAATATCATCGTCGCCATAAGTGGCTAAAAAGTTTGCGTTGATAGAGAGACCGTAGCTGTTATACATCGTGTGGATGGAGTTCGCGCCTGGGTTGTCTGTTGCGCTCTGTCGGATGATGAAAAGATCTTCTGACGAGTCGTTAGAGGAACGCCAACGTGCCTCGTAATCGGTAGCGTTACTGATCAACTCACCCCCAAAAGCGTCAATAGCTCGTTGAGCGGCGGTAAGCGCCCCGGCATAGTCGTGCATGTTGAGACGTACACGCGCCTCTAAGGCATCCACAGCCGCAGGGTTCATGTAGAAAGATCCAGCAGGTTCTACACCCTCTTTCGCGAAGTAGGCCTTCGCCTGCTCGATGTCGGAAAGGATCTGCTTGTAATTCTCGCCCACGGTGGCCCGGCTGATCTTTTCTCCCTCGCTGACCGGCGTTGTCACATTGACGATACCCGGTTTGCCGGCGTTTGCCTCGTTATAGGGCAAGCCCCAGATTTGCACCATGTAGGACATGGACAAAGCCCGTGCGGCGTAAGCCTCAGCAATCACCTCGTTCACCTTGGGCTGATCTCCATCCGGCATCTCGCTAATCTTATCGGCATTCGCGATAATGCGTGCCGCACGGTCGATCACTTGATAGCCATACTGCCAGATGTCTTGCAGATAGCCATCCGTATCATAGACCTGCCAGTGGGCAAGTTGCCGCCAGTGACCGGTTGAATTGCTGTGGTTCACGAGATCGGCGCAAGCGTCACCCAGGATTTGTACGTCACGTCCCAAGAAACTGGAACTCTCCATGGCGTAATACATACCATGCAGGTTGTTGGTGAAGTCGCTGGCTTTCTGGAAAGCCTCCGTGTCAGGGATAGAGACAGAAGGGCTCTCCGTCAAGAAGTCGTCGCAGGCTGTCAAGCCCATGCAGAGACTTCCGCATAAAAATAAGGTTGCTATGTTAGTTCTCATTATTGTTCAGTAATTGGATTAATTTGTTAGAAACTCAAGTTCACACCAAACAGATAGGTGGTCGGCACGGGATAGGTCCACTGCTGATAGTAATCATCCTCAGCCTGCGGATCAAATCCGATGAAATCCTTCGCCGTGATCGTGAAGAGGTTATCCACTGACGCATACACACGCAGGTTGTCAATGGTCAACGCCTTGGCGATCTTCTTCGGCAGGGTGTAGCCCAAGGTGATGTTCTTCATACGGGCATAAGCGGCATTCATCAAGAAACGGCTGCTTCGTGCAGCTGCCTCACCCTGTCCACCTGCGATAAACTGGGGTACGTCAGTCACATCGCCCGGCTTCTGCCAGCGGTTTTCATACACATAGGTAGCTACGGGTCCTAACTCATAGTCACCACACATCAAGTCAAACTCCATACCACGGTTATACACCTTGTTTCCTGCGGAGTAGTTCAAGCTGGCAGAGAGGTCGAAGTCGCGATAGCGGAAGTTCATGCTGAACGCACCGAAATACTTAGGAGCCATCTGTCCGAGGATGACCTGCTTCGCCTCATTGGGATTGTCTGTCGTAGGACTTCCTTTGCCATCCGTATAGAAGAGTGCTTTACCGGTTTGCGGATCTACCCCCGCATACTCTTTCAGATAGTGGGAGTTGATCGGGTGACCAGCCTGCTGGATGCTGTAGGTCGTAGTGATCGGCTCGTCGGTCGCCAAACTCTTGATCTCATTACGGTTGTAGGTGAAGGAGGCGGTTGCGCTCCATGTGAAGTCTTGTGTGCGGATCAACGTCGCATTCACCATCGCCTCTATGCCTCGGTTCTCCATCTCGCCCACATTCTTGGTCACATAATCAAAACCGGTCGTGTAGGAGGTGGGTACCTCGAAGATCATGTCCTTTGTGCGTTGGTTGTAGTAATCCAACTCCACGCTAAGCAAGTTGAAGAGGGAGGCGTTCACGCCAATATCAAACTTGGCCACGGTCTCCCATTTCAGATCCGGGTTGGCGATCTGTGAAGGTTTCGCACCCGGTTGTGAGTTGTAGCCATAGCCGTAGCTATAGAGACCCATCGCCGCATATTCGCCGATGTCTTGGTTACCCACCGTACCGTAGCTGGCGCGCAGGGTCAAGTCGTTCAGCCAATCTTTGGTGTCGGCCATATACTCCTCTTCCGAGATGCGGTATTTTCCACCGACCGACCAGAAGGGTGCCCATTTGTTGTTCTCACCAAAACGGGAGGATCCGTCGTAGCGGAAAGAGGCAGAGCCGTAATACTTATTATTATAGTTGTATTCGCCATTAAAGAAGAATGAGCTCAATGTGCTTGCTTTATAGAGTGATCCAGCGGTGACGGGCGTAGAGGCATTGTCCAACTCGCGCAAGTCGCTCTGCGGATAACCCTTGGCCTCGGCTGAGACTTTGCTGAAGGTCTGCTTCTGTACCTCTTGACCAAGCATCAGGTTCAGGTTATGCTTCTCCTGGAATGTCTTGATCCAATTCAAGGTGTTGGTCAAGGTGTAGTTGGTCGTGCGGTAGTTGTAGCGACTGCCAGAGATTTCCGTACAACCGGTGCTCGACCAACTCTCCGGGTTGTTCATTCCGTTGTACCAGAACTCACGAATGTCCATCAAACTTAATCCGGCATTGGTCTTCCAGGTCAATCCCTCCATAATCTTATAGGTGAAGTAGGGATTGATAATCGCCGTCAAAGTCTTCTGGTTGTATTCGTCGCCGGACTCTTTGTCGTACATAGCCACCGGGTTATAGAAACCCTCCTGCACCATGGCGTAGGATCCATCCGGGTTATAGACCTGCTGGAAAGGACGTGAATCATAGACAACCACCATAGGGTTGGTATAGTCGCTGGAAATAGGAATATTGTCGATGTCTGAAAGGGCCATATTGACCGAAAGTCCATAGCCAATGCGATCTCGATTGCCATCCAGGTTCAAACGACCGGAGTAACGCTTCATGCCTGAACCAATCATCGTACCTTGGTTCTCGAAATAGCCCAAGTTGGCAAAGTAACGACCCGTTTCTGTTCCGCCTTGTACGCCTAAGTTATACTCTTGCGTCACACCTGTCCGTAAGATCTCGTCGAGCCAATCCACGCTTGGTGTCTCGTTCATGTCAAAGCCATACCAATCGATACCATTCTGACGGAGCATCTCATAACCCTCCTCCTTGGTCGTGGCCAAACCGGCATTGACGTAACCCTCTGACCAGATCTCTTTGTATTTGTCCAAATCGACCATGCGATACTCCCGATCCAAGTGGCTTGCCTGGCTGAATCCAGCTTTGGCGTCAAAGGTGAAGCGGGCACGACCTGATTTTCCTCGCTTCGTGGAGATGACGATCACACCGTTGGCGGCGCGTGCTCCATAGATAGAGGTGGCTGTCGCATCCTTCAATACCGTAACGCTCTCAATGTCTGCCGGGTTGATATTCGCCATCGGGCTGACCTCTTGTCCGCTCCATGAACCGACCTTGTTGGTGAAGATGGGTACACCGTCAATCACATAAAGCGGCTCCGTACCGGAGTTAATGGAAGATTTACCACGAATAGTTGTCGTGGCAAATGCACCGGGCTGACCGGAGGCACTGTTTACTTGCAAGCCAGTTACCGATCCCTCCAACGATTTCATGAAGTTGGCGTCTGTCTTCTGGGTCAGTACCTCGTTGTTCACTACCTGGGCCGATCCAGTGAAGGCCGCCTTTTTCGTTACGCCGTAACCCGTTACGACCACCTCGTCCAAGTCCTGTGTGTCAGACTCCATGGAGATGTTCATCAAGGGTTGCACCTTGACGTTCTGTGTTGCCATACCGATGTAGGAAATCACCAATGTTCCCGCCTCGTTGGGCACATCCAGCGTGAAGTTACCGTCAAAATCCGTCACTGTCCCGATGGAGGTTCCTTTAGCGATGATAGAGGCACCAATAATGGGTTCCCCATCCTCCTTAGAGACTACTCGTCCTGTCACCTTGCGACTCTGTGCCATGACAGATAGGGTGCAGAGCGTTAGCCCTACCATTCCTAAACAAATCTTCCTCATTGTCTTCTCAAGTTTAGTTTGTATTTGTCTTTTACGTTTATTTGTTCTTTCTCTCTTTGTCTTAACAGAGCGCAAATATACAACTATTCGGTATAATTATTGATAAATAGTGGAACTTTTTGCAGCTTATCTGTCATATTTCTGTATAAATACTGTTTTGGATGGAAATAAGTCAATATTTATGCGGCTGGATATAGATGCGCTTATTCCCGAAAAATTCGCTAATTTTGGCGCATGTTCAACTTAAATTCAGTTATACCCATGAAAAAATGGATTGGAACAGTGCTTTGCGCGGCACTCACGATTGGCCTAACGGAGGCGCAACAACAGCAAGTAATCAGTGTATTGGAGATCTGCGACGCTTCAACGGGTGAGCGCACCGTTATCAAAGAATTTCCTTATTTGATTGAGGCCCCTAACTGGACGGTCGATGGTCAATGGCTGATCTATAATAGCGGAGGGAAACTCTATAAGCTTTCTCCTGACCAACCCGGAGAGCCGCAACAGATAGCGAGTGATTTCGCTACCCGTTGTAACAATGACCATGTGCTTTCTGCGGATGGCCAACGCATCGCGATCAGTCACGGCACGAAGGAGGATGGCCAATCACGCATCTATACCTTACCTCTTACGGGAGGCAAACCTCAGCTGATTACCCCAATAGCACCCAGCTACCTGCATGGATGGAGTCCGGATGGTCAGTATTTGGCCTATTGTGCGGAGCGCAAGGGCAACTATGATGTCTATGTCATACCTGCGGACGGAGGCGAGGAGCAGCGATTGACTACGGCAGAAGGGCTGGATGACGGTCCGGAGTATGCGCCGGATGGGCAGCATATCTGGTTTAACTCCGTGCGGAGTGGCTTGATGCAGGTGTGGCGCATGAAAGCGGATGGCAGTGAGCAGACGCAGATGACTTTCGATGAGACCCGCAATGCGTGGTTTCCTCATGTCTCACCCGATGGCAAACAGGTGGTCTTTATTACCTATTATAAAGGAGACTTGGAGCCGGGGCAACACCTGGCGAATAAAAACGTGGAGTTGCGTGTCATGCCGGCGGAAGGTGGGGAGTCTCGCCTGTTGGTGAAGTTGTTTGGTGGGCAAGGCACGATCAATGTCAATTCTTGGGCACCCGACAGCCGCCGTTTTGCATTTGTCAGCTATCGGTTAGCGAAATAATAACAATGTTTTTTAGGGATTCAAGGGTGGTTCTGAACAAAAAACGTATTTTTGTGGTGTTCTTAAGAAAAAGGATATAAAATGAGGATAAAATGAAGACAAACGGAGAAAGAATCGTTTTCGTTGATTACATTCGTGTAATCGCTTGCTTTTTGGTGATGCTGGTACATGCCAGTGAGAATTTTTATGGAGCGGACAGTTCAGGGTTGGCAGGGAATTTCTCTCAGTTGGCGAATGAGGCCAATCGTTTCTGGGTTGCCTTTTATGATGGAGGGGTGTCTCGTTTCTGCGTGCCTCTGTTCATGGTGGTTTCGGCCTTCCTGCTGATTCCTTTGAAGCCGCAGGTCAGCATGAGCCAGTTCTATCGTCGCCGTTTCAAGCGTATCTTGCCTCCGTTCATCTTCTTTTCCTTGCTGTATTGCTTTTTGCCTCTGCTGTGGGGTGGTATGCGTTGGGAGCAGTCAGTAGCCGATTTGAAGCATTTGCTCTTTAATTTCCCCTCGATGGCGGGCCACCTTTGGTTCATGTATCCGCTGATCAGCCTCTATTTGATTATGCCGGTTGTCTCTCCTTGGTTGGAGCGGGCTTCGGCGAAGGAGGAGCGACTCTTCCTGGGGCTATTCCTCTTCTCTACCTTGATGCCTTGGTTGCATCGGTTTGTCTCTGCGGAGTTGTGGGGCGAGTGTTTCTGGAATGGCTATCACATGCTGTGGTATTGCTCGGGCTATCTGGGCTACTTGGTGTTGGCGCATTACATCCATGTGCATATTCATTGGGATCGTCGTAAACGATTCCGTGTCGGTTTGTGGTGCACGCTCTTAGGTGGGGCCTTCTCGGCTTGGTCCTTCTGGTGGAGAGGTGTTCCGGGTGAGTTGATCGAGACACCTATGTTGGAGTGGTCTTGGGAGTTTTGCACGCCCAATGTGCTCTGCTCCACGTTTGGTGTATTCCTGCTCTTTAGCTGCATCCAACAGGTAAAGGCACCTCGTCTGATCACCGAGCTTTCCAAGCTCTCGTTTGGGATGTATCTGATGCACATGTTTTTCTTGGCACCGATCGCCAGCTTCTTCGTGAATGGTGATCAAGCCAATCCGCTGATTCCCGTCTATTTGGCCATTCCTTGCATTGCGCTCCTTTCGTTTGTCTGCTGTGCGGTGACATCGAAAGTGCTCTCTTATTTGCCCGGCAGTAAATGGCTGATCGGGTAGGCTGACAAATTCCGTGTATAATAACTTTAAATGATACAGATTATGGACCAAATCTTATTCGCTGGATTGACCGGTTACGCATGGATCGCGATTGTGACCATGTTGGGCATTTTTGCGCTTTTGATCTTTACGAAAGTGCCGACAGATTTTGCTTTCTTGGGTGGGTTGGCCGTTTTGTTGCTGACTGGAACGATTGATCTGAAAGCAGCGTTGAGTGGATTCAGCTCCACCTCCGTGTTGACGGTTGCTTTTATGTTTGTCGTGGTGGCTGGACTGACACAAACGGGTGTACTGCATTGGATCACCCGTCGTTGCTTGGGTACACCTAAGAGCTATCCCGGTGCGTTGTTGCGTCTGATGGCTCCCGTCTCAGCGGCCAGTGCGGTGCTGAGCAATACGACGGTGGTGGCGATGTTTATTCAGGTGGTGATGATTTGGTCGAAGAAGCTCCACCTCAAACCCTCCAAACTGCTGATCCCGTTGAGCTATGCCTCTGTGTTTGGTGGACTCTGTACGATTATCGGTACACCGCCCAACCTGATTGTCAGTGGTCTTTATGCCGATCAGACAGGCCATTCCTTCGGCTTTTTCGAGGTAGGTAAGTTGGGTGTTATCTGTTTGATCGCCGGTTATCTACTCCTCCTTTTGATGCGTCGCTTCCTGCCGGAGCGCACGCAGAGTGAGGAGCAATTTGCCGATACGAAGGAGTTTACGGTTGAGTTGTTGGTCCCTTCGGATTGTCCTCATGTGGGCCAAACCGTGGCGGAAGCCGGTCTGGGACAGGTGGCAGGTGGACACATCATCGAGATCCTACGCTTTGATAAGGAGCTGATCTCTCCTGTGCCCGATGATGAGTTTATTATGGGAGGTGACCGCTTGATCTATACCGGTATGCCTGATAAGCTGATGGCGTTGAAACAATCGCATGGATTGGTGACCGCCTCTGAGCATGTCTATTCGGTATCGGAATTGAGCGGAGAGCGTAATTTGGTACAGGCTGTGGTGCCGGAATACAGCTCCCTGATCGGACGTACCTTCATGAGCCAGAATTTCGAGAAGCTGTTTCAGGTGGTGTTGATCGCTATCTCCCGCCAAGGTAAGCGTATAGAGGCCAGCCCGCGTGAGACGGTTATCTTCCCTGGTGATACGCTGTTGTTAGAATGTACTCCCGGTTTCTATGACCAGGCGAGTCTTTTGGAGAAAGACCTGCTGCTGCTCAACAAGCCGGAGAAAGACATCCCGGTGAGCCAAAAGACCTATGTGGCTTCAGCCATTATGCTTGCGATCATTGCGGTCAGTGCGTTCAATGTCTTGCCGTTGGTGACGGCTGCGTTGGTGGGCATGATTTTGTTGCTGCTCACGAAATGTTGCACACCTGCCTCGGCACGCTCGAATGTGTCGGGCAGTACGTTGGTGGTTTTTGCGGCCTCCATTGGTGTGGCCTCCTCCATCCAATCTACCGGTTTGGCGGCGGCTATTGCGGGAAGTATCCAAAGCCTGTGTGGAACGAATCCCTATATCGCATTGATTGTGATCTGCTTGACCGTGTGCGTGATGAGTGAGTTTATCTCCAATACAGCCGCTGCTGCGATCTTTTTCCCGATTGCGATGCAGACGGCGCATGTGTTAGGGGTAAACCCGGAGCCATTCCTCTTCTCCCTGATGATCTCAACGGCCAGCTTCGCTACGCCGATTGGATCGCCTACGCACCTGTTGGTGTATGGTCCCGGTGGTTACAAGTTCCAGGATTTCGCCCGCTTAGGTGTCTTGATGAACCTGATGACCGTAGTGGTATCGGCACTTTTCGCCCCGCTCTTTTGGCCGTTCTAACAGAAAGCTTAACCGCCGCTTTGCTTACAGAGCGGCGGCAAACTTTCGAATCTGACTTAGTTTGCCTAAAAGAGTCTGGTCTTGTTGGGCTTGATACAAGTTGTATTTCAGCTGTAACTGTAATAAAGAGGTAGCAGGCACATCTAATGCAGCTTCAAACATCATGGCTGTTGAAGTGGTTATAGGTCGTCTTCCATTTAAAAGATCGTTTAAAGCCTTATAGGAGAAATTCATCTGTTCTGCCAGTTGGCGCTGTGAGATTCCCCGATACTCAATCTCATCTTTTAATACCTCTCCGGGATGGGTAGGTGTATATCCAAATCTTACTGCTGTCATAAGCCATTTATTTATAGTGATTTGACAATTCTAAAATGTTACAAACTGTTATATTGCATCCTGAAACAGCTTGAGTGGCTTTGAACT
>CAMGEM010000064.1 GCA_946055095.1 uncultured Parabacteroides sp. | reverse complement strand
GAGACGTAGCACGCTACGTCTCTACATTTCGGCGGTTTTGCCATTGGTGGTGGGTGCTGGATTGACCTGCTATGTGATTGACCGGGCGTTGGCATTGCCCTTGACCGAGGGCATCTACTCCCTGCGTTACCAAGAGTCGCATTTGCAGCCCGATTCGTTGCTGCACTTTGTGGCGCTTCGTTTCACTTTTGGCTGGTTGGCGTTGCTGTTGCTTGCGTTCCTCTTGAGTCGGGTGTCAATGATCCGTAAGCCTATGCGTTGGGCGCTTTGGGGGCTATCTGGTGTGGCGGTAGCCGGTGCGTTGCGTTTCGCTTGGCCCGGTGAGGGGGAGCGACAAACTTATTGGGTGGATCGGTTAGCTACGCTGACTCGTGCGGCGCGTTGGCCAGAGGTGATCGATGCCTTTGCCGGAAAGCAGGTGATCGGGGCCATGAGTCTGACTCAATTGAATCTGGCGTTGGCGCACCAGGGCTTGCTGGGCGATAACCTCTTTCTCTATACGCAACAGGGGCCGCAGAGCCTCTTGGCGGGTTGGGATCGCACCTATGCGATGAGTGTCGTGCTGAGCGATGTGCATTATGCGATCGGTGATTACTCCACCTCCGAAAGCTATGCCATGGAGGGCTTGACCTTGGCACGCCGAGGCGGAAGTCCCCGTATGCTGCAACGTTTGGCACAGATCAGCCTCATCCGCCGAGACGTTGCGTTAGCCCAAAAATACTTGGAGCGGCTGCGGCTCATGCCGATGTATCGGGCTTGGGCGGAGCGATACCTGACCTATGTGGCGCATCCTGAACGGATCGACACCGATCAGGAGTTAGCGGGGAAGCGGATTCCGATTGTGGAGGCAGACAGTTTGCTGGGGCAGTATAGCATCGAGCGGCTTTGGCTGACGCATGAAGCGGCGCTTTCGTCCGACCGATTGGCATGGACCTACTTGGGGTGCTCTTACCTGTTGGCGCGTGAGTTGGATGCCTTCGGCGATTTCCTGCGGCAGACAGCTCCAGAGGCTTCGACGGCGGGAGTCACCTTGCCACGTGCTTTCCAAGAGGCCGCTCTGCTCTGGATGGCACAAGGGCATGAACTGCCTGCGGGTTGGCAGGTGCAGAACGAGGTGGCTGAGCGTTTCGATCAATTCCGTCAGGCGGTGCAGCACGCTCGGCGAGACACGAATGGCGTGGCACGCCTCTATCGAGACTATGGCCACACCTTCTGGTTCTATTTCTATCAACAAAGCGAACAACCAAAAAGTACACGAAAAAATGAAGAACAGTTGTATGCACACTAAGATACGCTTGATCCGAATGGGCTGTCTGGGGCTCTTGATCGCCCTGCTTGCGGTCGCTTGCCAACCCGCTTTGCCGGAGGCGCAGGCGGTGGACGAACAGCCATCTATCTTTCCGGATTATACGGATGTGACCATTCCTTGCAACATCGCCCCACTCAATTTCCGCCTGCAGGAGGCGGCACCCGCTATCCTCTCTCTCTCCGTGGGCGAGGAGCAGCTGCGGGTAGCGGACTCCGATGGCTCCTTCTCCATTCCTTTGCGCGGTTGGAGGCGGTTGTTAGCGGCGGCTAAAGGAGAGGCGATCACCGTTGAGGTCTATGTGGAGAAGCCAGAGGGCTGGTTGCGTTATGCCCCCTTCACTTGGCAGGTGGCAGCGGAGCCGATCGACCCCTGCTTGGTCTATCGCAAGATCGCTCCCGGCTACCGCATGTGGAACCGCATGGGTATCTATCAGCGTGACTTGACCAATTTCGAGGAGGAGGCCCTTCTCGATAACAAGCAAACCAACAACAACTGCATGAACTGCCACTCCTTCTGTCAGCAAGATCCCGATCGGATGCTCTTCCACCAGCGTATGACCCATGCCGGCACCTATGTGATTCGTCACGGAGAGATCGAGAAGTTAGACACAAAGACCGACCGAACGATCTCCGCCTTGGTCTATCCCTATTGGCATCCGTCGGGTCGCTACGTGGCCTTCTCCACCAACGAGACCAAGCAGGATTTCCATTATGCGGATCCGAATCGGGTGGAGGTGTTCGACCTGCGTTCCGACGTGGTGGTGTATGACGTGGAGCGTCACCAGCTACTCTCCTCGCCGCTCCTTTCGGCGGAGGCGCATTGGGAGACCTTCCCCTGTTTCTCGCCCGATGGCAAGGAACTCTATTTCTGTTCGGCAGACAGTGTGACGATGCCGGAGCAGTATCGTGAGGTGCGTTACAACCTGCTTCGCCTCTCCTTCGATCCGGAGCGAGGTACCTTTGGCACGCAAGTCGATACGCTTTTCCATGCGCAAGCAGAAGGCAAGAGCGCTCGTTTCCCTCGCATCTCACCCGATGGCAAACAGCTGATGTTCACCGTGTCGGCCTACGGCAATTTCTCCATCTGGCACAGGGATGCCGATCTCTACTTGATGGATCTGCGCACGGGTCGTTATCAGCCGATGGAGGCCGTGAATAGTACGAACGTGGAGAGCTACCACTCCTGGAGCAGCAACAGTCGTTGGTTCGTGTTCAGCAGTCGCCGGGAAAACGGTCTCTATACGGCGCCCTACATCGCCTATCTCTCACCCGATGGGCAGGCGGGTAAACCCTTCCTGCTTCCCCAGGCCTCACCCGATTATTACGATCTGACGCTTCGCTCGTTCAACATCCCCGAGTTGGTGAAAGGGCCTATCCAAGTGGATCGGCAAGAGCTGATCCATATCAGTAAGTATGGCAAACCCACTGCTATTCAGATGGGAGAATAGGAAACCGTTAATGCTAATACATCAGGCCAAAGCTCCATAGAGGGAGAATATCTCCATTGGCATATTCGATGTCATCCCTGACAACGAAGGAGTTGGTCACATCCTTGATCTGTTTATGGCTTTTCTTTTGGCCTCCCACCTCAAAGGTGTAGGGGCCAATTGCAAAATCTGCTACCTTAGAAGAGGTGACCTCTTGCGTGAGTCGGGTCTGATTATAGAAGAACGTTTCTCGTATGTTGCCGATGTTGGCCTGTTCCCCCGACATGGCATAGATGATGTTTGTGTTGTCGAGATAGACCTTTTCGGTCTTGCCCAGTCCTCTCATTCCGCCCGTTTCGTCTCTGAGTTGCCCAATCATACCGGCTTTTTCCATGTACAAAAGATAGTCTGCTATGCTGTTTCGGCTCACCTTCAACTCTGTGGCCAAACTGTTTGCCTCCGGCTTGTAAGGTACATTCGCAGCGATGATGGAGAGCATACGGCGCAGCTTGCGTCCGGTGGCAGGTGACATGTTGGCGTATAGTGGAATATCGACCTCCATGGTTAATCGAATGACCTGCTGCAAACGCTGCTGGAAATACCCCTCCAAGGCGAAGGGATAGTAGCCTTCATGCAGGTATTGATTGAAGAAAGGCAATGGGTGAGGTAAATCATGGATCTGCGTTTGACCCTGCAAGACCTCCTCTAAGGTGCGGATAGGTGTTTGGATGTGATGGAAAAGTTCTAAATACTCCCGAAAAGAGAGGCCTTGCATGTCATAGAGTAACACACGACGGCTCAGGTCTGCTTCCCCACGTAAAATGTCGAGCACCGAGGAACCCGTGAAAAAGATATGCAACTCAGGATGCGAATCGTACATCTGTTTCAACTCGCGAGACCACCCTTCGTATTTGTGAATCTCGTCGATATAGAGCCATTCGCCTCCCTCACGCACAAACTGATCGGCCATTTCGATGAGTGAGTGGGTGTTGAAAAAGCTATGGTCTGTGGACACATATAAACTTTTGGATTTTTTGCTTTCCGCTTGTTCGCTGATGTGCTGCAAAATCATCGTTGATTTGCCTACACCCCGAGGTCCCATTAACCCCACGAGACGAGCCTCCCAAGGCAATTGTGCGTACAGGTAGCGCTTGAAATCGAGCTTGACGAATGCAAGCTGCTCACGCATGTATGTCATCAAAGTTGTATCCATTTTCCTTCCATTTATGCTTTGTGCACTGCCGATAGTGCATATTTTCGCTTTTCGTGCACTGTTGACAGTGCAAATGTAGGAGATTCTGGGTGGAATTTCAAGAGAGGTGGAGGAGAAATGGTTCAGTCTTCTCATTTTTATTGTACTTTTGAGGTCTCATCCATTTAAATTTCTAATCTATGAAAGCACTTCTTATGGGTATTTGCTGCTTGACGACACTGATGGCAGCCGCACAGGAGAATCCGTATGATGGTAGTCAGCCTACTTTAGTCAATCGCTTGACGGAAGGAAAGGTTGACATCAAGCATGTGGATGTGAATTTCCAGGTATTCACGTCGGGCAATGCGAATTTCACCGAGAACGAATTGGAGAACATGGATTTCAAACTCAACCGAGTGAAGTTGGAAATCAAAGGCGACGTGAATGATTGGTTCTCCTATCATTACCGGCAATCATTCAATAAGTATGCGGATCCCTATTCCTTGGACAACCTCTCCTCCTCCGTGGAGTTGGCTTATGTGAACCTCAGGGTATCGCCTAAGTTTGTCATCACCACGGGTAAGCATGCGATGGCTATGGGAGGCTATGAGTATTACGTCAACCCGATCAAAGTGCGTGAGTTCAGTGAGTTCAACAACCAACTCAGCTGCTATCAGGCGGGTATCATGGGTACTTGGGCCATCACTCCCTACCAGGAACTCTGTTTCCAGATCATGAACAACCGGAGCGGTAGCATAGAGGAGACTTTCGTTGGAGGATTGCCGGAGGATGTCGAAGCGGCCAAGGTGCCTTTCTTCTACAGCCTCAATTGGAACAGCCTCTATTTTGACAAGGTGCTTCAGCTGCGGTATGCGCTCTCCATGGCTGAACAAGCGAAAGGATATCGTTCCTTTTATGCGACTTGTGGCAATATCATCGAGAAGGGGCCGGTCATTACCTACTTGGACTTGATGTACACTCGGCAGGAGCTGGATCAGCATGGCATTATCAGCCATTTGGTAGAGACAGAACGGGGTGCGTGCAACACGGAGTATTTTTCGGCCATCGCGGACTTCGACTATCGTTTTCACGACCATTGGAATGCGTATGTGAAGGGAACGTATGAGATAGGGCGGGTCTATAAAGCGAATGGTGCCTACGACAAAGGGATGTATCGACGCTCGTGGAACGCGCAAGCGTGTGTGGAATACTTCCCGATGAAGAACAGCGAGCTGCTTATCTTTCTGCTCTACTCGTATCGGGGCGTTAAGCTGGAGCAGAACGCCTTGCGGTTAGGAGCTACTGAGCCGAACCAAAGTCGTATCTCGTTGGGATTCGTCTATTCGATTCCTGTATTCTAAGGTATAACTCAGTTCACCCTTTTTGGGGGGCGGTGTGCCAAAAAACATTCGTGTCATTGCGGACTTTGATCCGCAATCTCACATTTGACACACCGCCCGGTTGGGGGTTATCTGTTTGTCCTTCCATCATCAGGGCTGGACAACCAGCTGATGCGTACCGGCACTTATTGTTTGCGTTTCCTGCGGCAGACGCAGTTCGGCAGTACAATCAGCGGGGATAGTGATGGTCAAGTGGATGCCATCCGCCTCTCGTTTCCATTCACTAACGATCTCTCCCTTGACGGAGTGATAGCGACCTTTCGCCCAGTCCATCCCTTCGGGGAAGTGGGGCGTGAGCAGGATGTGGTGGAAACCGGGATCAGTCGGGTCGTGGTTGATACCCGCCAACTGATTCATCATCCAAGCGGAGATGTCGCCCATGAAGACATGGTTGAGCGAAGCATCGTTGAACTGCGGACTGAGTGTCCAGGTCTCGGGTAGGGTGGTGTAGCCCATGGTCTCGACCCAGTAGCCCCATGAGGGTGCCTCCGTCTTTGTAGCCATTTTCATTACATCTTCCAAATAGCCATATTGGGTCAGCATCGCTGGGACAGTTTTGCTACCCAACAGGCCGAAATCGAGGAAATAGTTGTTTTCCGCTACGATGCGGTGCAGTTGATCAGCCACGAGTTGCTCTTTGCCTGCGGGCACTAAACCTAAGTAGAGGGCAACCGCTTGTGATGCCTGTGTGCCTCCCGCATAGAGCCCCTTCTCCGCGTCAAAGAACTTTTTGTTGATCAAGGCTTTTAACTGCTCTGCCTTTTGCTGATAGCGTGTGCCATCCTTGCCCAACAGCTTAGCGAAGTAGGCCATCAAGCGGTTATCCAAGTAATAGTAGGCGGTAGAGGTAAACTCCGTGTTGGTCTGTGTCTTCCAAAATACCCAGTCGCCAATGCCTTGTGTCAAGGTACCCTCCTCGTTCTCAAACGTCTGTTCGAAGGCCAAGTAGCGTTCCATGGTCGGGTATAACCGCTCGATGCTGCGGGTCGTGCCGTAGTAATTGTAGAGCGTGTTGGGGATGATGAAGAGTGCGGCATCCCATACCGGGCCAGGCCAGTTGCCCCCGAATCCCCAGTTGGCTGAGGGAATGATACCGGAGATGTCACCCTTCTCCTGTTGGTTGTCGATGAAATCGTTCATCCATTTCTCGTAGAAGGTAATGCCATCGAATCCCAACAGCCCGAGGTCGATCGCTACATGGGCATCGGCTGTCCAACCGTTTTTCTCCCGTTGCGGGCAGTCGGTGGGGATGCTGTGGATGTTGTTGAGATAGGCCTGCATCGTAGCGTTCCATATCTTGTTGAAGAGGGGCAGGGAGCAGCTGAAGTCACCGACGGGTTGCAGATCGGTATGCACAAAGAGGGCGGTGAGGCTCTCTTCGGTCAATTCGATCGGTCGATCGCTTTCTACCTCTGCGTACTGGAAGCCGTGGTAGGTAAAGGCGGGCATAAAGGTCTCTTCGCCCTCGCCACGCAGGATGAACTCATCCATCTGGAAGACTTCCCCCGGTTTCACGGGGTGGTAATAGACATTGATGTTGCCCTGCTCCAGACGACCATCCGCTTTCAGCAGCTCGCCGTGACGGATCTTGATGCGCGTGCCCTTCTCGCCCTTGACCTTCAGGCGGCAGAATCCGGCGATGTTCTTCGGATAGGAATAGACATAGAGCTTGTCGCTGAACCGCTTCATGGCGGTGGGCTTCAACTCCTCGGTGATGTGAATGCCAGGCATGGTCTGTGCGGTCAGTTGCGCGGCGGGTTGCTCGATCCGCTTGGCCTGTTTCCAGTGTGCATCGTTGAAGGCAGCGGTTTTCCAGCCCTGTTCCTCCAACTGTGCGTCGAAACGGTCGCCACTGTATATATTATTATAGGTATAGCCACCGGTAGCGCATTTCCAAGTCTCGTCCGTGCCTACGGTTTCCGTCGTTCCATCCGTATAGGTCAAGCGCAGCTCGCAACGCAGCGAGGGACGGCCTCGCCAAGCTGCCTCATGGAAGTTCCAGACAGCGACCGATTGCTCGTTGTACCAGCCATTACCCAACACGGCGGCCAAAGCGTTGTTGCCCTCCTTCAGCAGATCCGTCACGTCGTGGGTGACGTAAAGGATGCGTTTGCGAAAGTCGGTATAACCGGGATCGAGGTAATTCTCGCCTACACGCTGCCCATTGATGAACAGCTCGTGATAACCCGCGGAGGCGACATAGAGACGTGCCTCTTGAAGTGCCTTTGTCAACTGGAAGGGTTTACGGAAAAGGGGAGCCGGCTCGAACTCCTTGTCCTCGCCATCGGTGATCCATTGCGCCTTCCAATCGGCTTCGGAGAACTTGGCCGTCTCGAAACTGGCGATAGCGGCAGGAGCACACAGTCGTCCCTCTTCATCCCATACCTTGACGGTCCAGTAGTAACGGGTATGCGGTTGGAGGGGTGTTCCCTCGGTGTAAGGCTTTAACGCATGGGGTTCGGTGCCCATTTGGATCTCCTGTTTAGAGACTGTGAAGCCTGGTTGTGCCCCGTCATATTCCCAGGTGAAGCGGGGACTTTGCGTGTCTAAGCCAATGGGCTCAGACAGAAATTCGGTGCGCAGGTTGACCGGTGTGGTCTGGTCGTTATGCGATGTGCATGCCGTCAGTAACAGACCGGCCAGCGCACATAGATACAAAGATTTATTCATGTTTTACAAATGCGAATTATTGAATGATTCGGATCTCTTTCGGAGCCTCTATCCGGCTCTTGATATGCCCATTGGCCTCCTTCTCATGACGGATTTGGATGTCGCCGTAAGGGGTAGGGAAGGAGCCTTCCACCCATTGCAGGTCACCCAAGTGTGGGGTGATGCGGATGGTGCGACAACCGGGTTCTACCACCTGTACGCCCAAGACAAACTCGCTCAGCCAAGAGGTTGGTCCGGAGGCCCAGCCGTGGCAAAGACTGTGACGGAAGCCTTGGTAGCAATAGGCTCCATAGTCGCCATGAATGTCTTTCTTACCGGCCGGTACCAACTCGTCGATACGAGCCGCATTGGGTAGCCATTCCATATTGAAATCCTCCCAGAAGGTAGTGGCTCCCAAATCGAGCATCGCTCCCCAATAGGTACGGATCACGTCGAGCGCCCCTTGGTAATTCCCGGCCATTGCCATCGCCCGCAACATGTAATAGCCGTAGAAGGTTGAGAACCCTTTGGCCCCATCCACAGCCAAACACTGGCTGTTCGCTGTTTGGGGATCCCATACGCCGGCGATGGTCAGTAAGGCAGCCGCCTGTTTGTCTCCCGCTTGGATCTCACCCGCCTTGGCCGGGAAGCGTTGCGGATGCTTCTGGGCATAGCGGACAGCCCGATCGAGGGTGGCTTGGCATGCTTGCGCCAATGCCTCATCCGCATAGAGTTGACTCAGCTCCACACCGGCCCTGAGGGCTTGGATCATCATCGCCTGCAAGCCGGCATTGATGGCTGGGAGGTTCTCGCTGGAGGGCCAATCGAGGAAACGGTTGCCATCCAATTGCTCCTTGCCTTGGGCATCCACCTTGCTGATCAGGTGGCGCAGCAGTTCCGTGACGTAGGGCTGTTGTGCTTTCAGGAACTGCCAATCGCCTTGGTAGTAATACCAATCCCGTTGGATGAGTAGCCACCAGATCGAGTAGGAGCTGATGCCATTCATCCAACTGGGTAATGGGGTGATGTCACGAATCAAGGAGAGACTCTTAGGCACCACTTCGTTATAGCCAAATACACTGTTTATCGTCATCACCTCGGGATGCATGTCGCCGATCCAAACGAGGCGGTCTCGCTTCACGCCATCCCACAGGTATTCCTGCATGTTCAGGTGCACGGTGTAGGCACCTGTCTGCCAGATGCGGTTCAGCCGCTCGTCGTTCGAGCGGAAGCTGCCTCGGTAGGGAATATCCCGCAGGGTGGATATGGCACGCACCTCTTTCAATTGTAACTCCACGGAGTCATCCAACAGCTCGATACGGGCGAAACGGAAGCCGGAGTTACCCACCTCTTGCACGCCTAACCAAGGGAGTGAAAGGGTGAAATCTCGGATGGCATGATCGTTGGTCGCACCGTTTTTCCCATCTATCTCACACATCGCCTCGCTGACCGACTCGCCTAAGCGTACCCGAATCCTTACTGGCTTTTGCGAAGCCGGCATACCGGTTACGAACTGCAAGCCTCCCTGCAGCTCCTTCCCGAAATCGAGCAAAAGTGCTGGGTGAGCCGTGGCACTGCTGCGCAACACGCAAAGATTTTGGTTCGCCAAGTCCGCTTGGCCGATACCCGGTTTCAACAGGTTCTCCTCACCCTCGATGCAAGCGCTGTCTTGTTGCCAGACAATGCGAGTAGGAGGGATGTATGTACGGCTTCGGCTGTCTCGTTGCTGTGCGTGAAGCGTCGTTGCCAACAGCCCTAAACAGCCTATGATCCAATGAAAAGTATGCGTAGTCATTTGTGATAGTTCCTCTTATAAGTTGGGGTAGATCATGGAGAAAACCAACAGCAACAGTCCCGTCACCAACACGGTGATGGTGCGGCTGTTAGCCCCTTTCCACTCTTTCAAGACGATCCCCCAGAAATTACTGAATAAAATGTTCAACGACATCAGGATGCTCCATGAGAAGGCGAGCATCACCGGCGCGTCGGCAAAGAAACTCTTGCCCATGCCCAAGCCGAAGAATTGCGAATACCAGAGCAGGCCGGCCAACGCACAGAAGAGCACGTTGTTCGTCAAGGTTGAGCTGGGCACGGAGAGGTAATCCTTACCTGTCTTGTTCTTGATGTTCTGATAGATGCAATATACGGCATTGGTGCAGAAGCCACCGATGGTCACCAACAGGATGACCGGGTTGGTGGCAAAGAGCTCGTTGGCTCCCTCAGCCTTCACCTTGTCCACGATAGCCTGTCCGCTCTCCAATCCTAAGTTGAAGCAGGCACTCATCACACCGGCCAAGAGGGCTACGGCCAATCCTTTGGTCAAGGCGAAGTCTTTCACGGCTGCCCGCTTCTCCTCCTCGCTCATGTTCTTGGCCCGTAAGCTACCGGCATAGCCAATCACGGCGATACCTGCTAATGTGATGCAGACACCGATCAAAAGCACCAAGCCCTCTCCGGCGAAGAGATCCGTACCCGCCAATAATGCCGGGATCAACGTGCCGAAACCAGAGCAGGTACCCAATGCGATGCTCTGTCCTAACGCGACACCTAAGTAGCGCATGCTGAGACCGAAGGTCAAGCCGCCGATACCCCAGAGCACGCCATAGATGACGGCACCCAAGCTGCCGGGAGTCTGCCACAACGCCATCAGGCTGCTTCCCTCAGGAACAGCCAACAGCGCACCCAAATAGGGGAAGATGAGCCAAGCGAAGAGCCCCTGGACCAGCCAGAAGCTCTCCCAACTCCATCCCTTCACTTTGTTGATCGGCACGTAGGAGCTACTTTGTCCAAAGCTGCCGACCGCGATGATGAATAGACCGATGAGGATGGTAATCATTTCCGTTTCGATGTTACGTCCGCCTCATATTTCTCAATCTCTGCGATGAAGGATTCGCCGACAGGCACGCCCTGTTGCAAGCAGAACATATCCCAAACCGCTCCCCAAGGCAGGCTCTTGGCCTCCTCTTGCAGGGCCAAACGCTCAAAGCCCTTATCCTCGTCCTCGTATTGACGCAGCAACTGGATCGGCTCCAACAGGGCCAGCAAGAAGGCTTTCTGTGTAGCCCGGCTACCTACCACATAGGCTCCGATACGGTTGATCGTCGCATCGAAATAGTCCAAACCGACATGTACCCGGTCGAGCGCATCGCAGCGGATGATCTCACGAGCCAAGTCCATCACGTCGTCGTTGAGGATCACCACATGGTCGCTATCCCAACGGATCGGACGGCTGACGTGCAGCATGATCTCCGGGGTGAAGAGCAAGAGGGCAGATACCTTGTCCGCGATGCTCTCGGTCAAGTGGAAGTGACCCGTGTCGAGGGTGACGATCTTCTGCTTCTTCGCTCCGTAACCTAAATAGAAGTCGTATGAGCCTACGGTGTAGCTCTCCAAGCCGATACCGAACAGTTTTGCCTCGATGCAATCTTTCATCCAGTCATACTTCGTGGCGAAGATCTCATCCAAGGATTGCTCCAAGATCTGGCGATAGCGCAGGCGGCTGGCCGGAACCTCTTTGCTGCCATCGTGGATCCACAGGTTCATCATGGCAGGGTCTCCCTGTGCCTTACCCATCTCGTTGCTGATCCAACGGCAACGCTTGGTGTGCTCGATCCAGAAGTCACGAATCGCCTTATCGGGGTTTGCGAGGGTCAGGTTGCCGCTCTTCGGGTGAGAGAAGGAGGTGCTGTTGAAGTCCAACTTCATGTTGTGCTCCTTGCCCCATTCCATCCAAGAGGCAAAATGACGCGGCTCGACCTCGTTCCGATCCACACGCTCTCCTTGGAAATCCCCATAGGTCTCGTGCAGGCTCAGGCGGTGTGTGCCGGGAATGAAGCTCTTCGCCTTCAGGATGTCTTGACGCAGCTCCTCGATCGTGCGGGCACGACCGGGATAGTTACCCGTCACTTGAATACCACCGGTCAGTGAACCGCCTTGGTTCTCGAAGCCGGTCACGTCATCGGCTTGCCAGCAGTGGAGAGAGAGGGAGAGTTTCCCTAATTGCTCCATCGCTTTGTTGACATCCACTCCAACAGCGGCGTAACGCTCAGCCGCGATCTCAAACGCTTGCTTTATAACAGTCTCTTTTGTCATGATAGTTGCTTTTTTTGTATAGTAAATCAATGCTTATTTGCTTGGATAAAAGATTTTAGGGGTGAAGGTCTCCGCGATCAGCCGACGCATCTCCCAACGATCGCCTACCAAACCAGCGGCTTTCGCTTGGATGAA
>CAMGEM010000063.1 GCA_946055095.1 uncultured Parabacteroides sp. | reverse complement strand
CGTTGGCGTGAGATGGGCGACAGTTTCTGGCATCAATTACAGAGAGGGTTCTAAGGATTTCTAATTTCATAAGGATATGTATATGCGATTAACTATTCAACTGTTTGCGCTCTCCTTGTGGCTGACTGCCTGTGGTGGAGGGCAGCAAACCGCGACCGAGGAGGTGACAGAGAGTGCCCTGCCCGCATGGGCATTGGGCGAGTTCGTACGTCCGGAGGGGAAGAATCCGGTGATTACCCCCAATCCGGAGAGTCGTTTTGATTGCCCGATGCGACAGGCATCGGTTGGCTGGGAGGAGAGTGATACGTTCAATCCCGCCGCTGTGGTGAAAGATGATACGATCTGCGTGCTCTATAGAGCAGAGGATAATTCGGCAACCGGCATTGGCATGCGAACCTCACGCATTGGCTTGGCGCAGACAACGGATGGTGTCACGATGATTCGACGGGCTGCGCCGGTGATGTATCCCGCCGAGGACAATGCCAAGGCCTATGAGTGGGAAGGCGGTTGCGAGGATCCGCGAGTGGCGGTTACGGAGGATGGACTTTATGTGATGCTCTACACGGCATGGAACCGTGATGTGCCTCGTTTGTCTGTGGCTACTTCGCGAGACTTGTTGACATGGGAAAAGCATGGTCCCGCTTTTGCTAAAGCCTATGACGGCCGTTTCAAGGACATGGCTTGCAAGTCTGGTTCGATCGTGACGAAGTTGGTGGATGGCCATCAGGTGATCACGAAGGTCAACGGCAAATACCTCATGTATTGGGGGGAGCACATGGTGGCGGTCGCTACCTCTGACGACTTGATTGAGTGGACACCTGTCTTGAACGACCAGAACGAGCTGTTGGGGCTGATTTATCCGCGTGAGCACTATTTCGATAGCGCATTGACGGAGTGCGGTCCTCCCGCTTTGCTGACGGAGCATGGCATCTTGTTGCTCTATAACGGCAAGAACGAGACGGATGATCGTCGAGATCCCCGTTTCACGGCTGGAACCTACAGTGCCGGTCAGGTGTTGTTCGATGCGCAAGATCCCTATAAGGTGTTAGGGCGTTTGGATATGCCCTTCTTCCGCCCGATGGCTGATTTTGAGAAGAGTGGTCAGTATGTGGATGGTACGGTCTTCTTGGAGGGCTTGACTTTCTACCACGGCAAGTGGTATCTCTATTACGGTTGCGCAGATTCTATGGTCGGTGTGGCGATCTATGATCCCGCTCAGAAAAAGCAATGATTATCAATCCTAAAATACGTTAGAAACTATGCGTTCATTCTTATTTTCATGCCTGTTGGCAGCTGGGGCGATGACCGCCTCCGCTCAGGGTTATCAGTTTACGGATGTGTGTCGGGTGCCGGCTACGCCAGTGAAGAATCAAGCCTCTACGGGTACCTGTTGGTGCTTTGCGACGGTCTCCTTTATGGAGTCTGAACTGTTGCGTATGGGCAAGGGTACGTATGATCTTTCGGAGATGTTCATCGTGCGCCAGAAGTACATGAACCAGATGCAAGACAATTATGTGCGTCGGGGACGTGGCAATATCGGCCAGGGTAGCCTCTCTCATACCTTCATGAATGCCTTCAACCAGGTGGGTATCGTGCCGGAAGAGGTCTATACGGGTATCAACTACGACTCTGACCGACATAACCATGCGGAGTTGGTGAAGTATATCAAGGCAATCGCCAGCACAGCGGTTGAGATGAAACATCGCTCACCGGAGTATTTTGAGTTGGTGAACAGCCTTTTCGACATCTACTTAGGCAAGTTGCCGGAGAAGTTCACCTATCAGGGCAAGGAATACACCCCGAAGACATTCGCCGCTTCGTTAGGTTTGAATATGAGTGACTATGTGGAGCTGACCAGCTTTACGCATCATCCCTACTATGAGGCATTCGAGGTAGAGGTTCCTGACAACTGGGAGCATGCCAAGATGTATAACCTGCCGCTCGACGAGCTGATCGAGGTGACGGATCATGCGTTGCAAAATGGCTACACTGTTTGTTGGGATGGCGACGTGAGCGAGAAGGGCTTCTCTTTCAAGAATGGCGTGGCGATCAATCCCGAGGTGAAGAAGGTGGATGATTATTCCACGACCGACCGTGCCCGCTTTGAGAAGATGGACGAGAAGGAGCGCTTGGAGGAGGTCTATAAGTTTGAGAAGCCTTTCCCCGAGGTGAAGGTGACTCCCGAGATTCGTCAGGAGGGCTACGAGGCGTTTGTGACGACGGATGACCACTTGATGCACCTGACCGGTATCGCTAAGGATCAGAACGGCACGAAGTATTACATCACAAAGAACTCTTGGGGCACCGAGCGCAACACCTTCGGTGGCTACCTCAACATGTCAGAAAGCTTCGTCCGTGCGAAGACGATCTACATCATGATCCACAAGGATGCACTGCCCAAGGCATTGCGTGCGAAGTTAGGAGTGAAGTAACCCTTCGCCCTCCTTTCACAGATGAAAGAATAGCACGGATTGGGGTCTCCGAAGCAGGGCAATCTCAATCCGTGCCCTACTGAAAAAGCATTTGATGATTACACATATAATTATATAAACAATGACTCAACAACCCAAAAACCAATCCCAACCCAAAGACTTTATCTCATTCTTTGGTATGGATATCCGAGATCGGAAAAACTATCTCCAAGGCGTGGAGATTGATGCCAGTTTAAAAGACAGATTCGCAAAATCGACGGCCTATTGCCGTTTCTTCAGCCTGTTCAACCATTTAGGCGATCGTGCCTATCAGCGGATCGCACAGTTGCCCATCGGACAGGATCCGCTCTTCATCCTGGGCTATTCCCGCAGTGGCACTACCTTCCTGCATACCCTGCTGAGCAAGGATCCCCAGTTTGCGTTCACGACCAATTATCATGCCGGCTTCCCGCATCTCGTGTTGTGGGGACAGTCCTTTTTTAAGCGGCTTCGTTCGATCGGTCGCCCCAAGAAGCGTGCCGATAAGATGTCGATCGCATTGGATTTGCCGCAAGAGGAGGAGCAGGCAATCGTGGGCCTTACTCCCTACACTTTCGCTTTGCACGAGTATTTTCCCCAGCAGTGGAGTCACTACTTGGATCGCTACACCAGCTTTGAAGAAGCTACGGATGCGGAGCGCAACGCCTTTGAGCAAGCATTGATTCGCGTGATTCGTTCCTCCTTAGTGGATTGCTGGGGGGGGTGAAGATGGCTTGAAATCCAAACGGTTCTTATCTAAAAGTCCCGCCCATTCTGCACGCATTCCGATGCTGCTGAAACTCTTCCCCAATGCCAAATTCATCTATATTGCTCGCAATCCCTACTTCATCTATTCCTCCAATATAACCCATTTCTCTTCGACCTTCGAGACCCTGTCCTTCCAGCGGATCAGCAAGGAGGAACTATCGGCTAATGTTCTGGCCTCCTATAAAAAAATCATCATCGACCATTATGAACAGCAGAAGCAACTCATCCCCGAGGGAAACCTGTTAGAGATTCGCTTCGAAGATTTCGTGGCCCATCCGCTCCAGCAAGCCGAGGCGATTTATGAGCGATTGAACCTACCCGGATGGGAGCAGGCGCAAGCTGCCATGCAAGCCTATGTCGAGGAGTCACGCAGCTACAAGCCCCGTACCTATCCCACTTTCTCGTCAGAAACAATCGACCTTGTCAACCGGCATTGGGGATTGGCCATTGAACGGGGCGGTTATACCCGATTATAAACAAGCATATCTTTTAACTATAAACTATATTTCGATATGATGGATTCTCAATTGGTGCAAATGCGCGCGACAGGGGATACCGAGTTCACCCTACAGGAGCGCATCCTTTAT
Source organism: uncultured Parabacteroides sp. (assembly GCA_946055095.1). Classification (GTDB taxonomy): domain Bacteria; phylum Bacteroidota; class Bacteroidia; order Bacteroidales; family Tannerellaceae; genus Parabacteroides. The sequence goes on along the minus strand of CAMGEM010000063.1, from coordinate 8,496 downwards.
CAAATTGCCTGCCAGCTATTGGGGCGGGATGACTTTTCGATGACAGACGACTTGCGGGAGTTTGGCCTGACCGTTCCGTTGAGTAATCAGCTGATGGCACTCGCCAACAAGCAGGGCTTCCAGCTTCGCCCTACTGACATCGCCCGCTTTCACAGCATTCAGGCACTCTGCAAGACAAACGGCGTGATGTTTTATTGGCAGGATGGCTATCATCCAGAGAAGCCGGTGATGCTCTATGTGCATGGCATCTCTTTGGCCACTAACGTAGTTCCCCGATTGGACGAATGGTGCGAGCGATTCTCTGTGCTGGTTATCGAGCCGCTCCCCGATCATTACAAAAGCATTTTCCTCAACGAGAGTTTGGAGGAAATCTCGGAGTTCTATTATGCGCTCTACGAGGTCTTCTTTCCGGAGAAGCCTCAGGTATCGGCAGTGGTGGGTGCCTCCTTTGGGGGCGTGATGGCCTATTTTCTGGCCAATAAACTTTATGAGCACACAGGGCAGCTGCCTTATGTCTATTTGTTTGACTCAGTGCTGGCTATCACAGAGAAGTTCAAGCGTTTCATCTCCTTGGTGCGCGAGCCCTATTTCAAGGAGCGGTTGACAACGATGCTCAGCGTGATGCTCAAGACGCCCACCTTCCCTGTCTATCCTGGCCCGCTGGTGCTGTTCAATGCCACTCAACGGCTTTATGCGAAGGAGGAGAACTTGGCGGCTTGGCGGCAACATGCCAGTCAGTTGGAGATCATCGACGTAGATTGCGACCACGAGGAGATATGCCGCGAGGCCGCCTTTATCCAGATCATCAACGACAAGATCTATGGCGATTTGGAAAAGCGGTGACCAGGGGATGGCTCAGCGACAAGACATGAGCCATCTCGGGACGGAACCCATCCCGACACTGTTTCGACGCATGGCTATCCCTGCCATCATCGGGCAGTTGGCGATCTTGGCCAATAACTTCTTGGATCGTATGTATGTGGGGCACATAGAGGGCTGGGGCGGCGAGTCGCTCACGGCCATCGGTCTCTCCACGCCGATTCTTCTTTTTACTACAGCTATTGCCTCGTTGATGGCTGGAGGGTCTCCTTGGGTGGCCATCCTCCTCGGTGAGCAGAAAGTGGAGCAGGCCCATCGGATGGTGGGCACCAGCCTCACGTTTCTCTGCTCAATCAGCCTGCTGCTCGCTATTGCGATCGGTCTCTTTCAGGAGGAGCTGCTGGCCGGCTGTGGAACCAGTCCGGAGATCATGCCCTATGCCAAAATCTATTTGGGGATTATCACCTGGGGCATCCTCCCGACGAATCTCACGATTGGTATGGCGCAGTTTCTCACGGGGCAGGGAATGACGAAGCTGGGGATGCGTATCATCGGCACGTCGGTGTTGCTCAACCTGCTGCTCGACCCGCTGTTCATCTTCGGCTTCGGCTGGGGATTACGAGGAGCGGCCTTGGCGACCACCCTCAGCATGACGGTTTCGGCTCTGCAGGTGGTGCGGCACCTCTTTTTCTCGCGGCATCCCATCCAGTTGACCACAGCTCATTTAGGGATAGACCGACAGTGGCTGGGCGTATGCCTTGGGATGGGGTTTGCTCCCTTCCTTGCGATGGCTTGCGAGGCTTTGGTCGGTTTGCTCTATAATGCAAGCCTCTCCACCTACGGGGGCGATGTGGCTGTGGGTGCAATGGCGGTCTATTACGTGATTGGGCATATCATCGCCTATCTCATCATGGGGTTAAGTATGGCCATGCAACCCATGATCAGCTACAACTTCGGAATGCGCAGCTTCGAGCGGGTGCGGCAATGCACCCATCTGCTAATCACCTGGAGTGTTGCTATCTGCTCCGTGATTTGGTTCGTGATGATGGTGGCTCCAGGCGGTGTCTGCCGTTTGTTCACCAACGATGCGGAGATCGCAACCTTCGCAAGTCGCTATCTGCGCACCTATTTCTTTGCGGGCTTCTTGACGGGTGTTCCCTTTGTCTGCATGAATACCCTGCGCTTCGTGCGACAAGTCAAGCAAGCGATCGGGTTGGTCGTTTTCCGCCGTTTGTTGCTCTCCGTCCCTTTGATTTGGCTGCTCCCACGTTTTGGGGGGCTCCCGCCTGTGCAAGCCATCCTCATGGCGGCACCGATTATCGACGGGGTCAGCGCAGCGGTGATACTCTGCCTCTCATTACGCACGATTCACCATTTACAGGAGGCATAGACGATGGAACTGATCATTTTTTTAGGCTGTGTATCGGCTGTTGCGCTGCTCATCGCTGTGTGGGGAGCGATTCAGTTACATAAGATGGATTGATCGTGATTATTGCGATGCCAAAGCATAGCGTCGCAAAATAGCGATGGTAATTATAAATAGCATAGCGGGTAAGCCAATTTTGCCGCTATACTATTTTGCTATTACAAACTATTCACCTTCAAATTGCTATAGCCATTGCCATTGAAGCGGATAAAGCCCTGCTTGCCGCCATTGACCTTGCAGCGGTGCGTATCATTGCCAATCTCGTTCTCTGAGACATTGAAGCCGGAGAGCTTGCAAGAGCCATATTTGAGGCCATCGGCATCCACTTTGAAGGAGGCTGAGGCAGGGATGGCGAGTTTCACGTTGCCATAGCGAGCATTGATGTTTACCTCCTTGAATGCTTTGTCTAAGGCTTTCACCTTGAGGTTGCTGTAATCGAACTCCTCCATCTTTAGGCTGTTCTTCAAGCGGTTGATGTTGCCATCCCCATATTTTGCCTCTATCTCTGCGTCAACCACCTCCTCGATCTTAAAGTTGCTGTATTTGCTCTCTAACTGGAGCCTCTTTACGATCTGTGCCTTTAGGCCTGAATAGCGGGCATCTACCATCAGCTTTTCAGCGTTCCCGATCTCGACATCGCCCGCATAGGCAATATCTAAAACAGCATCTTTCAGGTTGCCCAGCGTGGCATTGCTGTATTTAGCCTCCAACGCCAGTTTGCCCACGAAATCGCCTCCCTTCAAGTTGCCATATTTCACCTCGATCTCCATCTCGTGGTTATCCTTGGCGGGTAGGTTGATGTTGCCATATTTCTGGCTCAATTCCGCTTTCAGCTGGGCGGGCATCTGCACGAAATAGCGGATTTGGTAGGAGATGTTCTGGTGATTCTGTTGTTGGGATTTGGCGAACTGTGTCTCCGCACTAATCTTATTGCCTATTTGCTGCATCTCGATGGAGATACGGTCTAAGTTCGCTTGCGCAGTTTGGTCGTTGGCTGCCCGACTTTCGATCTCCACTTTGATGGCCACTTCGTTGCGGCTCCAATGGGTGATGGTGATCTCGCCATAGCGATTCTCGATGGCCAGCTCACTGTCGTTGCTGACACGGAATGTCTTATTCACCGTCTTTGTCTTGACCGCCTCCAAGGGTTTTCCGCCTGGGGTTGCCAGCGCGATCGTCCCGCAGAGCCAAAGCAAAGCCACTGTCCACAAGGCTTTACCGAAATGCTTGATTGCTGTTTTCATACCATTCTATATTTAATTGATTTGTTGATCATCTTTTTCGATCCGCTCCATTTGCGCGAGCATAAACCGCAAGGTCTCCAAACTGTTGCCGTAGTGTTGCGTGAGGGTTTGGAGCGTCTCGCCCGCAGGAGGCAGCAGAGGCAGTTCGTTCTGCTCGAAGCTGAGGTTGTCGGCCAAGATCTGCTCGCTCTCCTGCCAGATGGCCAGTACACCGGGCGTGGGTTGCTGTTCAGCAAGCTGTTTCATCTGCTCCCTGACGGTGCGCATCTGCATGTGGTAGTAGGTTTGCAGCTCTGCCATCTCGGTTGCTGTCTGTCGCATCTCTGCCAGGAAAGGATCCTCAGTGGCTGTCAGCTCCGTCCCGCCGAAGCGCAACAGCAGCAAGAGGGCGATGGCCGCGGCCAATGAAGCGGCATAGAGCAGATACAAACCTTTCGATCGGGGTTGTTTGCGGAGCGTGACCACCGGAGCCTCCTCATCTAATCGGTTGAGGAAGCGTGCCTCATGCCCCGCTGGCAGGGTAGGAGCCTCGTCGAAAGCGGCTCGATGGGTATCTATGAAATCTTTCAGTTTATCCATATCATTCACTATTGTCTCTTGATTCCTTCAATCAGTTTACGTTTCCCTCGGAGATATTGGCTGCGTACGCTGGCCGGTTTCACGTGCAGGATCTGGGCGATCTCCTCCATGTCGTAGCCCTCGAACAGGTAGAGCGAGAGCACCACCCGATAGCCCTCCGGCAGCTTCTCCATTGCCTGTTTGATCTGCTCGACGGTGTAGAGCGGTTCCTCTTCCTCCTCCTCGGGCAGGTCGGGCAGGTTGTCGGTCGGTAGCTCCAGCTCTTCCGATCGTTGCCGTAGGCGGTCGATGGCCGTACGGACAGCGATTTGCCGTATCCATCCCTCGAAGCTCATCTCCTCGTGGTATTGCTCCAAATGGGTGAAGATCTTGAGGAAACTATCTTGCATCGCCTCCTCGGCCTCCTCCGTGTTGGCCAAGATGCGCAAGCAGGTGGCGAACAGCATACGGGCATAGCGTTCGTACAACTTCAGTTGTGCGTTGCGTGCCCCTTTGCGGCACCCTTCAATCCATATCCTTGTCTCTTTCTCCATTTACCTATATAGACGAATGATTGGAGGGCAAGGTTGCATCTAAGGAGAAGTTTTTTCTCCTTAGATCAGGCATGGGTTAGGAAGCATTGATGCGCTTTACGGGGTGAACAACGCTGTCAACAGCTTCTCGATAGCTTGGTTCATAACTTTCCCATCGCAAGCGTAATGATTGACGAAAAGAGCGATGGCATATTCCTTGCCACCTTGATTGACATAACCCGCATAACCTTTCACCCGTGTCATACTGCCACTTTTCAATTTAGCGGCGTTATTCCCTTTCCAGAAATTGCGAACAGAGCCTTCGATACCTACCCTGGGCAAGGAGTTGTTGAAAACGGTGGATTGAATAGCCTTGTTACGCATATAACATAGGAAATCAGTCATAAAGGCTGTTGATAACTTGTTGATGGCTGCTAATCCACTACCATCTACCTGATAGAGCGTAGCTACGTCTAAGCCTTGCCGCTCCCAATAGTCGCGCAGCACTTGCACACCTCTGCCAAACGAGGAGATGACCTCCCCTTTCTTAGGTTGGTAACGCAGGCCGATCGTTTTCAAGAGTGCATCCGCAAAGAGATTGTGGCTAACGAAATTGGTGATGCGGATTAGTTCACTTAACGGCGGGGAATAGGTGGTGATCAAGGTCTCACGAGCCCCGGTAGGCCATTGCCCCGCCTCTTGCAATACTCGGTAGCACGAGGGTGTGCCTTTCACGGTGATCCCCGCTTTGCGCAACTGCTTCGTGAGGTAATCCGCCAAAAAGGTAGGCGGATCAGGTATGTCGCCTTGCAATTGGAGGTAAGCCTTCCCTGCGGGTACGACACCATACAGGTAACGCTCGTTGGAGAAGGGAGCCCCCATGATGTAGCAGCTATCGGTGGTCACTTTCTGGGCGGTCATATAATTATGGAAACGCAAGTCGATCCATGGCTCCACGCCTTTCACCTGCGGACGGCTTCCTGCCTCGCCGGTTTGCAAGCCTAACTTGAAACGATTGTCGAACACATTGAGGCCATAGCTGCCAGCCCCATAATCGGTGCCCATATCCTCTACCACCCACTTCAAGGAGGTTCCCTCCGTGTCGAACAGTTGTTCGTCGGCGATCACCGCTCCTTCGATAGCTTGGATCCCTGCAGCACGGATGGCGGCGATCCACTCACCGATGAAATCCACCTCCTTTTCCAGAAAGGCCGATCCTAAGCTGGGGTCACCGCTACCTTTAATATATAGGTTGCCGTGCAGACGGCCCTGCTGGATGCTCCCGTCGTATTCGATCACAGTGGGGAAACGGTAATCCGCCCCTAACAGTTCCAAGGCGGTGGCCGTAGTCACTGATTTCATGACGGAGGCGGGTGTCATCTGCCGCAGTGTGTCGTAGGCAAACAGTGTCCGGCCACTCTCTACCTCTTTCACCATCAAGGAGAAGGAGGCACCCTCCATGTAGGGCTGACGCAAAAGCTGGCGAATCGGTTGAGGCACTTGCGCCTCCACGCAGGTTGCCCAAATGAGCCATCCAAACAGGCTCCAGATGAATTTATGGATCATTCCGCTGTTACTTTAAGAAAACTTATTCTACCTTTGTCTGGAGCAAAGGTAATGAAAATCTATGGATACACTCTTTAATAAACCATTCACATTCGATCGGGTGATGCGTATCGTCTTTGGTATCGCCTTGATTAGCGGCTTGGTCTATTTAGTCACGCTGTTGCGTGATGCGCTGTTGCCCTTCTTGATCGCTTGGCTATTGGCCTATATGATGCAGCCCTTCGTGAAGTTCTTTCAGTACAAATTGAGGTTGCGAAGCCGTATCCTTTCGATCATGGCTTTGTTCGTCAGCATGGTATTGATCATTACGCTCTTGGTGGTGATGGTGGTGCCTTCTATTACCGAGGAGGCTGATAAAACGATTGAGCTGTTACGCACGCATGACCCCGGTGAGGGGCATATCCCCTTCATCCCGCAGGCGTGGTTGGATTACTTAGAAGCGAACGTCGATTTCACGCAGTTGATGGATTATTTGAATAAAGAAAACCTGCTGAAAGCGACCAAACAGATCGCTCCGCAGGTCTGGTCGTTCCTCAGCAACACCTTCTCTGTCTTGCTGAGTGTCACGATGGTCTTTCTGATCATGCTCTATTTCATCTTTATCCTGTTGGATTACGAGAAGATTGCCAATGGATGGCCGCAATTAATCCCTGGGAAATACCGCCCGTTTGTGGAAGGGTTGGTGGAGGATGTGGAATGCAACATGAATCGCTATTTTCGAGGGCAGGCCTTGATAGCGCTTTGTGTGGGTGTCTTGTTGGCTATCGGTTTCAAGATTATCGACTTCCCGTTGGCCGTCACCTTGGGCCTGTTTATCGGTGTGCTCAATTTGATTCCTTACATGCAGACCATAGGCATCATCCCGATGCTTATCTTGGCGTTGCTCCGTTCGGCGGAGACGGGTGAGAATTTCTGGATCATTTTTGGTTTGGCGCTATTGGTGTTAGGCATCGTGCAGATGATCCAAGACCTTTTCCTGACGCCGCGTATCATGGGGAAAGCCATGGGCTTGAACCCGGCCATCATCCTGCTTGCGCTCTCGATCTGGGGCACGTTGTTGGGTTTCATCGGATTGATTATCGCCTTGCCACTGACAACCCTTTGCCTCTCTTATTATAAACGGTTCATTTTGCAGGATGACCAAGGAGCGGGAATGGCAGACAGGGAGCGGTCGCAACAATCCCCGCTGATATTGGAATGCAAGGAGGATGAAGAAAAAAAATAAGGATAGGGCTTGCAAATTAAAAAATAAACACTACCTTTGCACCCGCTTACGAGAAGTAACGCAATATGGATGATTCGCTAGCTCAGCTGGTAGAGCACAACACTTTTAATGTTGGGGTCTTGGGTTCGAGCCCCAAGCGAATCACTCGAAGAGAGAGTTGCAGCGATGTGACTCTCTTTTTTTATGCCTATCCTGCCGCTTTTGCTATCTGCAGTTTGCAAAACAGGAGCCCTCTCTGTTAATAGCTTGGAAAAGCCTAAATTTGACTGAAAAATTTCCTTAATACGCCCTATTCGTTTGAAAAAAATGCTACTTTTGTACCGCGGAAAAAAGAGCACATCCGATTTCAAGCAAATGATGTACATAGAGAATAAATAATATATAAGTCAATCATTTAAATTAATTGCAAAATGGCAAATTTGGATTTAAGTAAGTATGGCATTACCGGTGCTACAGTGATCGCTCACAATCCTTCTTACGAGGTTTTGTTCGCTGAGGAGACAAAGGCAGGTTTGGAAGGTTATGAGGTTGGTAAGGAGACTGAGCTGGGTGCTGTCAACGTGATGACCGGTATCTACACAGGTCGTTCACCGAAGGATAAGTACATCGTCTTGGACGAGAACTCAAAGAACACAGTATGGTGGACTTCTGACGAATATAAGAATGACAACAAGCCCATGTCTGAGGATGTTTGGGCAGCTGTTAAAGAGATCGCTGTTAAGGAGCTTTGCAACAAGAACCTGTATGTAGTGGATGGTTTCTGCGGTGCTAACAAGGACACTCGCATGGCTGTTCGTTTCATCGTTGAGGTTGCTTGGCAGGCACACTTCGTAACAAACATGTTCATCCGTCCGACCGCTGAGGAGTTGGCCGCTTTCGAGCCTGATTTCGTGGTTTACAACGCTTCTAAGGCTGTTGTAGCTAACTACAAGGAGTTAGGTTTGAACTCTGAGACTTGCGTCGCTTTCAACACGACTTCTCGCGAGCAGGTGATCATCAACACTTGGTATGGTGGTGAGATGAAGAAGGGTATGTTCTCTATGATGAACTACTACTTGCCGTTGAAGGGCATCGCTTCTATGCACTGCTCTGCTAACTGCGATATGAACGGTGAGAACACAGCTA
>CAMGEM010000062.1 GCA_946055095.1 uncultured Parabacteroides sp. | reverse complement strand
AAACGCAAAGCAACCGCCATGGAGTAGGCTTCGGAGAGCTTACGGCTGTAGCTGACATCAATCGCCATCTCGTAGGGGTTGAGTGTCAGCACACTGCCCTGCCCGAAGTCTTGTCGCTCTGTTACCTCACCCAAAGTGAAGTAGCGTACGGAAGCACCGATCGCTTGCAAATCAGACTGTCCCAGTTTGTAGTAACCAGAGAGATTGACCAACGCTACATCGTTCACCAACTTACGTAACCAAGGGGTATAGGAGAGCGAGACACCTGCCTTGCTAAAGGCAAAGGCATACTTCGCCGGGTTCCAGTATTGGGAGTTCACGTCTGGCGTTGAGGCCACACCGTTATCTCCCATACCGCCACCACGTGCATCGGGAGCGATGGAGAGGGCCGGGATAGCCGTATTAATCGGGGCAAAGGTATGTTTCGTATCGTCTGCCCCACCCTGTGCGTGAAGTGAGGTGAAGGTGGTCAACAGACAACCGATCACCACTAACAGACAGGCTCTTACTATTCTTCTATTCATGATTCAATTTGCTTCTTAAACATTCTCGTCGATGCCTGATAGACACCTATACTTTTTTATAAACTACGGACAAGCCGCTTTATTGTGCCAAGATAATCAATTTATTCGCCTTCGTCACCTCCTTGGAGCTGTTGCATCGGATCGCTGCTCGATAGAGATAGACACCCGGACGTAGGCGATGCCCGCCATTGTCGCATAGATCCCAAGTCACCACATAGGCCTTGAACAACTCAGAGGAGCCTCGTTTCGTTGTGTTCCACAAGAGTTTACCCGTCATATCATATACCAGGATCGTCACCTCCAATTGGCTCTCCGGACGGTTATGTTCCAAGCTGAACTCCACCTGTGCCCGTGCGGGATTGGGCGTGGCATAGAGGTCGATCAGGTTGGGCTTCAAGCCCTCTACAACCTCAAAGGTGAAGGTGTAGGTCGTTGAGTTGTTCAGGATGTCCCATACCTTGAACTCTGCTGTGTGTACACCCGGAGAGAGCTGCGGGATGGAGAACTGTACCAAGCCCTCTCCCTCCACATCGCTCACCAACGCATAGTAACCATTCAAGTTGTAACTGCGAGCGGGCAGGTTGTCGATTGTCAGCATGATGTCGTGCCCAATGCTGCTACCCGTGATATTGACCCCACTCTGATCCCACAGACGTGCCACGAAATAGGGGGTGGCATTGACTTGCCCACCGGAGACAAAAGTAGTGTCATTCAGGTAAAGCTGTCGAATCAGCGGACCTACCGTATCCTGTTCGGCTACTTCGGCAGTACCGCCCACCAGATAGTTACGGAATGCCCCTTGCGCCTCTCGGTTATCCTCCGCAATCGCATATAGGCTCATCTTACCCCTGCGATTGGAATAGGAGATGTCTTTGGGCACGGTGAAGCTGAACTGGAATTTGCCGTTGTTCACTCTTCCCTGCCCCATATAAAGGGTATTGGGATAGTCGGGATAGCGGAAATAGATCTTCTCGCCATTCACGGTATTGTTGCCCAAGGTCGTGATCGTATCTTGGCTATCCATCACCATCGCTTGCAGCTGGCCAGAGAAATCCGTGGCCAAGCGTGCATCGGGTGTCTGGATCTCGCCCTCCACCGTGATTGGCTGCAAGGCTTGGAACTTAATGGGCTCGTCCCCGACCGTAGCCCCATTGATAGCGGTCACCTTCACCTGGTAATCTGGGATCGCCATCTTCAAGGCCGGATCGCCTATCAAGATAAAGTTCAGTTTGTTGACGCCACTCAACGCACATTTCGTCTCCATCATGGCCTCACCCAACGTGCGGTATTCCCCGTCCGCCTTGGGGGTGAACAGGTATTGATAGAGACGTTGATTCAGGGCCGCATTGCCACTCGATTCCACCGTACGGGTAGTGGTAAACAGGGCGATACCGCCACTTGTCGGGTTCAAGAAGACCGACTCACCGGCAGAGGTAGTCACCGCATCAAAACGGGTGAAGTCACAAGTGGCCGTTACCCAAACCGGCAGGCGGGTGTAGGTGGATTGCTCAATATCGTTCTGCGTCCAGACATGCTCATCCGCCCAAGAGGTAGTGTTGCCATGACCGGTATAGTTGATCAACAGCTGTCCGCTTTTCAATAGGCTTGCGATCTTCTCATGCACATCGGGATAGGCCCCTGTGTTGCTTCGCTTATAGGTGTCGAAATAGACCTTGTTGGTCAAGATGGCGGGGCAATTCGCCTCGATATACTGCGCCAGGACCTCCGCCTGCTCGGCATGACGTGTGGTGTAAGAATCCGCATTGCTGCCATCGTCTGCCACAAAGGTCATGTTGTTTTTCCAGCTACCTCCTGATCCATTCATGTAGCCAATCACCTTGTTCACCATCTGTGTCGCCTCGGTAACGGTACGAATCGGAAAACGCCCTACGCCAATCCGCATCTTATCGGTGGAAAGATTGGTGCCCGATGCATCGTCTAAAAAGCCGAAATAGTCGTCTGTCGCGTACGAATAGGAATAAGAAGCGAACTCAATCAATGACTCTTGCGACTGGAAGGTGAGCAACATATTCGTTAAGGAGACATTTTTCACCTCGCTGCACAAGCCTCGGTTGTCGAAGATGCCATCCCCAAAGAGCAACAGGTAACGGGGAGGATTGCCCTGCGTCTGGCTCCGATCGTAAAACATCTTCATGAAACGACGATAGGCCGTCGCATCCGGCGTGCCGCTGGAGAACTCGTTATAGACCGCCTCAGGATCCACGACCTGCACCGTTAAGCCATCATGCGTGCGGTGTGCCTCTGCTAACCGTTCTGCCTGTGCCGTCAAATCCTTCGGAGCCAAGATGATCATGTCCTGCTGCGCCAAGCCGTGTAGATCTTGGTTGGTTACCTCACCGATCACCGTAGGGGAGGTAAAAGCGCGATTGGGTTGTACCACGGCAAACTCCCGCAGGCTACCGGCGGCAATGGAGAAGCTGAGTGTCGAACCCTCTAAGGCTGTCTCCATCTGTTTGACCTGGTTTGGATGGGTCACGTCAAAGACCAGTGTTTGCGCATCTGCTCCCTCGATCAAGAAACGAGAGACATTGCCAATGGAGGCCGCGCTGCGGAAGAGGGTGAAGGAATCGCTGTTTCGCAAGGCCCGCTCATATTGCAAACGGATGTAGTCTAATCGCACATGGGTATGCGAGGCAGAGCTGTAGGCGACCACGAAACTATTCTGCTCCTGCTTCTCGCCCTCCCATAGAGCCGTGCCGATCCGACTGGCAGCTGCCACGTAGGAACTGGTCGTGGAGGGAAGTGTCAGGGTCAACAACTTGGAATTGTTGACACTCAAGGTGGCCTGTCCACTGCCAGAGGATACCTTCGAGAGGAAGCGCATCGTCACCTTGGCGTCGCCATCCGTAATGCCGGGAAGGGAGGAGAAGGTAGTGATCGTGCGAGGGGTTGCCCCGCTGAAGTCCTCTCCGAACAACTCTCTGCCCGATTGGGTTAAAGAGACCAGCTCCTGCTCATGCAGCAGGTGCTCATCAAAGGTAGTTAGGCGGACAGTGGCCCCTTCCACGGTCGGCTGTGTGGTCATCTCTGCCGTCTCCGTCGCATCCGTTAGAAAATAATAGCCAGCTGTCGCATAGGGATTTCGGGTATGTGTGAAAAGGGCTTCACCGCTATCGTAATTCCATTGGATAGGTCCTTGGGCATAGAACAACAGGTAGTCGTTACCCCTCCATACCGGGGTGGCTGGTAGGTCATCGGTATAGGGTTGGTTGAAATCCTCGGCCAACATCGCGCCCCCATAACCATGTACCGAAACCTTCGTTGGGTCGCTAAAGCCCATCGCTTTCAGCTCTGCGTAGGTCAGCTTGTAGATGCCGGTTTGATCCACCTTCACCTTGATCCATTTGCCCTCCGCTAATACGGAATGTGCCGCATAACGATCTGTTTGCGCCCTTAAGCCCGTGCTTAGGAGCGACAAGATACATACGATAATAATCCCTATCTCTTTTCTCATCTTACATAAAAATCCAGCAACTGTCGGTCGCCGATATACCCTTGCAGGTGGTCTCCAATCTGCACGGGGCCAACGCCAGCAGGTGTGCCAGTATAAATCAAATCGCCCATCTTCAGGGTGAAGAACTGACTGACATAGGCGATGATGCGATCCACGTTGAACAGCATGTTTTCCGTGTTGCCCGCCTGCCGTAGCTCTCCATTGATGTCCAGATGGAACGGCAAATGATGGATGTCGCCTACCTCCTCCAAGGGGACAAAGGTGCCAACCACCGCCGAATGATCAAACGATTTACTGATCTCCCAGGGCAAGCCTTTCTCGCGCAATCGGTTTTGCAAATCGCGTGCGGTGAAGTCAATCCCGATCGTCACCTCGTTATAATAGCGATGTGCGAACCGCTCAGCGATGTTCTTACCCAACCGATCAATCTTCACGACAATCTCCGCCTCGTGATGCAACTCCTTCGTGAAGTCGGGGATGAAAAAAGGTTTCCCATCTTTCAGCAACGCCGAATCGGCCTTCATGAAAATAGTCGGTTCCGTTAATGTTAACGTATGATTCAGCTCTTTATTGTGAGCCGCATAATTCATGCCAACAGCTATAATCTTCATCTTCAAAAAAAGGAGCGACTCTCACAAGTCGCTCCCTCCAAAATTAAAGTTCAACACCAAAAAATTATTCCTCACTCTGAGATGCCTCGTAAGCCTTCAACAGCTTCTCTTGAACATCCGCAGGTACTAACTCGTAACTTGCGAACTTCATGGTGAAGGAGGCACGGCCGCCTGTGATAGAGCTCAAAGAGGTAGAGTAGCTGGACATCTCCTTCAAAGGCACCTTCGCCTGCAACTTCTCGATACCTTTCTCGCTGCTCATACCCATGATCAACGCCCGACGACCTTGCAAGTCGCTCATGACATCTCCTAAGTAATCTGCTGGAACAGCTACCTCTACATCATATACCGGCTCCAAGATCTTCGGACCTGCCTCTTTGAAGGCGGTACTGAATGCGTTACGACCTGCCAACATGAAGGAGATCTCATTACTATCTACCGGGTGCATCTTACCGTCATAGACACAGATACGGACATCACGCGCATAAGAACCTGTCAACGGACCTTGCTCCATGCGAGACATGATACCTTTCAAGATAGCCGGCAAGAAACGTGCGTCGATCGCACCACCAACGATACAGTTGACAAATACCAACTTGCCACCCCAGTCAAGATCCACCGTCTGTGTATCACGAACGTTCATCTTGTACTCCTGGCCACCAAAGCGATAGCTATCCGGAGCAGGCATTCCCTCGTAATAGGGCTCGATGATCAAGTGTACCTCACCGAACTGACCCGCACCACCCGATTGTTTCTTGTGGCGGTAATCCGCACGAGCGGCCTTCGTGATGGTCTCTCGATAAGGAATCTTCGGCTCCATATACTCGATCGGCAACTTGTCATTGTTCTCGATACGCCATTTCAACGTGCGCAGATGGAACTCACCCTGTCCAGATACGATGGTCTGCTTCAACTCCTTAGATTGCTCGATCACCCATGTTGGATCCTCCTCACGCATACGCATCAAGATTTCCATCATCTTCTCTGCGTCAGCCTCGTTCTGCGGCTTGATGGCCCGACGGAACTTCGGATCGGGGTATTTGATGAAGTCGAAACGATAATCGCAGCCCTTGCCATTCAGCGTATTGCCACGACGAACATCTTTCAATTTCACGGTTGCGCCAATATCACCAGCTACCATCTCCGTCACCGGAATACGGTTCTGTCCGGCCATAGAGAAGAGCTGTGCGATACGCTCTTTCGAACCTCTATCGGCATTCGTCAAGTCGTCGCCCTCTTTCACTTTTCCTGATATCACCTTGAAATAGGAAACTTGGCCAATATGCGGCTCTACAGTGGTCTTGAAGAAGAAGAGACTGGTCGGCCCCGTTGAATCAGGAGTAACCTCTATGCCCTCCGTAGTGATTAAGCGAGGCATCTTATCGGTACAAGGCACCACGTTGCCCAAGAACTCCAAGGTACGGCGTACGCACATATCGCGACCTGCGCAAACGCAGAAGACGGGGAACATGCCACGTGTTACCAAACCGGCACGGATACCGGCACGCATATCGTCTTCACTCAATGCACCCTCCTCGAAGAAGCGCTCCATCAGCACGTCATCATGCTCAGCGGCTGACTCCACCAATGCCTGGTGCAACTCCATCGCCTTGTCCATCTCCTCTGCGGGGATCTCCAATACGTCGGGCACACCACCTTCGGGTTTCCAACGATACATTTTCATTTTCAATACATCCACTACGGCATTGAATGAGCTACCGCAGGTGATCGGATATTGGATAGGTACGATCTTGCTGCCCCAGCGATCTTTCAGCTGAGCGATTGTACCCTCATAGTCCGCCTTATCATTATCCAACTGGTTGACCACGAAGATCACCGGTTTGTGGAATTGTTCTGTATAGCGGAACTGGTTGATAGTACCAACCTCTACGCCATACTGCGCATTCAAGACCATCAACGCTGTGTCCGTCACGTTCAATGCGGAAACCGCACCACCGACGAAGTCGTCGGAACCGGGACAATCAATAAAATTCAGCTTACGATCTTGCCACTCTACGCTGAAAACAGTTGAGAAAACAGAGTAACCATACTCTTTCTCAACGGGAAAATAATCGCAAACGGTATTTCCAGCTTCAACCGTTCCACGGCGTTTTATCACCCCACCCTCGTAAAGCATCGCTTCGGCGAGAGTGGTTTTTCCACTGCCAGAACTTCCCAAGATAGAGATGTTCTTGATTTCGTTAGTTTGATAAACTTTCATGATATCAGGTGTTTGTTTAGTTTGATAATCGTGTTAATTCTGCATGATCTATGATCACGGGGCGCAAATTAGCCAATGTTAGCGACATAACCAATTTTTCGTATCATGTTTGAGAACTATGTTATGCAACAACCTAAACGGTTTGCGGCAAATTCGCCGAATATCCCTACCTTTGCGTACAGATATAAATAGGTCTTTACGAAAATGGCAGGTCTTTACGTGCATGTCCCCTTCTGTTCCAAGCGATGTCTCTATTGCGATTTTTTCTCCAACACGGAAATGCGGTATAAAGAGCCCTATGTAGCGGCCCTCATCCGCGAGATGGCTTTACGTGCGCCTTATCTGGCCGGAGAACCTATTGAGACGATCTATTTTGGTGGAGGCACGCCCTCGCAGCTCGCTGCCTCCGATTTTCGGCAGATTTTTGAGGCTATCCAACAGCATTTCACCCTTACATCCTCGATGGAGATTACTTTAGAAGCCAATCCCGATGACCTCTCCTCTGCCTATATCCGGAGCTTACGCACGCTGCCTTTCAACCGTCTCAGCATGGGGATCCAAAGTTTTCATGAGGATGACCTTCGCCTGCTCAACCGCCGTCACACCGCTGCCCAAGCCAAAGAGGCCGTGGATCGTTGTCAGCAAGCCGGATTGACCAACCTCAGTATAGACTTGATCTATGGGCTTCCAGGTCAAACCCAGGCAGCATGGGAAGACAACTTGGCACAGGCATTGGCTTTGCAGGTGCCCCACCTCTCCGCCTATCACCTTACCTATGAGGAGGGAACAGCGCTCTATCGCTTGCTGGAAGAGGGGAGGGTACAGCCGGTCGATGAGGAATTGAGTCTCTCCCTCTTCAATACCTTGATCGATCAATTGACCCAAGCGGGCTATCAGCATTATGAAATCTCTAATTTCGCTAAACCGGGATGCTATTCCCGCCACAACAGTAGCTACTGGACGGGAAAAGCCTATTTGGGCTTAGGACCCTCGGCCCATTCTTACAACGGGCAGGAGCGGGAGTGGAATGTCGCCTCTTTACCTATATATATTAAAGGTATAGAGGCAGGCGAACCGCAGTTGGAACGTGAAGTGTTGGCTATCCCCACCCGTTACAATGATTTTGTCATCACTCGCCTGCGTACCCAATGGGGCATTTCCTGTGAGGAGCTTGCTGCGACGTTTGGCGAGAAGTGGTTAGCTTACTGCTTGAAACAGGCGCAACGAGCCCTCCAACAAGGATTATTGATCCACGAAGGGGGTCGGCTGCGGCTTTCCCGAAAGGGACTTTTCCTGTCTGATGGCATCATGAGTGACCTCCTTTGGGTGTGAGTTGCGGACAAAACGGAGGGTTTCGGGGACGAAATGAAGCCTAAACGGTACGTTTTCTGCACAATTTCACGATTTTTGAGAATAAAATCACCTACAGTATTGAACTAATACATATATTTGCATCGTCAAAATAAATATCGAACAGTGCCATATTTGTATATAATATCAGGTTGCAACGGAGCTGGAAAGACAACAGCCTCTTTTACCATTCTGCCAGAAATGCTGAAGTGTAAAGAGTTTGTCAACTCTGACGAGATAGCTAAAGGACTCTCTCCTTTCAATGCGGACAGCATTGCCGTGGCTGTCGAAGCAAGCCGAATTATGTATAAGCGCATCAAGGAGCTCATCAGCAATGGTGAGACGTTCGCTATGGAAACGACATTGGCTACCCGTTCGGTCGCGAATTTGATACGGGAAGCCCAAAGGGAAGGTTATTATGTAACATTGCTCTATTTTTGGCTCAATACGCCAGACTTAGCAGTGGAACGGGTTAAGATGCGGGTGGCCTCAGGTGGGCATAACATTCCTGAGCCGACAATTCGGCGTAGATATGCAGCAGGCATTCATAACTTGTTTGAGTTGTATCTTCCTATCAGCGATTATTGGATGATCGCGGACAATTCGATGTCTCCCATGGAGGTAATTGCCAAGGGATTCAAGAATGACAAACGAGAGATTTACAAAGAAGAGATTTTTAGAAAACTTGAACAATCATGAACGAGCAACAAGTTAGGGAATTCGAAGAGAACATTGTAAAGGGCGCAAATTTAGCGTTTCAACGCTTGGTGAGCCAAAAGAAGAAAGAGGACGGAGAGTTGGTGTTCTCTCGTAATGGTCATGTGTTTCGAGTAAAAGCGGCTGATTTGGATCAGATCTACTAATCTCTTCGCTAAAAACGAATAAAGGAGACCGCCTATTTCCTTACAGGATTAGCGGTCTCCTTTTCTTGTATATACTCAACCCTCGTTTCTTACACTATCTTTTCCTAAGAAATGATGATAAGGCGTAGCTTTTCGCATCCGCCTTATCATTTTTCTGAAAGTCTAAAATTTAAAGTATGTATTATGAGAAAATCTCCTCGTAGTTATCGCTTGGAATAACCATCTCCTGCACGTTCAGCGTGTAGGCTTTCTTCTTAGCGTCCCACATACCATAATGCGTCTTAATCTGGCCATCCTCAACATATTGATAATGGATTTGGTAGAAAGGAGTCCACTCATCTTTGGAACCATTCCAACGGTAAGCTGTCTTCTCTGATACCTTGCCCTCACTATTGTATTGGAATTCGTAACGAACCTGTTTGTTCAACATGCCATCTTCCTGCAAATAGACCACCTTAGAGACGATCTTGCCATTCTCCTCCTTCGTGTCATACAAATAATCCTTCGGAGTTACTGCGCTTACTGCAAAACTGCAGAGGAAAGTAAAGATCAGCGCCATGATACCTTTACCCGCAAATGCTGTTTTCATATTATTACGTTTAATAGGTCTAACAATTAATTTGTACCACAAAGTAAGTGCATTTCCGAATAATGACAAAATCCAAAGCGAACATTTTGTTAGCTATATCACACTATTTAACGTCGTATGCTTTGCGATTATGTTGCATAACATGCCTGTTTTGGGAAAAAGTTTATCGTTTTGTTATTCTAAGAGCGGTCTAATCTTCTCCCTATTTGTTTCGGCACTTGCCTGAATAGACAAAATGAAATCAAAATGGCACTTTTATACATCTCCGAGATAGTCATCGACCGTGTAGTTCAGAAAGCGGTTGAAAGGCTGCAATAATTCAAAGATGGCGGCTGTTTGCTCCAGCCAATCCGGGCTTGAGAAAAACGCTTCCGGTTGCTGCGTCACGACGCAAAAATCTTTATGTCGCAAGATGTCGCCATAGGGGCAGTCTGCGGGGTAACCTGCGGGCATTCGTTTGAGGCTCTCTCCCTCTAATCCGGGGAAGTGTTGCTTGAACGCTGGATTCTCCAGTATTTCGGTGAACTCTTCGATATGGTCATAGATGTCACGACGCAGCTGCTTGAGCAGAGGGGGTGCCGGGCACCAGACGCCACCTGATAGCATACAGCGCTCTGGTTCTATGTGCAGATAGTAACCTCCCCGAAGACTACCTCTACCGCCCAAAGCGATATAGGCGGCGAAATGATTCTTGTAGGGTGTCTTGTCGGGAGAGAAACGAATGTCTCGATAGATACGGTAGAGACAGTTTTTCGCCTCCAATCCGGCTACTTCGGGATCAAAAAGTGCGATACGGTTGATCAGTTGTTGCACCTCGTCGGTGAAGGCTTGGCGCAACCGGTCATATTCTTCCTTGTGGGCTTGGAACCATTCGCGGTAATTGTTCGCGCTCAGTGCCCTCAAGAAGGAGAGGATTTGTTCGTTTGTGTGCATGAGTCTTTGTTTATCCTATTAATAATAAGGTAAGGAATACGCGTGAGCGGCTCCTTTGCCGATTCGTTGTCGCGAATATAGGAGGCAGGTGTGGAAAAGCAGTCATGCGGTTGTTAAATTACATTAACACCCGATTGTGGGCGGATGAATACACGAAGCTACTTTTCAAGCAGAATAATCTTTCAAATCGTTTGCGCAATAAGTGGATTTAGCATACCTTTGCGAAGCGAATATTAAATTCCAATAGAGAAATCATTCATACAATTAAATAACTTAAATTCTAATCTTATGTGGTTACTTAATTCTTCTATCGGAAGGAAGCTGATCATGAGTATTTCGGGTCTCTTCCTGATCCTGTTCCTACTGTTCCACTTGTGTATGAACGTAGCGGCGGTATTCTCTGGCGAGGCATACAACACCGTTTGTGGCTTGCTGGGCTCTAACTGGTACGCTGTGGCTGGTACACTTGTTTTGGCTGCTGGTGTAGTTGTTCACTTCGTGTATGCGATCATGCTTACATTGCAGAATCGCAAGGCGCGTGGTAACGACCGTTATGCGTTGAACGCACGTCCGAAGGGCGTCACTTGGGCTTCGCAGAACATGCTCGTGTTGGGTGCGATCGTGATCATCGGTATGATCGTGCACTTCTCGCAGTTCTGGTACAACATGATGTTTGCTGAGTTGGCAGGCATTCATGGCGACATCAACCCGCAGGATGGTGCGGCGTTCATCAACTTCTATTTCCAAGGCAATATTGTGAATACGGTATTGTATTTGGTATGGTTTGCCGCTTTATGGTTCCACTTGACTCATGGCTGCTGGTCTGCGATCCAGACATTGGGTTGGAACAACAATTTGTGGATGGGCCGTCTGGAGTGTATCTCCAAGTGTGTCGCTACAATCATCTGTGGTGCCTTCGCGATCATCACGATCATTTTCTTCATCAACGGTGTTGGCGCATAAGTCGGTTTGGTAATTACTCACAAGAAAATTTGAAAATCAATCATTATGGCTGAAATTAATTCAAAGATCCCTCAAGGCCCGTTGGCTGAGAAGTGGAAAAATTATAAAGATCATCAGAAACTGGTGAATCCCGCAAACAAGCGTCGTTTGGACATCATCGTGGTCGGAACAGGTTTGGCCGGTGCTTCGGCTGCTGCCTCTTTGGCTGAGATGGGATTCAATGTATTGAACTTCTGTATCCAAGACTCTCCGCGTCGTGCGCACTCTATCGCTGCTCAGGGTGGTATCAACGCTGCTAAGAACTATCAGAACGATGGTGACTCTGTTTACCGTTTGTTCTATGATACGATCAAGGGTGGTGACTATCGCGCTCGTGAGGCGAACGTCTATCGTTTGGCTGAGGTGTCTAACAACATCATCGACCAGTGCGTAGCGCAGGGTGTTCCTTTCGCACGTGAGTATGGTGGTTTGCTCGACAACCGTTCATTCGGTGGTGCTCAGGTATCACGTACGTTCTACGCCCGTGGCCAGACGGGTCAGCAGCTGTTGTTAGGTGCTTACTCTGCGTTGAGCCGTCAGATCGGTAAGGGCAAGGTGAAGATGTACACTCGTCACGAGATGTTGGACGTTGTCAAGGTGGATGGTCGTGCACGTGGTATCATCACGCGTAACTTGATCACAGGTAAGTTGGAGCGTTATGCGGCTCATGCTGTGGTTGTAGCGACGGGTGGTTATGTGAATACCTTCTTCTTGTCAACGAACGCTATGGCATCTAATGGTTCGGCTGCATGGCAGTGCTACAAGAAGGGTGCTTACTTCGCAAATCCCTGTATGGTACAGATCCACCCGACCTGTAT